>NZ_JADEXE010000312.1 GCF_015207265.1 Nodosilinea sp. LEGE 07298 | reverse complement strand
AGGAGAAACTGCCGCTTTATCTGGGGTTCTTTGAGTTCGTACACAATGCCCGTAAGCGAGGAAAGGCACTGCTGGGCAACCTATTGGAGACCTTGTTGAACTAGCTCCCCAAAATCCGTATTGAGCCTTAAATATAAGTCGATGTAGGTTGGGGTTGAGGCACGAAACCCAACGCCCGCATGGGTTACGCTGTCGCTAACCCATCCTACATTTGAATTGGCCCAGCTTATTCGACTGGTGAGTGCTAGGAAGTATGATCGATGGCTTGCGGTAGTCTCCACATTTATTAGTCTAGAGCTACGCAATCCATTAGCTGATATGGCAGGGCTGCGAACCAGGGCGACTAGACCACCCCCAATCTGCCTGATTGGTCGATAGAGCGAACTTAGCCTAGCGCAGATAATCCACTAAACAGCCTTATCGATCAACACTGTAGAGAGTTAGTCAAAACATTGGTTATGATCAGGCGCATTTTTACAGTAGCCATCTCTGTGAGCCTTTGCCTATGCTTCTGGCTCAGCAGGGCTGGACCATCCCAGGAGAGCTTGGCGATCGCTACGGGACGTGGCGGTGCAGTCGCCACTGTCGATACCGATGCTACCCGAATTGGCTTAGAGGTGCTGCGCCGGGGCGGCAATGCTGTTGATGCCGCGATCGCCACTGCTGCGGCCTTAGGTGTTACCGATCCTTTCTCTGCGGGCATTGGCGGGGGCGGGTTCATGGTCATCTATCTCAACGATCAGGACCGAGTCATTACCCTGGACGGGCGAGAGCAAGCCCCAGCAGCCACCACTGTAGACCTTTTCCAAGATCCATCCAGCCCTGGAGAACTGCTGCCCTTCTTCCCGAACCGCATTTCCTCTGGGGTAGCAGTCGGAGTACCCGGCACCCCCCTAGAGTGGGCTGAAGCGCTGGATCGCTATGGCACACTCTCTCTATCCGCAGCGTTGCAACCCGCTATCGCTTTGGCAGAGGATGGGTTTGTAGTCGATGGCACCTTTGCTCAGCAGGTTGAGCAAAACCAAGCCCGCTTTGCCGCCTTTAGCTCGACTCAGGCGCTGTATCTCCCCAATGGCCAGCCGCCAACGGTAGGCACTCGCTTCAAAAATCCTGACCTGGCTAAAACCTACCGCATCTTGGCTGAACAGGGCATAAATGCCTTCTATCGAGGTGAGATTGCTAAGGCGATTGTTCAGGCTGTCCAACAGCCCCCTGCCGTAGCCACAGCCCCCTTTCAGGTTGTCTCAGGAGCCATGACCCTGGCCGACCTCGACCACTATGCTGTGCGTGTGCGGCCCCCCACAATCACTCACTATCGAGGCTATACGCTCTACGGCATGGGCCTGCCCAGCAGCGGCGGCATCACCACTGGGGAAATTCTCAGCCTCCTGGAGGGCTTTGATTTGACCCAGGGCGATCGCGCCAAAGCTTGGCATACCGTCATCGAAGCAGAACGGCTGGCCTTTGCCGACCGCAACGCCTACCTAGGCGATCCAGAGTTTGTAGATGTGCCCCTCCCTGGCTTACAGAGCGAGGGCTTTATTCAAACTAGGCGGGCTAAGGTGGGCGATCGCGCACCCGACGATCCAGACTTTAGAGCGCCCCCTGGGGATCCGCTGCCCTTTCAGAGAGACCCTAGCCCCAGCCTGACTGGCCTACCATCAGTCGCTCAACTGGGCGAACAGTCGGGCCTGTCCACCACCCACCTGGTGACCAGTGACCGCTGGGGCAATATCGTCTCCTATACCTGCACGATTGAATCCATTGGCGGCTCTGGCATTGTTGTTCCGGGTTATGGCTTCATCCTCAATAATGAGCTGACAGACTTTGACCCCGTCCGTCCTCACCCCAATGTGCCCGAGCCATACAAACGTCCCCGCAGCAGTATGGCCCCCACCATTGTCCGTAGCCCCAACGGCACAATGCTGGCCTTTGGTTCCCCTGGTGGCCCAACCATCATTACGACTGTGGCTGGTATTGCCATTAATCTGATTGACTTTGGCCTGTCGCTCCCCGATGCGATCGCCGCCCCGCGCATTTCCCAGCGCAATACAGGCCCGACCCAAGTAGATAGCCAGCTCGAACAGACTACTTTGGGTCAGGAGTTAGTTGCCCTTGGTCATCACTTGGCTCCGGTGCCTGAGATTGGAGCCGCTGTTGGGTTAGTCATTTATCCCGATGGCTCTTTGCTGGCGGCGGCAGAACCCACTAGACGGGGCGGTGGGGCGGCAATGGTCAAAGACCGCTCCAAAGGGCCATAGCATCCAACGCCGCTTCCCTCTGCGCGGTAAACTCTGGCTGAATCAAGTCCGGCAGTAGCGTTTCTAGGGCTCCATCTAGTTCTAAGTGACAATCGCTATGACTAGTGGTTTTGATCCTTCGGCTGGCCTCTTGACTCAGTGAATATTGTGGTTAACGATAGGGCGGAGACGTTGCCAGTGGGGTGAGCTTTTAATTAGAGAATAAAGCCGTTTGAGACGTGAGTTCTAACTATCTTTTGACTACCGGCTAAACATCCTCATGTCAATATTTTTAGGACTTGTCTACACCCATGATTGAGATTCACGATTTTGGTGATGCAGCTGCGCACTACGGTGATCGACCTTTTTTCAACGTTTATACGGTTCTCAGGCGATCGCTTTGATGGCTGGGTCAGCGATTGGCGGTTGAAAAAAGGAATGGCAGATCACTTAACTCAGTCAGACCAGGCGTCGCAATCGGAGGTGTTTTGGGCACTGTATTGGCACAAACATTGGCAGGCACATGCTCAAGCAGAGGCCCATCTCCACGCCTATCTGCAAGAACCCTGCTACTGGGCGACTCAACGTATCACGCAGCGCTTTGCCTATGGGCTATGGACTCTAGCCGATGGGTTTCAAACGGCGATCGCCCACACTCCCAGCATTCTCAAGCGCTACAGACCTGACTACGGCAGCGATCTGAGAGCCTATGCCCAGGCTGCATTTGGTAACGTCATTCGCAATCAGCTGCGGCAGCAGCATGAGGCCAATATTTGCAGCGATTGGGGCCTGCTGCGTCGCCTCAGTCAGACCCAGCTCCAGCGATCGCTGCTGGCTGCTGGGGTGGCCCAGACAGAGTCTGCCATCCTGGTATGGCAATGCTTTAAAGCGGTTTGTCAGCCCGATCCCCAGCGCTCGGTGCGGGCTTTACCGCCGCCGACTGCCGACCAGCTCGCCCAGATGGCTGAGCGCTATAACCGGCAGCGAGTTCAGCTCAGCCCAATGCCTGCCCGGCTTAGGGCTGAAGACCTGATGGCCAGTCTGCAGCAGGTGGTGCAGGCGGCCCGTGCCTACCTAGCACCGACGGTGGTGTCGCTCAATCAGCCCCAGTTTGACCAGGCTGGTCCAGAACCGTTAGATACCTTGAGCGACGGCGATGGTCCGATGCAGCGGCTGCTGGCGGAGGAGGCCTACGCCGAACAGCAGCGGCGGGTGCAGCAACTGGAGGCCGTGCTGGGGGGGGCGATCGCTGCGATCGCCCCCGCCGATCAAACCCTGCTGCGGCTTTACTATCGAGAGGATCTAACCCAAGCTGCCATCGCTCAACAGCTGCAAATTCAGCAGTATCAGGTGTCGCGTCGGCTCAGCCGGGTGCGCCAGCGGCTCTTGGTCGATGTGGCCCGGTGGAGCCAGAAAACCCTGCATATTGACCTTGATTCCACCGTATTAGCCAGTATGAGCGACGCGATTCACGAGTGGTTACAGCGCCATTATCAAAAAAAACATCAGAACACAGCAGAGGATTTCGATGAGCTTGGTGTTTGACAATCCGGTGCAGCCCGTGCTGGCGCTGCCGCGCGATCTAGCGCTGTGGCAGCAGGGCGAGGCGATCGCCGATCCGGCGGCCCGCTGGCGGGTCTATCTGCATCGGCTGGGGTTGGCGGCGCTGCGCGCCTGGGTGCAGGACGAGGTTGATCAAGTCATGCCCCTCTGGCCCGCCGCCGATGCGGTGGATCTCTGGCAGGGGGTGGATGGGCTGGCCCTGGTGCTGGGCGATCGCCGCTTGGTGGTGATCTTGAGTGAGGCGATCGATGCCGCCTCGCTGGCGGTGCCCCAGGAGTGGGTTGATATTCCGGGCTGGGCAGCAGATTACTATGTGGCGGCCCAGGTGGATGTGGACGAGCAGCGGCTGGTGCTGTGGGGTTATGGCACCTACGCCCAGGTGAAGGGCCAGGGCAGGTATGAGCCGAGCGATCGCACCTACAGCCTAAGCGCAGACGACCTAATCCAAGACTTTTCTGTCTTTTGGGTGGCCCAACAGCTCGAACCGCTCCAGCCGGTTGCCCTGCCCGAACTTGCCCCGCTCTCGGCGACCCAGGCTGAGCGGCTGATTGAGCGCCTCGCCAGAGCGGTCGAACCCAGGCTAGAAATCCCCTTTGAGCTGTGGGGAGCCTTACTCAGTAACGCAGCCTGGCGGCGACAGCTTTGGCAGCGGCGGCAGGGCATAATGCCCGTAGATCTGGGGGGCTGGCTGCGGCAAGTATTCGCGCCGGGGTGGCAGGCTCTAGGGGAGCTGCTGCCGCAGTCTCCGGCGCTGGGGTTGCGCTCGGCAGAGACCAGCGGCACCGCGATCAGTCAGGGGAAGGCGGTCTGGCTCAACCCTCCCGGCTGTTATCTGGTACTGGGGGTGCGGATGGTGACAGTGGACGGCAACCGTCGCAGTATTAGCATCCAGCTATTTCCCTCGGGGGAAGATTTACTCCCCAGCGGTGTCACCCTGGCCCTCGCCTCGCCCGATGCCGCCGAGCATTTGCAAACGGTACAGGCCGGGGAGCACGATAATTACATTCAGCTGCCAGGTTTTCGCTGTCCGCCGGGCCAGCCTTTTCGGGTCAAGGTTCAGCTCGGGGATGCTATGGTGCAGGAGGATTTCATCAGCTAAGAGCTGAGACAATGGAACAGCGCCTTTTGCTCAATCTGGGCCAGGGCGATTGGCAGACGGGCTTTGCCAGCGTCACGGCCCAGCTTTGGGAAAATCAGCAGCCCCCGATTCAATTTGTGGGCAGTTTGCCGCCGTGGCCCCAGATGGCCACCCAGTATCAGCGCTGGCAGCAGCTTTACGAGGCCATCTACGGCAGCCAGAGCCGCTGGCGACGGGCCGCATCGCCGTTTGAGTTTGAAACGGCGGCGGTCACGAATGTGTCGCATCAGGAGTTTGCCACCCTCTGCACTGCCCTGCACAGCGATCTGAACCAGTGGTTGATGGCGGCGACCTTTGCCCCCATCGAGCGCCGTCTGCGCACTCACCTCTCGGCCCAGGCCGCCCTTCAGGTGATGCTCACGGCCCACGCCAAATCGGTGCTGCGCTTTCCCTGGGGGCTGTGGCAGCTGTTTGACGACTATCCCCAGGCAGAGCTTTCCCTCAGCCTGCCCGACTATCACCGCGCCCTGAAGCAGACCCAGGGCAACCCCACCGGAGCGGTCAGAGTCTTGGCGGTGCTGGGCAACGACACCGATATCGATGTGGAAACAGACCGACAGATTTTGAGCCAGTTGCCCCAGGCTCAGGTGACGCTCTTGGCCCAGCCCAGCCTGGGCGAACTCCAGCACCAGCTGTGGGAATTTAGCTGGGACATTTTGTTTTTTGCCGGGCACAGCACCAGTCAGGGCCAGGGCTACCTCCAGGTCAACCAAACGGAGTCGCTGTCCATTGAGCAGCTCAAATACGCCCTGGGGCGCACGATTCACAACGGCTTGCAGCTGGCCATTTTAAACTCCTGCGACGGGCTGGGCCTGGCCTGGGCGCTGGCCGACCTGCACCTGCCCCAAACCATTGTGATGCGGGAGCCGGTACCCGATGCGATCGCCCACCAGTTCCTCAAAGGGTTTCTGGCTGCGTTCGCCAGCGGCCAGCCGCTCTACAGTGCCGTGCGCGAAGCCCGCGAAAAGCTCCACGGGCTGAGTGAGCTGGGGGTCTGTGCGGCCTGGCTGCCGGTGATTGTGCAAAATCCGGCAGAGGTGCCCCCCACCTGGCCACAGCTGGCGGGTCAGCCCGAGCAGATTCTCACTCCGATGATGCGGCCTCAGCCACAGCTGGCCCCGCGTTGGGTGGGGCTGGGCAGCCTGGCCGTCACGATCGCAATTTTGGCCCTGCGCTGGGCAGGCATTCTGCAACCGGCTGAGCTGTGGGCCTACGGTGCCCTAATGCAGTTGCGCCCCGCCGAAACCCCTGACCCTCGCCTGGTGGTGGTGACGGTGGATGAAACCGATATTCAATCCCAAACGGCTGCTGACCGGCGCGGGTCGGTGGCCGATGAGACATTGCACCAGGCCCTGACCCTTTTGGCTGAGGGTGAGCCCCGACTCATTGGCCTTGACCTGTACCGCGACTTTTCGGCCCGCGATCTGGCTCTAATCGAAGCGCTGGGGCAGCCTAACCTGGTGGGGCTGTGCAAAAGCCGAGATGCGATCGCCGGCTCGGTCGGCATTAGCCCGCCGCCAGAACTGCCCCTTGCCCAGGTCGGCTTTAGCGACTTTATTGAAGAAGCCGACGGCCTGGTCAGGCGGCAGTTGCTAACCCTGACCCCCGATCCGGTGTCGCCCTGCCAGTCGTCCTACGGGTTTGCGGCGTTGGTGGCCATTCATTACTTAACCCAAACCGGGTTATCACCCCGCTTTACCGCCCAGGGCAATTTACAAATTGGCGATGTGGTTTTTCCCCGACTCAACCAGCGCACCGGCGGCTTGCAGCGGATAGACAACGGCGGCAACCAGCTGTTGCTCAACTACCGCGCCCTGCCCGATCCGGAGCAGATTGCGGCGACGATCTCGCTCCAGCAGCTTTTGAGTGGGCAGGTGAATCTGGAGCGGCTGCGCGATCGCATCGTCCTCATCGGTGTCACCGCTCCCAGCGGCGGCGACTACTGGTCGACCCCCTACGGTGCCCAGGCGCAGAGCCGCACGGCGGGCGTGTTCATGCAGGCCCAAATGATCAGCCAGCTGATCAGCGCTGTGGAGGACGGTCGAGCGTTGATCTGGGTCTGGCCCCAGTGGGCCGAGGCGCTGTGCATTGCCCTGGGGGCGATCGCCGGCAGCCTGCTGGCCCGGCGCTGGCAATCGGCCCGGCTGGCGCTGGCCTGTGTGTTGCTGACCAGCGGGTTGACGATAGCGGCCTGGGCCACCCTGCTCATGGGGGGGTGGCTGCCGCTGTTGCCCACCCTGGCCGCGCTGAACAGCAGCGCGTTGCTGACCGCCACCCTAACCCAAACCTCAGAACGCCATAGCCCTTTGAAACCAGCCGATGGGGGGCCTTAGTCAGTGTTATGCGAAATCTAATTTGGTAAACCCCGATTCATAAACAGGAACCCTGTAGGGGCGTAGCATGCTATGCCCCTACCAAGCGGGGGTTAGCCAAACAGGATTCGGTATTAACCCCTGATCAAAACGTTACAAAAATGACAATCTCTGGCCCCCTTCCCCCATACTTTGGAGAATGAGTTTTTGGGAGCATGACCATGAACAGTGCTGTGATGCGATCGCCCCTGCCCTTTGCGATCGCCGTGCTGGGGTTAGCCGCTACCCTCTGGTTGCCCCTGGCCCCCCTGGCC
>NZ_JADEXE010000311.1 GCF_015207265.1 Nodosilinea sp. LEGE 07298 | reverse complement strand
GGCAGAGACTGGAGCGGGCATAGCTTCGGGGGCCGAGGGGGCGGCCCGCTCTAGCCGTCGTACGTCTTCAAACAGCGACTGAATGGTGGGAATGCGTCCCTCCAGTCGTCGCCAGATTTGCACCAGGCGAATCAGCGCTTCTCGCTGCTGTTCTGTTTGAGTGTAGGCGGTGGGAATGCTGGCCGCGAAGTCGAGCAGGGCGCGGTCTAGGGTGCGGGCGGCGGCGATCAGGGCGGCCTGGTTTTCAGTATTTTGAGCCAGGTCGTCGGGGTCGATGCCCAAGCGCTGAATGGCGGTGGTGCGCGAGTCGAGGCCAAACCAGCGGCGGTAGCCTTCGGTCAGGGCAAAGCGCCAGTCGCCCTGGCCGCTGTAGAGGTCAGGAATTTTTTGCACAAAGGCGATCAGGGCCGGATCGACAATCTCCAGGCTGGTTTCGTGGGCGAAGGGATCGTTGGTGAGCAGCCAGGCGATCGCCTCTTCGCGCGTATCCATCTCGCGCCACAGCTGCACCAGGCGAATCAGCGCCTCTCGCTGGTTCGGGTAGCCCGCATAGTAGCGCACCGCCGACTGGACAAAGGCCACCAGGGCATTGTCGAGGGCCGCTTCATCGGGTACCTGATCGATCGCGGGCACTCCCAAGATCTCGTAGGCCGCCTCGGCGGTGTTGAGCTGCCGCCACAGGCGCACTGCCTCCACCAGGGCCTGCCGCTGAAAGTCGAGCCGACTGTAGTTGGGCGGCAGGCGCTCGGCAAAGGCCAGCAGGGCTGGGTCTAGCTTGGCCAGGTTCTGGGGTAGCTGCGCGCCACTGTAGTCAGTGCTGATGTCTTCTAGGTAAGCCTGTAGCAGGGCGGCTGGGTCACTGGGTTCAAGCTGGGCGGCACCTGTATCGCTCGCCGCTGGCGTAAACCCCTTCGCCACCGCCTGCAAAAAGCGATCGCTGTAGCGACCCACGCTGGCATCCCAAATATCGGCTCCGCTCCAACCCTGCTCAACCAGGCTGTTGGTGAGGCTGCGAATGGTGTTGGCCCCGTACTGCACCTGGGCCGCAAAGGTGTCGACCTCCGCCATTTCAATTTGATGTATGGGGGCAAGGCCTAGCCCCGTTTCGCCATCGGTAAGCTGAGGCTGATTGTGCACCGCATGGAGCGCCGCCAGAATGGGCTTATGCACCCCCGCTCGCCCGCCTTCGAGAAGATAGTAGTAGTTGCGCTGATCCGGTGCTAACGTGCTCATAGCGTCAAGTCAGTATGGGCTGGTGGTGGATGCTGGCGATCGCCGCCATGGCGCTCCTCGGGCATCACGATCATCGCATGGCCACATAGCGCCATGCCTGTCCACAGTAACCACAAAGTGTAGACCCGATGGGCGAAGTTCAACCATTACCCCCCCGTGGGTTTTCCCCAGCCATCAAGCTACTGGCCACCGATATGGATGGCACCCTCACCCGCCAGGGCAAGTTTACCGCCGCCCTGCTCAGCGGGCTAGAGCAGTTGCAAGGCCAGGGTTTCCCCGTCATGATTGTCACCGGGCGATCGGCGGGGTGGGTCAATGGCCTGGCCCACTACCTGCCCGTCACTGGGGCTATGGCTGAAAACGGCGGGGTTTACTTTCCCCTCAATGCGGCTCCAGAATTGCTGGTCGATATTCCAGATCTGGTCGCTCACCGGCAGCAGCTCAGCGAAGTTTTCACCCAACTACAGCGGCGCTGGCCCCAGCTGCACGAGTCTGACGACAACCGCTTTCGCCTCACCGACTGGACTTTTGACCTCAAGGGTCTCACCCAGCTTGACTTGGACGAGATGGCTCAGGTGTGTCAGGGCTTGGGTTGGGGCTTTACCTACAGCACTGTGCAGTGTCACCTGTTTACCCTGGGCCAGTCTAAGGCCACCGGGTTGCTGCAGATATTAGAGCGCCACTTTACGGCCATCTCCAGTGCCGAGGTTCTTACCCTAGGCGACAGCCCCAACGACGAAAGCATGTTTGCCCCAGCCCTCTTTCCCTATTCGGTGGGGGTAGCTAATGTCAAGGACTATTGGGATCGCCTTACCCACCGTCCCACCTTTGTAACCCAGGCAGCTGAGGTAGACGGTTTTTTAGAATTGGTCAACCTTTTGACGTCAAAGAGTTGAGATCAGTAGCCTGGGAAGACTTCTTTACAAAACAAGATTTTATTTCTCATCGCTGACAATTAATGGTGATAACCTCAGAACTCATAAAACATTCTTAAAGTTTTGCCTATAGGCTTTGGCATCACCTTTACCATGCCAGGAAGCGTTGGGTAGGCTGTTCTGTACTGAGTTCGCCGTGAGTTTTTGTCGGAATTGTATGAAATCAAAAAACAATCTGGATATTTGGGCTATCCAAATTTCTAGCGAGGATGGTAAAAGTCAGCAAACAAAGGCGAACCCTGAGGAGATTAGAGGGGTTTAGCTTAAGATCAATGTCATTCAGCGGTTGTCCCAGCGCGGGTTGAATCGCCAGAAGCAATTCAGTAATTTTGGGCTAGATCTTTTAGAGTTTTTGCATAGATCACGCGTACCGCTGTCGAAGTGTGAATTGAGCCATAGTTTAGAGGTGGCTATAGTCCTACTGCACGGCGCTCAACTTTGCCCTTTAAACTTTTCCTTATCGGTGCTTGATCGCCTATCGTTGGAGTTTTTTATTCCTGGATCGGCTCTCTAACTGTCTGTGTTCCGTTGTTTAAGACCATTTCTTTTAATCATCACCTATGACTATTGCCGCTCCCCAAGAGAATACTGTCGCCGTTGTGGCAGATGCCGCCCCAACCGCACTTAAAGTTGGCATTCCTAAAGAAATTTTTGCGGGCGAACAGCGGGTAGCCGCCACCCCCGACACCGCTAAAAAGCTGCAAAAACTAGGTTTTGAGGTGCTGGTTGAGACCCAGGCCGGGGCCGGGGCCAGCTTTACCGACAGCGCCTACAAAGCCGCTGGTTGCACCATTGTCACGGATCCTGCCAGCCTGTGGCAGGCCGCCGATGTGGTGCTGAAGGTGCGATCGCCCCAGCACCACCCCACCCTCGATCGCCACGAGGCTGACCTGCTAAAACCCGATACCACCCTGGTCAGCTTCATCTGGCCCGCCCAAAACCCTGAGCTGCTAGAGCAAATGGCCCAGCAGGGCAGCACGGTGCTGGCGATGGATTCGGTACCCCGCATTTCCCGCGCCCAAAAGCTCGATGCCCTCAGCTCGATGGCCAACATCGGTGGCTACCGAGCCGTAATTGAGGCCGCCAGCCACTTTGGCCGCTGTTTTACCGGCCAGATTACCGCTGCGGGCAAAATGCCCCCCGCTAAAGTGATGGTGATTGGGGTTGGCGTGGCCGGGCTGGCGGCGATCGGAGCGGCCAAGAGTTTGGGGGCGATCGTCAAAGCCTTTGACACCCGCCTGGTGGTCAAAGAGCAGGTGCAGAGCCTGGGCGCAGAGTTTCTAGAGCTACACTTTGAAGAAGACGGCAGCGGCGAAGGCGGCTACGCCAAGGTGATGAGCCCAGCCTTTATCGCCGCCGAAATGGCTCTGTTTGCCCAGCAGGCTAAAGATGTCGATATCATCATCACTACAGCTCTGATTCCCGGCAAAAAAGCGCCCCTGCTGATCACCCAAGAGATGGTCAAGAGCATGAAACCCGGCTCGGTGGTGGTAGACCTGGCCGCCGAGCAGGGCGGCAACTGCGAAGTCACTGAACCCGGTCAGGTAATTTCTCACAACGGCGTCACCATCATTGGCTTTACCGACTTGCCCAGCCGGATGGCCGCCCAGGCCAGCCAGCTCTACGGCAACAACCTGGTGCACCTGCTCAGTGACCTAGGCGGAGCCGAGAAGTTTGGCATTGATATGGAGGACCAGGTGATTCGCGCTACCACCGTGATTCACAACGGGCAGGTGACCTGGCCGCCGCCCAAGGTTGAGGCTCCGGCCCCAGCACCCAGCACCCAATCGGCCACCCCCACCGCTGAAGCCGCTGTCGCCGCCCCTAAACCCTGGTACACCCAGCTGCTCTGGCCCGTGCTAATTGGTCCGGCCTGCGTGGCCATTGGCCTGTGGGCACCAGCCTCGTTTATGACCCACCTGACCGTCTTTGTGCTGGCCAGCTTTTTGGGCTGGAAGGTGATCTGGGATGTGTCGCCCAGCCTCCACACTCCCCTAATGAGCGTCACCAACGCTATTAGCGGCATCATCATCATCGGCGGCATGCTTCAGATTTCAAGCAATATCGCCTCACCGATGACGATCTTGGGCGCGATCGCCCTCTTCCTCGGCACCGTCAATATCGCGGGCGGCTTCATGGTGTCCCAGCGGATGCTGAACATGTTTCACAAGTAGGCCCAAAACTAAGCGCACCAACGTTGTAACGTTGGCTCCCCTACTCACCTACACCACCTGTCCGCCTACTTACCAACTCTTCAAACATGGAAAACAACCTCGTAACCACCGCCTACATCGTCGCCAGCGCCCTCTTCATTCTCAGTCTGGCGGGGCTATCGCAGCCGGAGACGGCCAAGCGGGGCAACCTGCTGGGCATTCTCGGCATGGCGATCGCCTTTGCCGCCACCGCCGCCATTAGCCAGGGCTACCCGATTCAGATCGGCTCTATCGGTCTCGGCGTCTTGATCGGCGTGCTGGCCGCCTCTCGCGTGGCGATGACCGACATGCCCGAGATGGTGGCCCTGCTCAACAGCTTTGTGGGTCTAGCCGCCGTGCTGGTAGGCTTTGCCGAATATCTCCAGCCCAGCGCAGCCTTGAGCGGCGGCGATGTAATTGTTCATCGAGTAGAAATATTTGTCGGCGTGTTTATCGGCATCGTCACCTTCACAGGGTCGATAATTGCGGTGGCTAAACTGCGGGGTTGGGTGCCGAGCCGAGCGGTGCTGCTGCCCGCTCGCCACGTGCTGACGCTGGGGATGCTGGGAGCGATCGCAGCTCTCGGAGTCCCATTCCTGACCGCGACAGGCGACACACCGCTGATTGCTCTGGGGGCGATGACGGCGATCGCAGGCATTTTCGGCATTGTGATTGTGATGGCGATCGGCGGAGCCGATATGGCGGTGGTGATCTCACTGCTCAACAGCTATTCAGGTTTGGCCTCGGCAGCGGCAGGCTTCATGCTCAACAACGACCTGCTGATCATTACCGGGGCGCTGGTGGGCAGTAGCGGAGCCATCCTTAGCTACATCATGTGCAAAGGCATGAACCGCTCCTTCATCAACGTGGTGTTGGGTGGCTTTGGCGAAACCGCTAGCGGCTCCGGCAAAGCTGCTGCCATTGAGGGCAGCGCCACCAGCACCACCACGGGCGAAGTGGTTGACCTGCTGGCCAATGCCCAGAGCGTGGTCATCGTGCCTGGCTACGGTATGGCCGTGGCCCAGGCTCAGCACGCTGTGGCTGAGATCACTCGCCTGCTGCGGGGCCAGGGTAAGCAGGTGCGGTTTGGCATTCACCCCGTGGCGGGCCGCATGCCCGGCCACATGAACGTACTGCTGGCCGAGGCTAACGTGCCCTACGACATCGTGCTGGAGATGGACGAAATCAACGACGACCTGACGGCGACCGATGTCGTGCTGGTGATCGGCGCGAACGACACTGTTAATCCCAGCGCCAAAAACGACCCCACTAGCCCCATTGCCGGTATGCCCGTGATGGAAGTTTGGGAAGCCGACACTGTGGTGGTGCTGAAGCGCGGCATGTCGTCGGGCTACGCCGGCGTTGAAAACCCGCTCTTTTTCAACGACAACACGCTGATGTTCTTTGGCGACGCCAAAACCAACGTCAACGCCATTTTGGCCCAGCTTTCAACCACGAACGTACCCGCTCCAGCTCTCTCCGCAGCTTAAGCCAGCTTGAGCCGTTCAAGAAATGCGCTCGGTCTATCTGAGCGCATTCGATATGATTGACACAGGTAGCTAAAACAAGCTCAGTAGTCCTAACGGGGACGCGACCCATGCTGCAAGAAACGTTGAAACAAGAGATCGACCAACTTAGTGAGAGCCAGTTGAGAAAAATTGCCGATTTAGTAGTGTCGCTAAAAACCCAAGCCGCTCCCCTGGCCCAAGGAGAGCTGTTTTGGCAACGGGCAACTCCTACGGAGCGGGCTCAAAATTTTCGAGCATGGGTATCGCAACTGCCTAAAGCGCATTCCAGCCTGCCCAATGAGGCGTTTGACCGAGGCAATATTTACGACTAGTGGTTGGCTATTTGCTAGACACCAACATTGTTCTACGGTTTAGCAACCCGTCTGATGAACAACATGAGCTGGCAACAACGGCCGTCGCAACCTTGTTAATGCAGGGAAACGAGTGTTATTTAACCGCGCAAGTCTTAATTGAGCTCTGGGTTGTTGCTACCCGTCCAACTGAGGTTAACGGTTTGGGATGGTCGATTGAGCAAACCCGCATAGTAATTGACCAGTTGATTGATCGCTTCCCCTTGGTAGAAGAAGGGCCACAGATTTTTTCAACGTGGCTGTCTTTCGTGACTGAAAACAAGATTAAGGGCAAACGAACCCACGATGCCCGCATTGCAGCGGTTATGTCAGTTTCTGACATCAGCCATGTTTTAACGTTAAACCCAACGGATTTTACAGGCTTTCTAGGGGTCTCCGTTGTGGGTCCTCAAGATATTGACGGATTGAGCAAAATCGCTGACACCTAGTCATTCAAGGGTTTGCTGCCTGATGACGCTGAATTGGTGACGCCCCGGTATAATCTGTCCCTCAGGTCGTAGGATGGATCAGCACATCACGATTTAGCTGGTTCTGAGCGTCGCGGTTTGAGGGCTATGAAATTTCAGCGCAGTACATTGATTCTCGTCGGAGTTGCCTTTTTGCTGGGGGCTGGGGTGCTGATTGCCGAGTCGCAGCGATCGCAGTCTCCGCCCTCTGCCACCCAAAGCGAATCGACCGAGCCCATCCTCGCCTTTGAAGAGGCCGACGTCGCCACCCTCACCGTCGATCGCGGCGACGAAACTCTGGTATTTGAGCAGGGCGACGACGGCAACTGGCAGATGACAGCACCTGAAAATGCTCTGGCCGAACCAGGTGCCGTGGCGTTCTTGCTCAGCCGCCTCAACACTGACTCGCCCCTGCAAACCGTTACGATGACCGCCGACCAGGCCACCGACTTCGGCTTTGACGCTCCCGTTGGTATTGTCACCGTCACGCTCAAAGACGGCACCGAGCATGAATTGATTTTGGGTGGCCCCGACTTCAGCGGTAGCGCCAACTATGCCGTGGTCGATCCTGATCCCTGGCCCCCAGCCGAGGGGCAGGAGTACTCTGTGCTCGTCGTCACTCGCGATGTAGCCAACGGCATCAACCGCCCTTTGGAAGAATGGCTCATGCCCGTCGAGACGCCGAATGTTGAGGCAGGGGAAGACGATGCGGCCATTCCCAACGATAGCGAGACTCCAGAAGATACACCTGAGTCAGAAGCACCTCCCGAAAGCCCTGCCGCGCCAGAGGCCACAGACAACGGTGCTGAAACCACCAATTGATGTTTGTTGAGGATGCTAGTCTGAGCCCAGCCACCCTTTTAGGCCAACGATCCAGGGATGCCTGACCTTGCCTGAACAGTTGGTGGGC
>NZ_JADEXE010000310.1 GCF_015207265.1 Nodosilinea sp. LEGE 07298 | reverse complement strand
GGACGGGTCATGTTCAGCTTTCCTAGGGCCGAGTCAGTTCATTGAGGAGCCGGATGAGGGGAAACTCTCACGTCCGGTTTTGAAAGAGAGTTCATTGGAGCGATCCGATGTTCGACTCTAACCAAACTATTGCCCGCACACCGCTCATTATCATTATCGCCGTCACCGCTGGCGATGTGCTGACAACGCTAATCACTGGCTAGTTGTCGCTGTGCGGCCATTCAGATCGAGGGTGCAGCTCTACACCGTTCTTTCAGCATTGCTGGGCTGCTTATGACATCTAAGTTTCGTCCCGTTAACTCCATCCTGGGGGCGCAACCCCGGTTAGGCCCCATTCCGGCAGATCAGATCATTCCCTGGTTCTGCATCACAGGGGCCTCCTATCTACTGGGTCGAGGGTTCAGCCTCAGCTGGACTTCGATTGGATTCATTGCCGCCTGGGGCATGTCTACCTGGTGGATTCTCACCGGGGGGCAGAGCTGGAAGTTTACTGCAAAATTTGTGCCGACTCCCACCTGGAGTCGCGGCTATGCCCGATATCTGAGGTTTACCCACGATGAAACAGACCATCGGCAAACACCGACTCAAGCTCGGCAACCAGTTCGTCAGCACGTTGACGCCCTTTGAAGATGCACTGCACCTCGCCGCCATGGTGCGAATTGAACTGCGGGGGCGACAGGTTGGAGCCTACGTTCTTACGAAGGGCAAGAACCGCGAGCACCTCTGCTTTGTGTTTGGCTTCGACTGCCGGGGCATTCACAATACCCTGACCGATGAACAGGTGGAGATTGTCTTTGACCAGCTGGAATCGGGGCTGAAGGATCTGCCCAATGGTGAGCGGTTGACGATTCATCTGGGGTCGTTTTCGGCGGACTGCGATCGCCAACAGGCCTTAGCTCAGCTCACCCAGACCGCCCCTAACCAGGCTCTCAAGTTCTTGCTCACCGCTGAACGCGCTAGAGTCCAACAACTCACCCAGCAGGGCCTGCGCAAACCCAAATTTCTGCGGCTGTATGTTACCTACACTGTCCAGACCGGTGCTGAAGGAGCCCAAGACATCATCGAGAAGGTGATCAGCAGGGGCGAGACCCTGTGGAAGTCGTTCACGGGTGAGCTACGCCAGGCCAAAAACCAGCGGCTGCAAACGGTGATCACCAAGGCGTTTACCGATGGCTTTTTGCTCTGGGAACAGGTGCTCTCAACCAAGATGGGGCTCTCGGTGAAGCCTCTGGGCGAATCGGATTTGTGGAGCCTGCTCTGGAACCGCTTTAACGCCAGTGACCCCATCGACATCCCCCAGCTGATCATCCTCGATTCTGATGGCCTACACGAGCAGGTCAACTCGGACATTCACAGCACTACGTTACTAACGCGGGCCGGGGTGCCCACCGCCGGAAAAACCTGGGTCAAGGTCAAAGGCCAGTATGCGGCCCCGCTAACCTTCCTCGAAAAGCCCGGTGGTTGGGCCAGTGAGTCGGCCCAACTGCGCTACCTGTGGGAGATCCTCTCCCGCGAGACGGTGGCCGATACCGAAATCTTCTGCCAGCTGACTCGGGCCAACGAAACCCTGGTAAAAACTACCGTGCAGCGGATGCTGAAGCAGTCAAACCTGACGGCGACGTTAGCTGAAGACAGCCACTCGGTGGATGTGGCTGCTGAGCTGAAGATGAAGCGCTCGATTGAGGCCCAGGAAGAACTCTTCGAAGGGGCTCTACCGATCCACACTGCCGTTGTATTCCTGGTGCATCGACCGGATCTGGAGCAGCTGGATGAAGCCTGCCGCTATATCCAGAGCTGCTTTCGCCGCCCGGCCTGGGTGGAGCGCGAGCAGGACTATGCCTGGAAAGTGTGGCTTCAGACGCTGCCGATTGTTTGGGAAGCCTTGATGGCAACACCCTTCGGGCGGCGGCAGCTCTACCTCACGGGCGAAGCACCGGGGCTGATGCCGCTGGTGGTGACCCAGCCCTGCGATAGGAGTGGCTTTGAGCTGATTGCCGAGGAAGGCGGCCAACCCATCCACCTGGACTTGTTCAACCAGCACCAGAACCTGGGCCTGTTTGCCACCACCCGAGCCGGGAAATCAGTCTTGGTCTCTGGCATCCTCACCCAGGCACTGGCCCACCGCTTCCCAGTGGTAGCGCTCGATTTTCCCAAGCCCGATGGCTCCTCGACCTTCACCGACTACACCCAGCTGGTAGGTGGGGCGTACTTCGACATCTCCCGCGAGTCCAATAATCTGTTCGAGCTGCCCGACTTGCGTCACCTACCGGGTGACGAGCGCAAAGAACGCCTCGATGACTTTCAGTCATTTCTGGAGTCCGCCCTGCTGACCATGATTGTGGGCTCTGGGGCCAATAGCTCGGTGATGACCCAGACCATTCGCTCGATTCTGGTGCTGGCCCTCAATGCCTTCTTTGCCGATGCCCCGATTCAGCGACGCTACCTGGAGGCGATGGAAGGCCGCTTGGGTTCAGCGGGCTGGGCACAGATGCCCACCCTGGCTGACTTCCTCGACTTCTGCACGCCCGAGAAGCTGGATCTCAACCAGGTGGGCGGCAATATCGCGAAGGCTCTGGACATGATTGAGCTGCGGCTCCGGTTCTGGCTCTCCAGCCGGGTGGGCCGAGCGATCTCTGCTCCCTCCAGCTTTCCGACCGATGCCCAACTGCTGGTCTTTGCCCTACGGAATCTATCCAACGAAGAAGATGCCGCTGTGCTGGCCCTTTCCGCCTATGCCGCTGCTCTGCGGCGAGCCCTGGAAGCTCCAGCGTCCATCTTCTTCATCGATGAAGCCCCCATCCTGTTTGAGTTTGACGAAATTGGAGCCTTGATTGGCCGACTCTGCGCCAACGGTGCCAAGGCCGGAATTCGGGTGATCATCTCGGCTCAAGATCCCGACACCGTCCATAAATCTCCCGCCAGCGCCAAGATCTTTCAGAACCTGACCACTCGTTTGATTGGTCGCATTCAGCCTATGGCAGTAGATAGCTTTGAGCGCATTCTCAAATATCCCAAGGCCGTCATCAGCCGCAACGCTAGCGAGAGCTTCTTTCCCAAACGGGAGGGGATCTACAGCCAGTGGCTGCTCGACAACAACGGCCTCTACACCTACTGCCGCTACTATCCCGCCTTTGCCCAGCTCGCTGCCGTGGCCAATAACCCCGATGAGCAGACGACCCGAGACCTAGTGCTGCGCCATGCCCCCGATACCTTCACGGGCCTGGCGGAGTTTGCCCGACTGCTGGTGCTCTCAATTCAGTCGGGTGAACCCCTCTCGGTGATCACCGAGCGCTGGTTTGCCGAGCGCAATCCCCATCCTGAAGTTCCCCTGTCTTCTTTCAACTCCCTACCCACTGGAGGTCATTCATGAACCCGCGCCTTCGCGTTGCCCTCATCCCTATCCTGGCCGCCACCCTGCTGGTAGCACCCATCAAACCCGTCGCCGCCTCGCAGGTGGATACCACCTTTACCGACATCTTCGGTATTTTCCGCCAGGCCTTTGAGACCAGCAAAACCTATGTCGAGCAGACCATCGCCGACCTGCTCACACCGCTGCCCGGCGATCTGGAGGGCGTCATCCAAAACGCCCTGGGCGATCTGGGTCTGGTTGACCCCAATCGGGTACGGTCGGCCATTGCAGAAGAGCTGACAACGATTCTGGAGGGCGATTTAGCCCAGTCCGACAGCATCTATGCGGGGCTTGAAACCGCCAATGAAGTTGACCGGCAGCTCACTCGCGCCCAAGTCGATGCGGTGCTGGGCCAGAGCGGGCAAGCCGCCACCCGCGACAAAATCACCTGGATTGAAGACACCATCGGCCAGGTGCATCAGCATGCCGACTCAGCCCAGACGGCTGTGTCCACCCAGGCGGCGATCAAGCAGATGGCGCAGCAAAATGCGCGTCAGTCAGAAATTCTGGGGGCGGTGCAGTCAGAACTGCTGCAATCTCGCCAGGATGCCCAGTTGACCAACCTCAACCTGGCCAACATGTCTCAAAACCTAGATCAAGAGGCCCGTGCCCGTCGCCTCCAATCTCTGGGCAGTGCCCTCGACACCCTGCAAATTAGCGCCCAGGCCCGTTTGTTCTAGACGTCTGTTCGTCATGGCGTCAATTTGGATGTGAACCCCCATGCTGCTGGATTGGCCCGTCTCACCCATTGCCCAGTTACCCCGCGACACCGCCGACATCATTGAGGGCGGCGCTGTCGCGTCTGAAGCCGTGGCTGAAAGCTGGAACCAGCTCTGGGAGAGCGTGCTTCAGGGGGGGCTTTACTTTGCCCTGGCTCGGGTTGGAGTCTTATTCGCTGTGGCTACCCTGCTCCTGTTTATGACTCAGTGGACACGGCAGATGGTGGAAGGAGAAAGCAGCCGCGCCTACGCCGACTTCATCTGGCCGCTGCTGGTGATTGTGCTGCTCTCTAACAACGGCGATCGCCTGGCGACCATCACCCTAGACATCCGCAACTACATCAACCAGGTCAACCAGGACGTCTTGTCCTACACGGCTGCGGATATTCGGCTGCAAGAGGCCTATCAGGCGGCGATCTTGGAAGGTTCGGTGGAGCAGACCATCATCCAACGCCGCAACCAGTGCTATGAACTGCAAAACCCCGAAGAGCGGGCGAATTGTATTGAACTGGCGGCGATTGAAGCCCGCGAGTTTATCGAGGACTACCGCGCTAGAACTGGCAATCCCAATGC
This sequence comes from Nodosilinea sp. LEGE 07298, assembly GCF_015207265.1. Lineage (GTDB taxonomy): Bacteria > Cyanobacteriota > Cyanobacteriia > Phormidesmidales > Phormidesmidaceae > Nodosilinea. The sequence continues at coordinate 2,926 of NZ_JADEXE010000310.1, read as the reverse complement.
CTTATCCCGTGCGTTGGAGGCGGCTCAGGCCGGAGATAATCCCCTCGACTCAGGTCTGCGGTTTGGGGGAGCGCTGATGGGTTCTGGCTTTCAGACCGTGACCCGAGGCCTGTTGATGGCGCTGCATATTGCTTTTCAGTGGCTGATTGAAGCCTCGTTGTTACTGACCGCCACCCTGGGGCCGCTTGCTGTGGGCGGCTCATTACTGCCGGTGGGGGCCAAACCGCTATTCGCCTGGCTGACGGGGTTCTTTTCCTTGGCGATCGCCAAACTCAGCTTCAACATCCTCTCGGGCCTGGTCTCCCTGGCGGTGCTGAATGCCGGGGATTCCCATCCCCTCATTGCTCCCTTCTTTCTGGGTCTGCTGGCTCCCATTCTCTCTCTGGCCCTGGCGTCGGGCGGTGGCATGACGGTTTTTGGAGCCCTCACCAGTACCGCTGGGGTAATTGCGGGGACGGGGGCCATGGGTGGCATTGCCCGTGCTCCTGGCTACTCGGGCAGACGTCGGGCCTACCGCGTGCGTCGTTGACTTCATTTATCAGGACATGTCCCATGGTGCAGTTGATTGAGAAACGCAACACAAACTACCTGCCTCTATTTGTCTTGGGCAGCGTGGGGTTGCAGCTGGTAATGCTGGTGGTCTTGTTTCTTCAGGCCGGTGCCTTGAGTCGTCTCAGTCGCCAGGATGCCCCCACCCTGGTGCAAATGCAGGACGGGCAGGCCATTCGAGTCGGCACCATAGGCTCTCGGGAGCGCACCCCAGAGACGATCCGGCGCTTCGTCAATGACACCCTGGTGCTGATGTTCAACTGGAGCGGCAGCCTGCCTGCGACCACGGCAGAGGAGGCCAGCCAGCCCAGGGCCGACCCCGGCCTACCGATTGAGGTGGAACGGGGCAGACGCAATATTGCCACCGCCAGCTGGCAGGCCAGCTTTGCCTTCTCGGAAGATTTCCGCCAGGACTTCTTGAAGCGGGTGGCCGAACTGACGCCACCAGGTGTCTTCACTGGCACCAGTCAGGTGGTGATGGTGATCAACCATGTCGGGAGTCCCGAGGTGGTTGGGGAGGGCCGCTGGAAGGTGGCGGTGGTGGCCCATCTCTATGTTTTTGATGAGGCCAACGCCTTGGGCCAGGCGATTCCCTTTAACCGGGAAGTGTTTGTCGAGGCCGTCACTGCCCCAGCGGTGCCCGATGGCGATACCCCTTTGGAGCAGGCCATCTACAGCATTCGCCAAACCGGCCTGCAAATCTATGCCATCCGTGAACTTGACCGGGAGGACTTGTGATGACGACACCCAACAATCTGTGGGATGACCAAGAGATGGCCGACCTGGTGGGGCTACACCTACCAGAACCGGCCTCTGAGCCTGGACAGGAGGTTGTACCTCCACACACCACATCGGAGGCAGAACCCCTCCTGGACGCTGAGGATTTGGGTGGGCAGACTCTAACCGCCCACAAGCCCAAGCTATCCCTGGCAGCCAACCCCTTCACCAAGCTGGGCGTTGTCGCCGCTGGAACCGGTCTGGTGATTGGGGTTTTAGCCGTCTTCACCAGCGGGGTGATGAAGAATGATTCTTCACCGGCTGAGGAGGTGCAAGCCGATTTTCCAGAACCCATGGTCGAGGAAACCGAGTTGAGTGCTACCGATGATCGGGGGCAACTGCTGACTGATTTAGCGATGGGACGTCAGCAGGCCGAACTGGAAGCTCTGGCCAATGAAGAGCCTACGGCTCAACCGGAAGCGCCAACGGCCAGAGAAACCTCTGATTTTTCTCCGGCTCCTCCACCCCCGTCACGGCCTCCCCAACCTGTCGCGGCGCGACCTACTCCGGCACCGCTACCGCCTCGACCAGCCCCCGTCTCCCCTACGGTTTCAGCCCGTCCCGTCGTGTCTCAACCGGTGTCCCAACCCGTCGTCGATCCAACGGAACGATGGCTAGCGCTGTCCCATTTGGGGAGCTACGGACAGGGTAGTCCTTTGGCGCAGGAACCTTCTGCACCGCTAGTTACGGCGGCTCCAACGCCCGTCCTCGCGTCAGTGGCTCAAGGCAGCACACCATCTCCATCCCGTGACATTAACCATGCCGAAGAAGCGGCCATTCTCCAGGGCCAGCCGGTAGCATTGCCCCCGACATCGCCCCTGCTGCTGACTGGCACCCAAGCCTCCGCTGTACTGGAAACGCCGTTGATCTGGGCGGCGGAGACAGACAGCCCTCAGTTCGTGGTGCAGCTGACAGAACCCTTGCTGGCTGCCGATGGAGAAATCGGCTTACCGGCAGACACATCGCTGGTGGTGCAGGTGACATCGGTGGCAGACAGCGGCCTGGTGCAACTGACGGTAGTTTCATTCATTCAGGCTGGGCAAGAAATCCCGCTGTCCGCTGGAGCCATTCAACTGCGAGGGGTGGAGGGCACCCCTCTGATCGCTCAGAAGTATGACGACCCAGGAATGGATATCGCTCGGATGGATGCCACGATGGCGGCCATGGCCGGGTTATCTCGGGCAGCGGGGTTAGTGAATCGGCCCAAAACCTCCTCGGTTATCACCTCTGCTGGAGGTAGCGCGATCACCCAGGACACCGGAGAGCCCAACCTTCTGGCTGGGATTCTCGAAGGCGCGTTTGAGCAGCTCTCGGGGCAGATGGAGTCGCGAAATCAGGCGGCCCTAGACGAAATCTTGAATCGACCTGTCGTCTGGTATTTGCCACCAGGCACTGAGGTCGACGTGTACGTGAATCAAACGGTGGCGCTATGAAAACACCTTGGACTCCCTGGATTGTGGCTGGAGCGCTTTCTCTAGCAGGTATCTCATCCCACCCCGCCCAAGCCCAGTCAGCCTATTCTGTTTCTGCCAGACATGCCCAAGGGTTTACCGGCAGTCAGGCTCCTGTCATTCACATGTGGCCTGGCTATGGCACCAAC
>NZ_JADEXE010000309.1 GCF_015207265.1 Nodosilinea sp. LEGE 07298 | reverse complement strand
CCGCTATTGTGCTGTGCGACTCAAAGGGCATTCTCTCCCACAGCCGCGATGACCTCAACCCCCAAAAGCTGGAATTCGCTGTAGAAGAGTCGGGCACCCTGGCCGACGCGATGGCGGGGGCCGATATTTTCTTAGGTGTCAGCGCGCCGGGAGTCGTAAGCGTTGAGATGGTAGCGTCGATGGCCGCAGACCCAATTGTGTTTGCCATGGCCAACCCGATTCCAGAAATTCAGCCGGAGCTGGTGACGGATAAGGTAGCGGTGATGGCCACGGGCCGCAGTGATTATCCCAACCAGATTAACAACGTGCTGGCGTTTCCAGGGGTGCTGCGGGGAGCGCTCGACTGTCGAGCGCAGGAGATCACGCCATCAATGTATTTAGAGGCGGCCTACGCGATCGCGGCCCTGGTCAACCCCCACGAACTGACCCGCGAGCACATCATTCCCTCAGTGTTTGATGAACGGGTGGCCGCTGCGGTAGCCTCAGCCGTCAAGCATGCTGCCCGAGTCGATGGCGTTGCTAGGAAATAGGGGGGGTGTTGGGTGTCGGGTACCGGGTTCACGGTTCACGGTTCAGCCTTGCACCTGACGCCTGACACCTAAAACCTGCCCCCTCTTTCCGTCTAAACCAAAACTCGTTCTACCAGGTAGCGGGTAAACTGCACGCCGTTGTGCTCTACCACTTCGGTGTCGTACTGGCTGAAGCCAAACTTGGTGAACAGCCCCAGGCTAAACTCGCTGGCCTCGGCGTAGAGGCGCTGAATGTGTTTTTCTAGGGCGTGGGCCAGCACCGCCTGCATGAGCAGCGAGCCCACCCCCTGGTGCAGGCAGTCGTGGCGCACGTAGGTGGAGGCGATGTGGCCATCCTCACCTACTCCTGCGAAACCGACGATGCCCGTGTCATCTTCCGCCATGTAGGTGGTGACCTCCAAAATGAACTGGCGAAAGCGGGAGGTGGCGGCATCTACGGTGGCCCAGGCTTCGGTTTGAGCGGTGGTGTAGTGCTGAGGCGCATTGACCAGCACCGTTTGTCGATACAAGGTAGCGAGGGCGGGGAGATCGGATTCGGTGGCCGTACGAATGTGCATGGGTTAAGTTTAGGCTGTGCGCAGGGCGACGATAGGGTCGAGTTTGGCGGCCTGACGAGCGGGGAATACGCCAAAGAACAACCCAATGCCGCCAGAAATGCTAACGGCTAGAACAATGGCACCTACAGAAATGCCTGCTTCAAAGGGGCTGAGTAATCCAATTAGCAGAATACCGCTTACCCCCAAACCAGTGCCGATCACGCCCCCGGCGACAGAAAGAATGATCGCCTCGATCAAAAACTGACCCAAAATATCGCTTTGGGATGCGCCGATCGCTTTTCTCAGGCCAATTTCCTGGGTGCGCTCGCGTACCGACACCAGCATGATATTCATAATGCCGATGCCGCCGACAAATAGAGAAATTCCGGCGATCGCGGCCAGCATGATGGTCAGCGCCCCAGTAATCGTGTTGGCGATGGTCAGCAGCGTATCCTGGCTGCTGATGTAAAAATCGTCTTCGTCGCGAACGTTGTGGCGCAGGCGCAGCAGGTTGGTAATCTGAAATTCGGCGGTGGCCATGCTCTCGCGATCGCGGGCTGATACCGTAATAAACGAAACCTCGACCCCATAGGGCGATCGTTCGCCCCCAGCCAGACGGCTGTCTTTTGTGGTCAGCGGCACCATCACGGCGTCGTCGTAGTCGAGGCCGAGGTTAGAGCCTTTGCGCTCTAGCACTCCGACAATATCAAAGGTGACGCCCCCTACTCGAATTTGCTGACCCAGGGCCGGTTGGTTGTCAAACAAGCGCTCCCGCAGGGTATCGCCAATCACGGCAACCTGGGCGCTGCGGGTCATATCCAAATCACTGATAAACCGTCCCCTGGCCACCTCAAAGCTGCGCACCGTCAGAAAATCAGGCGTAATGCCTACCACATTGACATTGGCGTTGCGGTTGCGAAAGGTAACCAACTGACGACCGCTCGATTCAGCCGCCACGGCTGCTACTGAGGGCACCTGCTGGGCGATCGCCTCCGCATCGGCCAATACTAAGGTGCGCGGAATCTCTAAAGAGCCTAATTGCCGGGTTTCCTGACTGCCCGGCACCACAAACAGCACGTTTGGCCCCAGGGTTTCGAGCTGGGCATTGACAAACCGCTGTGCCCCCTCGCCCAGGCCCACCATGGTAATTACTGAGGCATTGCCGATGATAATACCCAGCATGGTCAGGGTGCTGCGCAGGCGGTTGGCAGCCAGAGTTTTTGTCGCCATCGACAGACTTTCTTGCAGGTTCATGGAGCGTCTTTTGTTGAGATATTAAGGATTATGAGCGTAGGGCAGTCAGAGACTGTGGTTAGGCTTCGACGGCTTTTATCTGAATGCAGGGTTTCAGTAAGTGATATCTAAAAATGTATCGGCCAAGCAACTTAAGTCGTCGCAATCTCGTTTCGTCTACTGGTCTGGAGAGCCTGCCAAGGGTAGCCAATCTTTTTCTAGGGCCTGTTCTAGGCTAAAGCAGGGCTCTTCAGGAATAAGATTTGGCGCGCTCCCGCTAGCAATTAGGACATTATCTCGGGCGTCTTGATATTCAGTCTGAAAGTTTTCTAGCAGATCAGGGTTCAGGCTAGGGCTATCCTTCAAAAGCCGATGAATTTCCTTGCGAAAATTGTTGACTTCTATAGTCCAGCCTCGAAGGCACCGCTGACGTTCTGCATCCCAGTACTTAAGCTTGAGCAAGTGTTCGCAGAGGCGAGCCAAATAGCTTAAGATAGCTCGCCTATCACTTCTGCCCAAACTTTCGATCTCCTCAATTAGATTGTCTAGATCAAGATTGTCAAACCGGCGATTTTTTAGCAGGGTGGCGGTGGTCTCTATCCACAGCAAAAAATCTGTATCGTACAGAGACGGAGCGTTGACCTGGGTTGTAGCATCACTGGTCTTAATGGTCATGGTGGGTCCAGGATAGCGGGCCGGTACAATAATTTTAGCGATCTTGCCGTACGGTAATGTTTTCGAGCGATTTGCCGGGGGGCAGGTCGATAAAGACGCGATCGCCCTCATCCACCCCGCTGACTACCTGAATCTGGTCGCCAGCCTGTGGCCCCAGGGTAACGGGCTGAAAGACAATCTCGCGGTTTTCGCCGGGCACCAGCACCCCCGTTTCGCCCGCCTGGGTTACCACCGCCACCGTGGGCACTACCAGGGCATCGGCCAGCTGATCGCCAATAAAGGCCACATTCACATTCATGTTCGATCGCAGAATGTCTTTGCCGTCAAGCAGCTCAATGCGCACCTGAAACAGGGTGACATTCTGCCGCTCGATTGCCTCTGGGGCCACCAGCTTGACCCGGCCTGCAAAGGTCTGCTCAGGGAAGGCGTCGGCCACAATTTCGACCCGCTGACCCGGCTCGATCAGGCTAATGTCGGCCTCGGGCACCTCGGCTAGTACCTCCAGGTCTTGGGCCAGGGCGACAATTGCGGTAGATGTGGCCGACGACAGCTCGGAAGCTGAGGTTGTCGGGGTAACGAATGCCCCCTCGGTGGCAAACTTTTGGGTGATCGTGCCGCCAAAAGGAGCGCGAATGAAGGATTCATTTTGTCGCACCTGGGCACCTTCGAGCTGGGCGCGGGCCTGGGCTAGCCGGGCCTCGGCCTGGGCGATCGCCTCAGGCTCAGGCAAGTTTTGCAGATCATCGACCCGCCGCTGCGCTTCGGTCACGCGGGCCTGGGCCTGCTCTAGGGCCGCCTGGGCGCTGCGCTGCTCTCGTCTGGCGGTATCTAGGTCGGTGGCCGCCACTGCCCCCCGATCAAACAGCTGCTGACGGCGGGCCAGTTCGCTGGTGGCCAGGTCTAAACGAGCCTGAGCATCGCGCACCTGGGCGCGGTTGGCCTCAACTGTGGCCTGGGCCTGGGCAATTTCTTCTGGGCGGCTACCCCGACGCACATCGGCCAGGGCGGCTTCGGCTTCGGCGACGGCGGCCTGGTTTTGTGCGACCTGGGCAGCGGTGTCGCGGTTTCGCATGCGAGCGATTAGCTGGCCGGGCTCGACGCGATCGCCCTGTTCTACATACAGTTCTTCCAAGACGCCAGCATTTTGGGGGCTGAGGTTTACGGTTTGCACCGGTCTGACAGTGCCGCTGGCAGACACCCGCACCGTTAGCGGCTCGATCGCCGCCTGAGTCGTAAATTCTCCTACATCGTAGGCGTTTTGGCGGCTGCGCCAGAGGCCAAACCCCACCGCCCCTGCCACCAGCGTAGCGGCTGCCAGCCCGGCCAATAGCCAAACCAGCGGACGACGCACCTTACCAATCAGAGGAACCTGCATAGACCAAAGAATCCTGACGTTAGCTTCGGCTTCAGCGCTCGAAGCACAATAACAAAGCACAAAATTAAACTGATTAGTTTAATTGTAACGATCGCAGCTCGGCCCTTACTCTGAGATAGGGCAATGGCTATCAGGCTTGTCCACAGCATTGATCGAGATCTTGAGAGGAATGGGTGAGGTCGCTATGGCAGAAACTCCCGTAAAGGTGGCGGTAGTCGGTACCGGATTTGGTCAGAAGGTTCATATTCCGGGGCTACAGGCCCACCACCGCACCGAGGTGGTAGCGGTCTACCATCGCGATTTAGCCAAGGCCCAGGCGATCGCCGCCGCCCACCACATTCCCCACGCCTGCGACACCGTCGAGGCGATCGTGGCCCTGCCGGAGGTACAGGCCGTTACCGTGGCCACGCCCCCGTTTCTGCACTATGACCAGGCTAAAAAGGTGCTTGAGGCGGGCAAGCACCTGCTGCTAGAGAAACCCACGGCGCTGTCGGGGGCCGAAGCCGAGGCGATCGCCAAGCTAGCCCGCGATCGCAACCTGATTGCCACCATGGACTTTGAATTTCGCTTTGTGCCCGCCTGGCAGTATTTAGCTGAACGGCTGGCTGAGGGCTATGTCGGCAACCTGCGCTTCGTCAACATCACCTGGACGGTGCCGGGCCGGGCCGACCCCAGCCGGGCCTGGAACTGGTACTCGCGCCAGGACCAGGGGGGCGGTGCTTTGGGAGCCTTTGCCTCCCACAGTTTTGACTACATCACCTGGCTGTTTGGTCCCATCCAGCGGCTGTGCGCCCGCCTCAGCACCGCCATCCCTCAGCGGCCCGATGCAGACGGAGTCCCCCAACCGGTCGATGCTGACGACACCTGTAGCTTGATTTTGGATCTGCAAAACGGTGCTCCCTGCCAGGTGGCGATTAGCTCGGTTACCTATGCTGGGCGGGGCCATTGGGTCGAAGTCTATGGCGACCAGGGCACCCTGGTCTTGGGCAGCGACAACCTGAGCGACTACGTCCACGGCTTTAAGCTGTGGGGCAGCCAGGGGGGTGCTCCCCTCGAAGCAATCGCCATTCCCGATCGCCTCCAGTTTCCCACCACCTATAGCGATGGCCGCATTGCTCCCTTTGTGCGGGTCGTCAACCACTGGGTCAGCGATATTGATCGGGGGCAGGCAACGACCCCCTCAATTTGGGATGGGGTGCGATCGCAGCACCTGATGGATCTAGCCCATCGCTCACACCGACAAAATAGTTGGGTAGAGGTGCCGAACGCTCTGTCTCAGGTATAGAAATGTTCCCAATTTAGTCTTGCAGCCATGCCGGGATTGGGGCTAAAGGGTATCCTCAAGGGCATCCTTAAGTATTGGTTAGTGATCAGAGGTGGCTACAAGAATGCCCTGAGAGTGTTCTATCTAAATAAAAGTTCCTTTTGAGGTTGCAAGCTTGGCCCGTTGGGTCTGTTGCTACAAAACCTTGGACAAGCATTCAGCCCGAACACTCTTCGTCAAGTACGTAAACCAGTTTTCACCTACCCTTTAGCCACCGTCCCGGTGATTCATGGCGTTTCAAAGATACCCCCTAGCTACAGTTCAAAAGGTGAGCCAGTTTATTCGTGAAACGCTGGTGTTACCTCCCCATGAACAGCAGCCAGGCAAATTTAACCCTCAAGACGACGACGATGACCCCATACCCGACTCGCTCAACGCCCTGGGCGACTTGTTTCGGGTAGGAGATCTGCCCGAAGACAATGTGCCGGCCCCCAATAGTGAGGGGCGCTGGTTTGTCAGCACCCTTGACCCCGCCAATGCGCTCACCAAACTACCGGGGCTGTGGATGCGGCCCGGCATTCGCCTGGTCACCTACCTGCGCCAGGATAGTAACGGCGGCCTGGGGGCGACAGTAGCCCTGCCGGGGCTGCTGAGCACCACAGAATATTTAGAAGACGCAATCAACAACATTACCGCCACCGACCAGGTGCCTAAGCCCATGGGTGCATTACCCAACCTGATGGCTGGTATTGAAGGAGACGGCTCGCTGGCCTCGTTTCTCACCGCCTCGATCTTTACCCGCGAAGTGCGAGAGTTTGGCCGTTTTGGCCGCTACTCCCGCTGGATGCACCACCGCTTTGTAGCGGCCCCTCCTCAGCAAATTCCGTGGCAGTGGCGTACCAAAATGCCCGAAGATTTTTCGCCCAAGGTGGTACTGCGTCAAGATGCCGAAGTCATTGTGGAGTTTTACTCCTGTCGGGTGCAAAAGCCTATTGCCCTATTTCGCCACCTCGATCGCTACCCCCCCAACAGCTACACCGCCGAAAACCAGGACCAGGTGGTCGCCGTAGCCGGAAATTAACCCCTAATCGGGCATAGGGAGGTGTAAGAAAGGTATCGGAGGGGACGATGCCGGAAGCAACCTCTGGCTAAAACATCTGGTTAAGCCAGCGACATGGTCTAAAATTGTCGGTAGTTTTAGTATCTAAAAGAAAATCTTCTCAAAGGATAGGATGTTGGGGAGTAGGTTTGTGCTCCAATAACAGCGAGATCACCACGAAACCCTTGCCCTATGGAGTTCAACCATCTGAGTTTTTATGTGGAGGCGGTAGCCCCCTGGCGCGACTGGTTTGTCAACGCCTGGGGAGGCGTGTGCTCTGGCCCAGCGGCTGGGGCAGCCTCTGAGCAAAAATCTCAGCAGAGGGCGCTGGTGTATGTGGGCCGAGTGCCCCTGCTGATCATGGCCGATGCCGCTGTGGTGGGCACTTATCTACAGCAGCATCCACCAGGCATTGGCGATGTAGCGCTGCGGGTCAAGGCGCTAGAACCAGCCCTAGAACAGGTAGTGGCGGCCGGGGGTGCCCTGGTGCAGCCGATTCAGCACGATCGCTGGGGCCGAGGCCGCTGGGGAAAAATTCAGGGATGGGGATCGCTCACCCACACGCTAATCGAGTCGTGGCAGCCAGAGAGCTGGGTACCAGGCATCGCCCCTGATAACAGAAGGCACGCCGCCCTCAACGGCAGCTTGATCACCGCCATTGACCATGCCGTCGTCAATGTGCCAAAGGGTGAGTTGCCCCAGGCGATCGCCTGGTACGCCAGCCAGCTTGGCTTTCAGCCCCGGCAGCGGTTCACCATCGATACACCTCGCTCGGGGCTGCGCAGTCAGGTGCTAGCTCACCCCCAGGGCAGCGCCCAGCTGCCCATTAACGAACCCGCTACGGCCAACTCACAGGTGCAGGAGTTTCTCGACTACAACCGGGGGGGTGGGATTCAACACGTGGCCCTGCACACCGCCGATATTGTGCACACGGTGGGGCAGCTGCGGGCTGGGGG
>NZ_JADEXE010000308.1 GCF_015207265.1 Nodosilinea sp. LEGE 07298 | reverse complement strand
AGATAAAGCATAATGACTTCTTTAGTGTCCTGGGTTAGAAATCATCAGCGCTCCTGGGCCGATCGCCAGTGGCGACGGGTGGCTCAGTTTGTGGGGCTGTTTGGCCTATGCTTTGCGATCGCGATCGGCTGTGCTGGCAATGATCAGCCTGCCACCGAGGATGCGGCTGGGGCAACGGGGGATAGCCGCATTACCATCGGCACCACCCTGACCGCCCGCACCCTCGACCCCGCCGATGCCTACGAAACCTTCCCCGGCATTTTGCTCTACAACCTGGGCGATCGCCTCTACACCTACGAGCCCGGTACCACTAACCTGGTGCCCCAGCTAGCCACCGAAATGCCCACCGTCAGCGACGACGGGCTCACCTACACCATTCCCCTGCGGGACGATGTCACCCTCCACGATGGCACTCCCTTCAACGCCGAGGTCATGGCTTTTTCAATCCAGCGGTTTATGGAGAATGGTGGCCGCCCGGCCTACCTGTTGTCGGATAAAATTGCCGCCGCCGAGGCCACAGGCGAGCACGAGCTAACCCTGACCCTGAAGGCTCCCTTTGCAGCGTTTCCGGCCCTGCTCAGCTTTTCGGGTGTTACCCCGGTTTCACCTGAGAGCTATGAAATTGGCACCGGCAGCTTTCAGCCAGCTAGCTTTGTGGGCACCGGCCCCTACAAGCTCGCCGCCTTCACCAGCGACTCGATCAAGCTCGATGTCAACGAAGACTACTGGGGCGATGCCCCCACCAACGACGGCATCGATATTCAAATTTTTACCAGCCCCGCCAACCTCTACAACACCTTTAGAACCGGCGGTCTAGACGTGGCCTACCAAACCCTCGACCCCGAACAGGTGGCGGCCCTGGAGCGCGAAGAAAGCTCCGGCGGTTGGCAGGTGATCGAGGCGGGTACCAATGTGATCAACTACATGTCGCTCAACCAGAAGATTGAGCCCCTAGACGACGTACGGGTGCGCCAGGCGATCGCCGCCATGGTCGATCGCCCCCTGATCAACGATCGCGTCTTCCAGGGCCAGGCCGAACCCCTCTATAGCCTCATCCCCGCCAGCTTTGACGTGGCTGAGCCCGTCTTTCGAGAAGCCTACGGCGACGGCGACTTTGACCAGGCCCGCGAGCTGATCACCGAAGCCGGGTTCTCCGAGACCAACCCGCTCACCATCGAAATCTGGTACCCATCCGCCTCCACCATCCGCAGCATTGTCGCCAACACCCTCAAAGAATCCATTGAGGCAGGGCTGCCGGGTCTCGTGACGGTGAACGTGCAAAATACCGAAGGCGCTACCCTCTGGGAAAACGTCGGCAAGGGCATTTACCCGATCATTCTCTCAAACTGGTACCCCGACTACTACGATCCCGACACCTTTATTCAACCCTTCTTGGGCTGCGAAACCGGCAGCGGTGCCATCTGCGAAGAAGGCCCCTCCCAGGCCAATGGCTCTTTCTACTACAGTACCGAGGCCAACGACCTGATTGCCCAGCAGCGCGCCGAACAAGACCCCGCCGCCCGGCAAGACATGATTGAAGACCTCCAGCAAATCATGGTTGAGGACGTGCCCTACGTGCCCCTGTGGCAAAACAAAGACTACGTCTTTGCCCAGGATGGTGTGGAAGGCGTCGCCGTAGAGCCGACCCAGCAGTTTTTGCTCTGGCAAATTTCCCGAGGCTAACCCCATGTCCTCCCGCTCCGCTGCCCTGCGCTACTACGTCTTTACTCGGCTGTTGCTGGCCCCGCTGATGATCTTGACCATCACCACGGTGGTGTTTTTGCTGCTGCGGGCTACCCCTGGCGACCCGGTAGATGCGCTGCTGGGGGCCAGGGCTCCGGCAGCAGCCAAGGAGGCGATGCGGGTCCAGCTCGGCCTCGATCAGCCTCTATTGATCCAATACTTAACGTACCTGGGCAATTTACTGCGGTTCGACCTGGGCTCATCCCTGGCCACCCAGGGGCAAACGGTATGGGAAATTATTCAGGCTCACTTTCCGGCCACGGTAGAGCTAACGGTGTGCGGCATGGTTGTCGCTACGGTGGTGGGGGTCGGTGTTGGTGCCCTGGCGGCCTCGCGGCCCAACTCAGGGTTAGATGCCGGGGGGCGGCTGTTTGGCATCATTACCTACGCCATTCCGATGTACTGGTTTGGCATGATTTTGCAGCTCATTTTTGCGGTGCAGCTGCGCTGGTTTCCGATTGGTACCCGCTACCCGCTGCGGGCCACCCCGCCCGCTGGGCCAACTGGGCTATACCTGTTGGACAGTTTGCTGTCGCTAGATCTAGGGGCCTTTTTTACCACCCTTTACTACCTGGCGCTGCCCAGCCTTACCCTGGGAATTTTGATCAGCGGGGTGTTTGAGCGCATGGTGCGGGTCAATCTGAAACAGACCCTGGCGGCAGACTACGTGGAGGCAGCACGGGCGCGGGGCATTCCCGAGCGGCGGATTGTGATGGTGCACGCTCTCAGGAATGCCATGATTCCGGTGATTACGATTCTGGGGCTGACCTTTGCCGCCATGCTGGGGGGCGCGGTGCTAACAGAGGTGACGTTTTCGTGGCCGGGGCTGGCTAATCGTCTCTATGAAGCAATCAGCCAGCGCGACTACCCGGTGGTGCAGGGGCTGATGGTATTTTTTGCCATGATTGTGGCGGTCATGAGTATTGCGATCGATATTTTAAATGCCTACATTGATCCCCGCATTCGCTATTAGAAAAGACCCAAGCAATAGCAACCCGAGCGGGGCTAAGGGGCGTTGAAGATGGCAGGCTTAAAACGTCTCAATCAATCTCTAAGGCTATTTCTTTCTTTGAGGTAGTGAGCGTGGTGGTTGATGCCGTGAGCTGGCAGTGCTCCTTTGTCTCTTGCAGCACGCTGCGCGACACCCGCCGTACTTACCGCGTGGCTGTAAGCGACTTTGAGTTCCAAAGCATTACCGGCAGCATGGTGCGGTTTTAGCGACTGGTGGTGGAGCAGCGACCGCTGCCCCACCAGTCTGGTTAAGAGAGACAAAACCCAGCAGCACCACGGCTATATTCCCTACGCTGGCGCTTAACTCGATCTATAGGACTCGGCAACTAGTAAGTTTCAGTTGATGACTGGGGTGCTTGCTTTTGCTTCCAGTCATCGGTTAGCAGGCCTGAGAAACCCCAGTTTTCATCTGCAATTTCTTGAATAACGATATGCGTATGCTCCGGCTTCTTCCCTAAGATGCGCACAAGTGAAGCAGTCACCTCTTTGACTAACTGAGCTTTTTGGTCTCTAGTAGCACCTGTTGTAATTTGAATATTTACGTACGGCATGGAAATTCCTTTGAGAGTGTTTATCCCGCACCTGAATGGGGCAGGCAAAAGAGAGACTCAGGCCAACTAACGGCAAAAGCTAGGTAGCTTCTGAGACATCACGAGTGGTCTTTGTCCGTCCGCTACGCTGACGTGTTAGGCCGCCACCACTTCATAGAGGTAGATAATAAACTTGACCATCTAAATCCTCTGCGACACCACACTCTAGAATAATAAAAATGACCTCTATTATCTTACCTATAGGTGCATCTGTGCGAATCTCAACTACTCCTGGCATAGCGAGATCCTGAGCCAACCTTGCATAGGCGTAGCGGGTAATCGTTGCAATATCATGCGTTAGAAAAACGCGCCTTTCATTGGCCGCCCATTCAAACACAACAGAATCATCTTCTCCTAATAGTTAGGAGGTTGGGTTTCGCTAGCTCAACCCAACAGCCATAGTTTTCTATTACTATGCAATACCACGTTGAGTTAGGAGTAAAACCCTTGTGAAATTGTTGGGTTTCCTGCGTCAACCCAACCTAAAGGGCACTGGTCTCTTAAAAGGTGATGGGGCACTCAAACCTTGATTCGGCAAAAGTTTAAGCCAATTGGAGCAAAAATCCTGAAAGTGTTTTTCCAGAAAGGCTTTCAGCCGTTTATCTCCGGTTAGCAGACCAGTGCCGATTGGAATCAGGCCAGGAGATCGAGTCATGCACCTAAGTTAGGTGCATGACTTGGGTGACACAGGAAAAAGGTTGAAGGTGGGCAGTGCCCACCCTACGCGGAATTAGGCAACGGCAATGGCTGTCGCCAGCGGCGTTAGCTGGGCCGCAGCCGCATTGAAATTGCCCTGCACCGTTACGGTGTCGCCGGTGCTGAGGTTGGCAATCAGGCGATCGCCCAGTACCGCTAGCGAGAACTCGCCACCTGCGCCCAAGAAACCGCTGAAGTCGATGCGATCGATCGCCTCAAAGTCAGTGATTATGTCGAAATCGCCGCCCGTGCTAGCGATCAGGTCGGCCCCAAAGCGGAAGGTGTCTGCGCCAAAGCCGCCCGTTTTCACATCGCTGCCCAGACCGCCCGCTAGAATGTCGTCGCCGTCGCCGCCAAGGAGACTGTCATTGCCGCCGTTGCCCTGTACGACGCCGTTCACAGTGCCGCCGGTGCCGATAAACAGGTCATCGCCAGCGCTGAGCAAAACATCACCGACGATGGTGCCCGTGTTGATCACCGTGAGGTTGCCCACGGCTTCGCGACCATCGATCGCCAGATAACCACTCGGCGCGGTGCCTGACTCGCCGCCCTCAATCAAACCGCTATTGAAAATAGAGCCAGCCAGTTGCGTGCCCATCTGAATCACAATGGCGGCTTCCTGCTCGGCAGCCAACAGACCTTGGTTATCAATATCGCCCTGGAAAACGGCTACCGGTGCACCCTCGCCTCCGGGTTGAAAGAGGCGAATGGCGGCCGCCTGGTTGCTGCCTACAACCGCGCCCCGGCCCTGAACAGAGCCTGTGTTCACGATGTTGCCCGTCACCAATGACCCCAGTTCGAGGGAGATGGCGTCGCCGTCAAGGCCCTGGCCAACATCGATCAGGCCGTGGTTTTCGATTTCGATGTTGAGGGCTGTGATATCGCCGTAGACGGTGCCATTGCGTGGGTTGGCGGTGGTGGTAATCAATCCCTCATTGACCAGTCGATTTTCGGCACCGCCCAGGTTAACGGCGCGGCTGGTGCTGCTGATCAAACCGGTGTTGATAATGGTCGCGATCGCCGTTCCACCGTTGGCAATATCAATGCCGTCGCGGCCGCCGTTGATTTCACCCCGGTTGATAATCTCACCGGTGACCTCGCCTTCGATCCGCACCCCAATCCCGTTGGCGGGGTTGGGGCTCGAAATCAGCCCCTGGTTGATCAAATCCCCATTGAGAATGGTGTTCTCTTCCACAATCACCGCTGGGCCATTTTCAGAAGCGAGATGGCCAAAGTTTTCAACATTGCCGTTGAACGTAGAAGTTGGCCCGGCACCCGGCACCCAGTAGAGACGCACGGCGGCGGCTTGATTGCTGCCCAGGGGTAACCCGCGTCCCTGAATCAGGCCGTAGTTGACCACCTGACCATCGACCTGTGCCCCCAACTCCAAAGAAACCGCATCGCCGTCAAGTCCAGCACCGACATCGATCAGGCCGTAGTTTTCGATTTCAACGTTGAGGGCTGTGACGTCACCGTAGACGGTGCCGTTGCGGGGGTTGGCGCTGCTCAGAATCTGGCCGTAGTTGACCAGACTGCCGCCCACACCGCCGATATTGACGGCCCGACTGTCGCTGACAATCGTGCCTCGGTTGAGAATGGTGGCGGAGGCTGTATCGTCGTTAGCCAGGTTGATGCCGTTGAACCCGCCGTCAATCAGCCCCAGGTTTTCGATGTCGGTGTCAACGCCATTGACTTGAATGGCCGTAGTTTCTGAATCAATTGCTCCACTGTGAGCAATGTAAATGCGATTGTCTTGGGCCTGGGTCAGCACCCCTGGCACCGTGCCCAGGGTTTCGATGCGCCCGAGCAGCTTGAGGCTGTCACCATCGTTGAGCAGTTCAATGCCCGTTTGGTTGATCTCACCGCGATCGATCACAACCTTAGCTCCAGGCGCTGGCTCCACCAGGTTTTCTAAAAACACGCGAATGCGAGCCACCTGAAAGTCGGGGGCGGTGAAGTCAGCATTGCTAA
This sequence comes from Nodosilinea sp. LEGE 07298, assembly GCF_015207265.1. Classification (GTDB taxonomy): domain Bacteria; phylum Cyanobacteriota; class Cyanobacteriia; order Phormidesmidales; family Phormidesmidaceae; genus Nodosilinea. The sequence goes on along the minus strand of NZ_JADEXE010000308.1, from coordinate 1,700 downwards.
ACATCGGGTCGCTGAGGATGGGGCCATTGGGAATGAAGCCCTCGGCCAGATCGACCACGCCGTTCTCATCTACGCCAATATTGGGGGCCATCTGACCAAAGAAGGCCGTGTTGGCAGGAATTTCGTCGTCGATCTCCGAGCCAGCATCGAGCACCTGGCTGCCCAAGACAATGAAGTCGGCCCCGATGAAGTTGCCCGCTTCGTCAAAGATGGGATGGGCGCGCTCGTTGCCATTGGCAATGAAGAAATCGTTGCTCGGAATCACCATCGAGGCGTAGTTGAAGAAGCGGCTGCCAGGATCATTAGGATCGAGTTCAACCGTAAAGGTTGCCACTTCGTCGGGGTCGATGGGGCCAGGGGTGCCCTCGGTGCCCAAAATAGTACCTTGCACAGTGCCAAAGCCCGCTAGGTCAAACTCCTGCGAAATCAGCTCGGTCGCGCCATCTTCCGCCAGCGATTCTAAACCGGGGGAAACAGGCCGACCGCGATCGTAGGTGTCGAAGGTGCCGTCGTGGAAACCAAACCACAGCGGGGTCAGAAATGCGCCATTGTCGGGGGACAGGTTTTCGATGGAAACGGTCACGTTTTGGGTCGTCATGGGGAAACTCTCAATAATGGTTAGTTCAGCCGATGCGTTTGCGGTATCGACGGTGTAGTTCGCACTCGGCAAGAGCGAGAGCGAAATCACCTCAATGTCTTCAGCCAAGTCATCAGGGAAAGGGGTAACGACCAATCGGGCCTCGCGGTAGCTCCCTCGCTGACAATGACGGTGGAGGTAACGCCGGGTAGAGGCCGAATGGCGAAGTCGTCAATGGCCAGCTATGGGGGGCAAAGCTGCCCGCAAACATGCAAATTTTGCCGACAAAAGGGTCAGGCATAGGACGGTTTCCTAGGGCTGGTGTTTTAGGAAAAGGAAGTCTTTAGCTCAAGCCAAAAACATTTTTGAATCAGCAAAAAGGGATGAAATTCATTTCTTTTTACAAGATTTCAGGATCAATAAAAGTTACAGCCTGGCTGCAACTGACTATGGAAGATAATGAGCTTATTAACTGAGAAGTTACTGAGAAAGTCATGAGATGACTTGGAGAAAAAAGGTTTAGCAGATCAATAAATTTGCCAATCAATTGCCATGACAGCATTTGAGAGATTTAAGCTATTTTGTTTTCAGACTTAGATAGCAAAGAAGTGTGACAATGTGACTATCGACCTTCTAGTCAGATAAAACAAAATAAGCAAAATAGGCGAATAAACGGTGGTATATTCGCCCAGAAATAGATATTTGTTGGCTCAGGATTATTGGCGCATAGCTGCCAAATTAATATTTATTTTTGCCGCTTCGAGTCTTGCGATCGCAGTTTTTCGTCTGCATGATGGAACCACGAGATCAAACGACTCCAGTCAAGGTATGGCTTTAATGCGATCGCTTAGAAAGATCAGTTGGTTACCCTGAGGGAAGCAAGCTACGTGCCTCAACTCAACCTACATCGACTTATATTTAATTACGCTTGCCTACTTAAATACGCTAAATATAAATTTTCAGGCGATTAATCTCAGCGAGAAAGATTAAAGATTCGGGTGCATCCCAGTCTTGCAAGACTCATTTTGAGAAGTAGCCATTTAGATAAGCACATCGCTGTTGCAGCACTTGTTGCACGTTATCTGCGTTCCAGTGAGCTCCTGAAATCTTGATTCGACGTCCA
>NZ_JADEXE010000307.1 GCF_015207265.1 Nodosilinea sp. LEGE 07298 | reverse complement strand
AAAATGGGGTGGTTCTGGGGGCACTGGTTGTTCAGCTCTGCCAGAGGTAGGTTGTTGTGGCTGACTTGATTTAGCTTTAGGGGGTTCGGGGGGTTGCAACAAGCCGACCCAAGCTTGCATAGAAGCAGGTCGATGCTCAGCTTCTAAAGCCATTCCTTGTAAGATAGCCTGGTTAAGCCACTGCTCAATTTCCTTACAATGTTGTTTCGGGGGCACTAGCTTATCGCCAAATGCTTTACGTTCAAAAGAATTTTGGGGCTTTTGCCCTGTTAGGGCAAAGTAGAGAGTCGCTGCTAGAGCATAAATATCTAGAGTAGCCTGGGGCTCAATCTCTCGCTCCATTTGTTCATAAGGGGTATATATTGAGTTGGTTGGATTGACAGTAATCGTACCGGGCTGTAGCAACTCTACCGAGCCAAAATCAATTAATACAGGTTCGCCATCTGACCGAAGGATGATGTTGCCGGGATGAACATCACAATGAATTAACCCACTTCTGTGGAGGCTGTGTATGGCCTCAGCTAGTTTGTGAAAGCAACGTATAGCTTCATCCTGAGAAAGCCTGCTTTTATTTTTAACCCGCTCTTTCAGTGTTTCTCCAACAACGTATGCCATAACTAAGCAGGGCATGTTTTCGTGGAAGAAATACTCGAACACCTGTACTATGTTAGGGTGTTCAATGCTGGCGAGGGCTTGCCCCTCTCGTCGAAAACGTTGAGCAAATTTTTCGTAATCTTGGTCAGCTTGAAACAACCGATATGGTGTTTTTATAACGACCTTTCGTTCCAAAAATGTTTCTTCTGCTAGGTAAGTCAGCCCAGAAGCCCCGTCACCAATTTGTTTGATGACTTTGTATTTACCAGATTGCAGCAAACGGCCTTCTGTCCACATGAATTATGTTGCGATATCAAAGGATGCTAAATCAGACTATCGTCATTTACTTTATGGCTGAGAGGGTGATTGCACCGGAGGCTGTTGAGGTGAAGTCTGGATATCTGGCCGATGCCAAAGGGGAATACCACCAATTAATAGGGCTACTATAACCGCTGCTGCTGCCCAAATAGCTTGCCACTTACTCCAATCTACAGAACTAGAATGTAATGGCTTAGGCTGATTAATTTCTGCATCCAGCCTAGAAAGCCAGTTCTGAATGGACTGGGGACGTTTTTCTGGCTTTAGTTCCAGTCCGGCCAAGATCATTTTTGTTGTTTTGCCTGAAATATCTGGGTTCTTGTTCTGCGGTGATAGCAAAGCCTGTCCATTGACCTGTCTGGCTTTTGCGCTACAGGGCACTTCTCCCGTCAGCAGTTCGTACAATGTTGCCGCTAAAGAGTACACATCGGTATAGGGGCCAATGGCCTGCCCACGAGCATACAACTCAATAGGCGAAAAGCCATCGGTTAACTCTTGCTCACGGGTTCGGCTGAGTTCTGTATCGGAATCCACGGCCAGTTCAAAGTTTGTCAGTACTGCATCTACTTGACCTCGTCGAAGTCTGAGATAAATATTTGCTGGGCAAATATCACGATGTACTAACCCTTGCTGATGAACAACAGTCAGTGCTTTTCCAATTTGTCGAATGTAAGTCAGCGCATTTTGCTCTAAGAGTTGTCGCTCAGATCGATCTGCCAAGCTGTTGCCATCCAAATATTCCACCGGTAAGCAGATTAAGTCTCCCTCTTTGAACGGTATTTCAACTTTTGCGATGTGAGGAGTACCACTGCACTTAGCTAGCTTGACAGCCTCTTGCCAGAATAGGGTTTCTTGGCGATCTCTTTCTATAGCATTTAGCCCAGCCAGTACCTGGGGATTTAAGACCTTAATCACCCAACGTTCGCCATCTGAGCGCTTAGCCAGATAAGAAATAGCGAAGCGTCCACGCCCCAACTCTCGCTCTAAAATATATTTTCCATTCTGTAACGTATTATCTGCCGCCTGCGGGTCTTGATGCAGGGTTTGAGTCAAGGTCTGGTCAGAGGCTTGAGCCGGTTGACTCATGAACACCTGAGCGCTCTGGGGCGCAGCTTGCTCACGTTGAGCCAGCACGGAATCAATTGCCTGCTCTAATGTTTCCAACCCATAGCCCATCTCGCTTTCGGTCCAGGTCAGCAGAGCCATCACCCGATCCCCCTGTGGGGCCGACGCAGCCGGAATATTGCCCGGCGGTGGTTTAAGGGCAAAAATCACCTGGTCGAGCTGTGGACCTGGCAAAGCCGAAAGCCGCTGAGTCAGCTGGAGTCGTTGGGAAAAGTCGGGGGAGCTTGTCACAACGGAATAAGGCCACAGGGTCAGATTATTGTTATTTACTATAGCCTGGTTTCTCTTAGCGACTTAATTGTCCAACCTGAGTTCGAGACAAGAGAAATCTTTGGGCAAACGGAGGAGCGCTACCCCCTCAATCGCTTCTGCATCGTCTCCAGCTTCCTCAAATCCGCTGCCCGCTTCCGGCGCTGGTAGCGCTCCTTTGCCACCCCATTCACCGCCTGCATCGCCTTTGGGTGCTCCGCCAGGTAAAGGTAGGCCGCCTCAAACCACACCTCCTTGGTGATCTTCTCATCCATACAGAGGTGGCGCAGGGCCTTATCAATCTCTTCCTCTAACCGCGTCGTTGTCCGCACTAGCTGCGGTAACTCCGCCTCATCACCTTGGCTAACAGACATACTGACGTCAACACCCGTAGACTCGTTAGAGTCACTATATCCCGACCCATTGCTCCCCACTGCCGACTGTTGAGGAGACTTCACAGGTAACTCTGCCCCCAACCCATCGGCACGGGGCGGCACACTCGGGCGCTGCCGCTGCATCAACCGTTCCAGCGCATCCTCAGCCACTCTCCTGCTCCTGCTCTAACGCCTCAATCACCCTGTACAGCGGAAATTCCAACTCCCCGTACCCAATCTCTGACAGCCGCTGCCCCTGCCGAATCGCCTGCTTGTAGCGCTCACTCTCCACAATTGACGGCAGCACCGGAATTGTCCCTGCCACCTGCTGCATAGCCGCTATGGCCTCTCGGCTATCCGTTGCCTGAGACCTACCAAACCACTTATCGCGAAACGGCAGCACCCCCAGCACCTGGCCCTTAAACGCCCGTATTCGCCCCAATTCCTCCAGCAGTTCCAGGCTGCACAGCAGTGAATTTACCCCTTTGGTCGAGGCCTCCGCTGGAATCAGCACCCATTCCGAGGCCCCCACCACCGATAAGCAAATCTGGGTGCGCTGGGGCGGCGAGTCGATAATGCAAACGTCAAATAGCTCCTCCACGGCCTCCAGGGCATGGTGCAAAGCCAGGGCTCCCATCCCGATGGTGGCCAAGTACTCCTGGGCTTTGTGCAGCCCCTCATCGGCTGGAATCAGAAATAGGTTGGCTGCTGTCAGCGGATAGATCCCATCGGCTGTTTCCACCTGCTGCTTCAGCACCTCCAACAGAGTGGGCTCATTCGCCTTCACGTCATGGCCCAAATAAAAGGTCAGATTCGCCTGCGGATCGGCATCCACCATCAGCACCTTCTGGCCCCGGTGCGCCAAGAGTCGCCCTAGCAGCAGTGAGACCGACGTTTTCCCTTGCCCCCCAGAGAGCGACAAACAACTCACTGTCTTCATAGATGTGTTTCACTCCCCGTACAACACTTAGCCCCTGCCCATCTCTGCATGGCTTGACCCACCAGCGATCTGGACGCCATATAAGCTTGCGAAGCTAGAGACATCAAGACGTATTGACGTCAAAATGCTTGTTTTGTGTCTGCAAATCAGTCGTCATGTGATGTTGTCAGTTAAAGCGTGACTTTTGAGTTGAAAATATGTGAGGGAAAAAGGAACTAAAGAAGATGGTCTTGCGTCGCTTTTGATGATTATCTATAGATAGAATGCGACTGCAATCATAGAGTTATTGCTTGTAGCTAATCGCGTTGATAATTGGCAGCAAATTTTCAGTCGATAGGGATTATGTATGGCCTCGGTATAAAAAATATTCCTACTTTAAGGATCTACATAGATCGGTCAATAGCTTGATTAACATCACGCAAGATTACAGAATCAAGCACGATATTCATTGTCTTGTATAGGCTTTAAACATGGATTTGAGCCGTCTAAGCCTGAATCAACAATTTAGTTTCTCATTTCCCCACCGTTGAAAAACATTGCTATATTGATCAAATCTTCACGCAATTCGAGTGGAACACGTCACTCATTGGTGAGCACGCGAGTCATGTCATCTGACTGATTTCAGGAGACTTCAATCATCAGTCAGACTCAATTCATTTGAGCCATGAAAACTCTCTACGTTTTTCCGTTGATGGAACGACTGGTAGGTCGGATGAATCCGCTTCCAGACCTGCCGCTATTTGTCGTAGCGTTCCTATGCCTTGCTCTGGATACCCTCATCCACGGCCCCGCCTTACTCATGATGCTGGCCGTGGCGGGGTTGACAGGCCTTGCCTGTAGGCAGGACATAACACCCTCCCGTTCCCTATCCAGGCGGGCTTCTAAAGCCCAGGATTTCAAGCGAATGGCTGGGCGGCTCCTGGGTCTAGGGCTGCTCTGGCTGATCACCCTGCTGGCCTATCCCGCCCAGGCCCAGTTCTTCGGCGATGCTGAAACCTGGATGACCACGAACTTTGGCACCGCTGCGGGCGACGCCATCCCCCTAGTCTTCAACGTGCTGCGGGGCCTGTTTCTGCTCTACGTCGGCATCTCGCTGGTACGGGTGATCAACAGCGCTCGCAATGACGAGGATTGGGTGCGAGCCGTTGCCTAGAAACTGGAACTCACCTGAGTTTCATGGGATTAGGCGCGAGGTCTTTGGACCTTGACAACTGAATGGCCATGTAGGTGTAAGTCCTACCCCGTGGGTGCAACGGTGACAGCACTTCCCCCACCCGTGAGACTAGCTCTCAATCGGGTGAAGCGGGGATGAACGGCAGCCCTTCCGAGAACCGTACTCGGCAATCTGTCTAGCAAGAATCTATGGGTAGCGAAAGCGAAGATGTGTCAGAACCATCGTCACGTCAAGTGGGCTACGACGGTTAGCAGCCCAGGCCAAAACGGCAAGGCAAACGGGAACTGGCGATTCCAATCTCGACCAGTCTGCACTTCCCATCAACCCGGTGGAGAGCATCGCCCTAAGGATTCAAACAATGGTCATTCGGAACGGAATAACCCGCTGAGGCGCTCTCTGGCTAACGTCAGAGTCGGCTGCCACGCTACAAGCCCTCAGCAGGCGGGATTGTATCAAAAGCGAAGGCCTGGGGTAATGCCCAGGATAAGCCTACAGATACACGATGAACTGATGGTAATGAATCAAGTCACAGTCCAAACGTCTAAGACTGGGGTCAATGCACCTCCAGTGGAATGGAAGACCCTCCCCTGGCGACAGCTAGAGGCGAAGGTGTTCAAGCTGCAAACGAGGATTTACCGAGCTGAACAGAATGGTGATGTGAAAACCGTTCACAAACTGCAAAAGACCCTGATGCGGTCATGGGCAGCTCGCTGCCTGGCGGTGCGTAAGGTTACTCAGGACAACCGAGGCAAGCAGACAGCCGGGATTGATGGTGTCAAATCCCTCACCCCAGCTCAACGCTTGCAACTGGCTCAAAACCTCTCCTTGAGCGACAAATCAGCCCCGGTTCGACGGGTGCTGATTCCCAAGCCAGGGAAGACGGAAAAACGGCCCCTCGGGATTCCGACCATGACCGAACGGGCTCGCCAGGCCCTGGTCAAACTAGCCCTGGAGCCCCAGTGGGAGGCCAGATTTGAGCCTCACTCCTACGGTTTCAGACCCGGTCGCTCAGCACAAGACGCCCTCAGGGCGATTCAACAGGCGACCCAGCAGAAAGCCAAATATGTGCTGGATGCGGATATCGCCAAGTGCTTCGACCAAATTGACCAGAGCAAGTTGTTGGATAAGCTCGACACCTTTCCCAGCCTCCGTCGCCAGATCAAAGCCTGGCTAAACGCGGGGGTAATCGAAGGGGCAAACTGGTTCCCTACGGAACGCGGAACGCCTCAAGGCGGTGTCATTTCTCCCTTGCTAGCTAACATTGCGTTGCACGGCATGGAGGCTTATCTCAAGCAGCAGTATCCCCGGCATTCTCGCATCATTGACGGGAAACGCCGCGATATTCTGTCCCCCAAACTGGTTCGATATGCCGATGACTTTGTCGTTCTGCATGAAGACCTGAGCGTCATTCAGGGTTGCTTTGAGGCGTTAACGACCTGGCTGCAAGAGATGGGGCTAGTTATCCATCCGGAGAAGACGCGAATCACCCACACCTTGACTCCGGTTGAGGGGAATGTGGGATTTGATTTCCTGGGGTACCACTTTCAACAACATTCGGTCGGCCAGCATCGTGCTTCCCGCGTGATGCAAGGGAACTACCGAAGTGGTGCCGTCAGTCGCTCCCTAGGATTCAAGCTCTTTGTCACCCCCAGTCAGGACAGCCTCAAACGGCACATGGCCGCCGTGGGAGAGATCATCAAGCAGTATAGCCACGCGCCGCAAGCGGCCTTAATCCATGCCTTGAATCCTGTGATTCGGGGATGGGCGACCTACTTTGGCTACTTCAATGCTCGCTCCCAACTGGCTAAAGCCGATTTCCTCACTTACCAAAAGCTCCGCGCCTGGGCAGTGAACCGCTGCACCGGACGAGGAGCCCGAAAAGTGGCCGAAAAGTACTGGCAAATCAGAACTGAAGGACGATGGACGTTTGCCGCCAAGGACGTGGAGCTAACCCGTCATATCCGGCACCGCACCGCCGTTTACACGACTCTGAAGAACCAGAAGTCCCCCGATGACGGGGATTGGGCTTATTGGTCACGGCGAATGGGGCGCTATCCCGGCATCTCCCCTCGGGTTGCTAAGCTGCTCCAGAAGCAAGGGGGTAAATGTGCGTTCTGCGGACTTCACATCACGTTCCATGACCTGGTCGAGGTTGACCACATCCAGCCGTTATCGCGGGGCGGTCAAGAGACCTTTGACAATCTCCAGTTGCTTCATGGCCACTGCCATGATCTCAAAACGGCAACGGATGGGTCGTGCTCAGCTTTCTTTGGGCCGAGTCAGTTCATTGAGGAGCCGGATGAGGGGAAACTCTCACGTCCGGTTTTGAAAGAGAGTTCATTGGAGCGATCCAATGTTCGACTCTAACCAAACTATTGCCCGCACACCGCTAATTATCATCATTGCCGTCACCGCTGGCGATGTGCTGACGACGCTAATCACCGGCTAGTTGTCGCCGTGCGGCCATTCAGATCGAGGGTGCAGCTCTACACCGTCCTTTCAGCACTGCTAGCGGCTTATGGCATCTAAATTTCGCCCCGTTAACACCATTCTGGGGGCGCAACCCCGGTTAGGCCCCATTCCAGCCGACCAGATCATTCCCTGGTTTTGCATCACGGGGGCGTCTTACCTGCTGGGTCGCGGGTTCAGCCTCAGCTGGACTTCGATTGGTTTCATTGCCGCCTGGGGCATGTCTACCTGGTGGATTCTCACCGGGGGGCAGAGCTGGAAGTTCACCGCAAAATTTGTGCCGACTCCCACTTGGAGTCGCGGCTATGCCCGATATCTAAGGTTTATCCACGATGAAACAGATCTATCAAATGTCAAGTACATAGAGGTGACGCGACAGCTAGATTGGCGGATTGCAGGGTCTGAGAGAAGGTCAGCACCCCCGTTCATGAGCGCTGTAGCAGTGGTCGCCTTTCGAAGAACGACTGCACG
>NZ_JADEXE010000306.1 GCF_015207265.1 Nodosilinea sp. LEGE 07298 | reverse complement strand
CGATGGGGCCACTGGCGGGCCAGTTTATTTTGGGCCTGGGGCCATTTGTGGCCTTTAGCCTGGGGTCGGTGGTGCTGCTGCTGGCCACCCTGGCGCTGCGGTGGGCAGGGCCTAAGGGTGTAGCAGATAGTGCGGCGGAAGCAGGCGCGATCGCAGTCCCCGCTTCGGTTCCCATTTCCTGGGCCAGCCTAGGGCTGGTCTTTGGCACGGGAATAGGCGTTGGCCTGGGCTTTCGGCTGGTAATGAGCGCCTTACCAGAGACGCTGGCCCAGCGGGTGCCCGATGCCAATATCGCTCTGGTGCTGGGTGCTTTGTTCATTGCCTTGGCCCTGACGGCCATTCCGGCTGGGCAGCTCGCCCGGCGCTTGGGCAATCGTCGGGCCATGGTGCTGGGGTTAAGCGCCATGGCCAGTCTGGCTATTTTAGTCGGAGTCATCTCCAGCACAGCGGTAGGGATGCTGCTGGCCGCTCTGTTTGGAGCTGCCCTGAGCCTGGTCTCCAATGGCACGCTGCCCTTTGCGCTCACCATGGTGCCACCCGCCCGCGCCGGGCTGGGCACGGGCACCTACTTTAGCGGCGGTGCCCTAGCGGCCAGTGTCGGGGGCGGCCTGTTTAGCAACAGCGGGCTAGCTCCAACCGTGATTACCCTGGTAGCCGCTCTGTCGTTTTTGCTGGCGGGGCTGTGTGTGGGGTACAGCGGGCGCATGAGTCGAGTGTCAGGTGCCAGATGTTAAGTTTAGGGTTCAAGATTCAAGACAAACCTTGAACCCTAAACCTTGAACCTCAAACCTCAAACCTTAAACCCTCAACCCCTCCGTAGTTCCTCCGGTTGCCGGGTCACTTCAAGGTAGACATGCTCTAGCCTGACCGGACTACGGGCGATCGAGTCGAGGGGAATGCCCTCAAAGCGATCGATCAGTTCCTTGAGGTCGAGCTGTTCGGGCACCCAAAAGGCCAGGTCGCCGCCGTAGGTGCGGTGGGGATAGCCGAGCTGGCGGGCGCGAGCGATCGCTCCCTTCGGATCCTTTGTCTCCACGGTGACAATCTCGCAGGCCGGAATGCGCGATCGCAGTTCCTCCAGCGTGCCCTCGGCCAGCAGCTTTCCCTGGCTTAAAATGCCAATCCGCTGGCACAGGCGCTCCACCTCATCGAGCAGGTGGGAGGTCAGCAGCACCGTCACCCCCATCGCCTTGAACTGGCGAATCAGCTGCCAGAGTTCCTGCCGCGCTTCAATATCGAGTCCAGTGGTCGGTTCGTCGAGAATCACTAGCTTGGGGCGATGCAGCATTGACGCCGCCATGCTTAGCCGCCGCTGCATACCGCCGCTGAGGCGCTCGACCGGGGTATGCTTTTGCTCCAGCAGGTTGACCGCCTCTAAGCACACCTCTACCCGCCGCAGGCAGTCCTGGCGAGAAAGCCCGTAGAGACGCCCAAAAAAGAACAGGTTGTCGCTACAGGTCAAACTGCCGTAGAGCAGGTTGCTCTGGGGCGTCACCCCCACCAGCGCTTTGGTCGACTCTCCGGCTGGGCGATCGCCGATGGTGACTGAGCCGCTGTCGGCCTTGAGCAAACCGCAAATAATGTTAATGGTGGTGGTCTTACCTGCCCCGTTGGGACCTAGCAGGCCGTAAATTTCCCCCGGCTGTAGGTCAAGGCTGAGATTTTGTAACACCGCCTTAGAACCGTAGCGCTTACAAAGATTTTCAAGCTTTAACATGCAGGTATGTGACTTTGGGGCCGAAGGTGGCTGCCTCCCCCTGCCGTTAGTTATGCTCATACAGGAGGCAGGGAAACGCCCCTGTATCTTATCAGTGAGGACCCTATGGCTGGCGATCGCGAATTGGTCTTGGCCACAAACAAGGCCTTCTACCGCTCCTTTGAGAAGAAGGATATAGAGGCGATGGAGGCGGTCTGGTCGAAGGGCATGGGCTGCCTCTGCATTCACCCTGGGCGCGATGCCCTCAAGGGCTGGCCCGATATCCGTGAGGCCTGGGAGCGCATTTTTAAAAACACCAGCTACCTCGAAATCGACACCGACATTCTCACCGTCGAGGTCAGCGGCGACCTGGCCTTCGTAGTGCTGATTGAAAACGTGCTGCAAATCAGCGGCGGCGATGCCGGAACCGATCGCTTCGCCAATCGCCGCCTGGAGGCTCGTTCTATGGCTACCAACGGGTTTGAGCGGATGGCCGGACAGTGGTATATGACCCACCACCACGGCAGCCCGGTGGTCGATTGATCGCCTAAATAAAATCCTTAGTCGATAGACAGGATGCGATCGCGGTCATATAGCCAGAATCACCTCGGTTAGGACATCAATCAATCCTGAAAACGTTCAAACGTTTGAACGCTCGTCTGACAGACGTCCTAATCCGATTGGCTACAGCTATAAATCAAAAAAGGTTCAAACAGTCACTGGCGGGGCTCCAAAGGATTACTTTGGAGCCTTTGCTATCGGGTGGGGCGTCGCTACTTTAGAGAAAACTACATTCAATCAATTATCCGCAGTCGGCCCTGGCGAATAGCATCGAACACGCGCTGGGCGGTAGCATGGTCTTGGTTACTGAGAGTAGGCTGGCTGAGCAGCACCTCCATCAGGTCTCGCTGTACCTGGCGGCTAATGCGGCGCTCGGCAAAGATTTGGTCAACAATGGCTTTGAGCGATTGGTTGGTAGAGTGAGACATGACGATGACCTGAACGATTTGAGGCTGTACTCAATATCGCCCGATCCGCCAAATTTAACCGTGATGCAACCTCTGGCAGGGCATGATCTTACCCTTGCCTGCCAGTGATCAACAGCAGACAAACATGTGGTTTAAATCACTGGAGACAATATCCGTCTAGAGCAGCCCGTAGCTCAATATCGGTCTAGCAGACAGCAGTATTTTTTTGAATTAGATGCCGGGTCTCCACCGTTTGTTCCGCCGCTATGGCTCTACCCCAGCAATGGGGGCAGACCACTAGGGTGTCTGCCGTCGGCGATCGCCCCAGTAGCGCACATACTCAGCCAGGCCCGCTAGCAGAGCCGATCCTAAAATAAGCACTACGCTGAGGGCGTTGATGTCGGGCTTAACCCCGGTGCGTACCCGGCTAAAAATCTCGATGGGCAAAGGGTTGGCCCCTCCCCCAGCCGTAAAACTAGAGATCAGCAGATCATCCATGCTGAGCACAAAGGCCAGCAGACAGCCCGCTAAAATACCCGGTGCCAACTGGGGAATGAGTACCTTGAGCAGCGCCTGGGTCGGGGTTGCCCCCAGGTCGAGGGCGGCTTCTTCGAGGTTGGGGTCGAGGCGCTGGAGCCGACTGGCCACCACCACCGCAATGTAGGCTAGGCAAAACACCATATGAGCCGCAATAATAGTGCCCAGGCTCAGCGGTATGGCCACCGAGACTAGAAACACCAGGGTAGCCACCGCGATCGCAATGTCAGGCACAATCAGCGGCAAATACGACACCCCTCGGTACAGCCCCTTGCCCCGAAACCGGTGGCGGGCCAAACCAATCGCCATCAGGGTGCCCAACACCGCCGAAATCGCCACCGCTACGATCGCAATGGTGAGGCTATCTTGCAGGGCCGACAGCAGGCGGCGATCGCTAAACAGAGCCCGATACCAGCGCAGGCTAAACCCTTCCCAGCTAGCGCTGTAGCGCGAATCGTTAAAGCTGTACACCCCCAGCACAATGATGGGGAAGTACATGAAAGCGTACATCAGGGCAGTGAAGAAGCTGGGCCAGGTGATGGAGCGCGGGGCGGGCATAGTTAGGTGAGAGCCGGGGCAGGATGGAAGATCAGGGAATGAGGCGGAAGATGTGGAGAATGAGGGCTTGCGTAGAGCGCATCCGCGCAGCGATGCACCATTCCGTTAGGCTCCCTTAGGTCTCGGAGACAGAGCTTTTGTCGCCATAGCGCAGGAGTAGGGCGATCGCCAGACTGACGGCTAAAATTAGCACCATGCTAAGGGCCGAGCCAAAGCCCCAAGCGCGGGTAGGGCCAAGAAACTGGTTGTAGATCAGCCGCGAAATATTCATTGACGAAGCTCCACCCAGCAGGGTAGGCACCACAAAGTCGCCCAGGGTGCTAATAAACACCAGCAGGCACCCGGCGGCAATGCCGGGCAGGGTTTGAGGCACGGTGACCTGCCAAAAGCCTTGGGACGGGGTTGCCCCCAAATCGGCGGCGGCCTCTAGCAGGCGGGTGTCGAGTTTTTCGAGCGAGGCATACAGAATGAGCACCATATAGGGCAAAAAGCTGTAGGTAAGGCCAATAAACACCGCTGTGGGCGTATTCAGCCAGTTTTGGGCCGGTAGCCCTAGGGTCGTAAGCATGGTATTCAGCACGCCGCTGGGGCGCAAAATTGCTGCCCAGGCATAGGCCCGCAGCAGCGACGAGGTCCACAGCGGCAAAATGAACCCCACCAGCAGCAGGTTGCGCCAGCGCTGAGGCGACATCAGCGCCAGCCAGTAGGCCACCGGAAACCCCATCAGCAGACACAGCACCGTTGAGCCCACCGCAAAGGCCAGCGATCGCCCAATTACCCGCAAATACACCGGCTGCAAAATTTGCAGGTAGTTGCCCAACCCATAGCCGCCGCTAGGCTGGCCCAAGCGCAGCCCCGGCACTAAACTGATTTCCAAAATGAGCAGGGTAGGCAGTACCAGCAGCAGCAGCAGCCACACCCCCGCTGGCCCCAGCAGCACAACCGGCCCTAGCCAGCGCCGGGTAGCGAAGCGATCGGCCCAGGGGCGCGGTGGAGATGGGGCAGGGGTCATGGCGAGTAGATGAGTGGGCGAGTGGGCGAGTGGATGGGGAGGGAGAGGATAGATGAGTCGCGGGCTGCTTCACCCATCCACCCATCCACTCATCCACCCATCCACCCATTAAGCGCTGGTAACTTTAGTCCACAGCTGGTCAAACAGGTCGGTGCTGGCGGTGTCTACCGCAACAATGCCTTCGCTGTTGGCCAATACGGCTTCGGAGGGGTAGAGGTCTTCGTTGTTCTGAATGTCAGCCGGTAGTTGGTCAAAGGCGGCCTGGTTAGCGGTGGCAAAAAACAGGCGTTCGACGGCGGCGCTGGCTATTTCGGGGTCAAGCATGAAGTTGATCCACTGGTAAGCAGCGTCTACGTTGGGGGCAGTGGCGGGAATGGCCAGGGTGTCGGTCCACAGCGATGCCCCGCTGGCGGGAATGATGTACTCCATGCGGTCGTCTTCAAGGGTGAGCGCGATCGCATCGCTAGAGTAGGCCATCGACACGCTCAAATCACCGCCCAGCAGCTCGTTCTCAAAGCCGGTAGTCTTGAAGGCGGCAATGTGGGGTCTAAGCTCAAGCAGGCGGTTATAGGCCGCCTGGATTTCTTCGGGGTCGCTGGAATTGTACGAGTAGCCGAGGGATTTGAGGGTGGCTCCTAGAGTTTCGCGCATATCGTCGAGCATCGTAATTCGGCGGGAAAGCTCGTCCTGGTTTTCCCACAAAAAGTCCCAGTCGGCGGGTGCGCCAGGGGTAGCTTCGCGGTTAAAGAGCAGGCCCGTGGTGCCCCAGCAAAAGGGCACGCTGTGGGCGTTGTTGGGGTCGTAGGCAGGGTTTTGCCACTGGGCCTTGAGGTTGTCTAGGCCAGTAATGCGGCTCTGATCTAGCTCAGTGAGCAGGTCCAGGTCGATCATTTCTGACACCATGTAGTCGGAAGGGTAGATGATGCTGTAGGCATCGCCACCACCGGCCTGCAGGCGGGTCAGCATGACTTCGTTAGAGTCAAAAATATCTACCACTACCGGGATGCCGGTAAGTTCGGTAAAAGCAGCGGCCAGACTGTCATCGGTATAGTTAGCCCAGGTGTAAATGTGCAGCGTGCCATCGCTACCACCACTACCGGCAGGCGGGCCAGCTAGGTTTTGGCGACAGTTGGCGGCGGCAAGACCCGCCACAACCGCCGCCGACCCCTGCAAAAACCGCCGCCGACCCAGGGCTGGACGGCGCGAGTAGGGGAACGTTAGGGTTTGCTTTGCAGGCACGGCATTCTCCAAAATAAAATCGCTAGTGGGGGCGGCTAATCGGATGGCTAACTAGGCAGGCAACCGTTGCATAGAGTAGAGAATAATCTCGGTCTTTAGTTTCCCAGTATATGAGGATGCGTCCTGAGAGGGATGTATTTGAGACGAGGTAATTAGTTCATGGCAAGACATTGCTCAGGGAGGCTATTGCTCTACATTTATCAGCCTGCTTCTATAAGGCCTTCACTAAGCAGCATTTAGCACTAAACAGTCATCGGCAGCCCAGTGAACGTAGACAGGGGTATCGACAGTGAAAGCCCCCCCCGATCGGTTGGGTTGGCGCACGGTTAAGGCTTCGCCTGAGCTGAGGTGTACCACGCAGTGCAGGTGAGTGCCCAGGTACATTAGGTGGCTGACCTGGCCCTGGTAGCAGTTGCCTCCGCTGACTGGAGCGCTGAGGCTGAGATTAATTTTTTCAGGCCGTACGCTCACTACGACAGATTGAACCATAGGGCTGGGAGACTGGGTAGATTGGGCCAGCACCCGTAGCCCGCTGGCGGTAGTGACCTGCACCTGGGCGGGGTAGGTCTGGTCTACACGCCCAGGTAGAAGGTTGGTCTCACCGATAAAGTCAGCGACAAAAGGCGTGCGGGGGCAATCATAGATATTGCTCGGAGTGCCGATTTGCTCAATTTGGCCATTGTTCATGACGGCGATGCGGTCAGACAGCGACAGGGCCTCTTCTTGATCGTGGGTGACCATCATAAAGGTAATGCCCAGCTGACGGTGTAAATTGGCCAGCTCTACCTGCATCTGCTTGCGCAGTTTTTGATCGAGGGCACCGAGGGGTTCGTCGAGCAGCATGACGGCAGGGCGGTTGACCAGGGCACGGGCCAGGGCAACGCGCTGCTGCTGCCCACCGGAGAGCTGGGCCGGGTAGCGGTTGGCCATGGCTTCCATTTGGACCAATCGCAGGGCTTCAGCAACGCGATCGCGCACCTGCGCCGTTCCTAACCGCCGAATTTTGAGGCCAAAGGCAATATTGTCTTTGACGGTCATATGGTCAAACAGGGCATAGCTCTGAAACACCGTATTGACCGGTCGACGGTGAGCAGGCACCCGGCCCACGCTGGCACCCTGAATTAGCACCTCTCCGGCGGTAGGGCTTTCAAAGCCCGCAATCATCCGCAGGATGGTCGTTTTGCCGCAGCCCGACGGGCCGAGAATGCTAAAAAACTCGCCCGGTTGCACGGCCAAATCGAGCTGCCGTACCGCTACGTCTGCCCCAAAGGTCTTGAATACCTGGCGCAACTCGACGTCGGGATGGGTTTCTGATGTTGCCGCTACTGCCGCCGACTGAACCGTTTGAGCCATGCCCTATCTCCCTGGGTTCACTCCAACTTTAGCGATCGCACCTGGGATATACAAGTCATTGTTGTTACAACCTTTGACCGGGTCAGACCTCTATCCCTGGGCGGTACTGCCTATACTTTACCCACCCCAGCGATCGCCGATGCATCCTGAGCCAAAAAAGCTGCTGTGCTAGCTCCAGCCGCTCCACTCAGACGATATGTTTTGGGCCACCTCAGACGATATCGGCAAGTCTGCAAAACGCTACTATGGCACCAGGTCTTGCTACAGAGTACAGAAGTGTTAGATATGGTCGCAAAATTTGCCCATCCGTTGCAGCAGCGTCATCGAGCCCTAGCGGGGTGGGTGCTGGCGGTGGTGGCAGGGGGCGCGATCGCCGGATGTCGTCCCAATACGCCCCCCACTGCAAC
>NZ_JADEXE010000305.1 GCF_015207265.1 Nodosilinea sp. LEGE 07298 | reverse complement strand
GCTCAATGGCGACCCGACGCCGCGCGAGTTTGAGGCTTTTCTGGCGGCGCTGAATACCTTTGCGCCGCTGCCGCTGGGCGTTACGCCAGAGGGCCTGCTGCACGATACCCGCCCCATCGACCACTGGCTGCCCCAGATTCAAACCCCCGAGTGGCAGCAGCAGGTGTACCGGGGGGCCTGCACGATCGCGCGATCGAAGGGCATTGACCCCCAGGAGGAAGCGCTGCTGCACCAGCTGCGATCGGCCTTTGGGCTTTCTCCTGAGCTGGCCAAAACCCTGGCCCGACAGCCCCTGCGGGCCAATCTGTCTGGCACCATAGTCAACTCTGCTCTGGCAGGTATGGCGGCGCTGATCGGCCGGGAGGGCGAGGTGCGCCGCCTGATTTTTGACTACGCCCTGGGCGCTGCGATCGTGGGTCTGGTGCCCCTGCGCGGCGGCGGCACCCTGGAGTTCAAATTTCTGGCGGTGCTGGGCCTGATTCTCAAAATGATCTGGGATATTCGCAACCTCTGGGGTCGGCCCCAGGGGCAGGATTTGTTGGCGATCGTGGGCAATCTGTTTGGGTTTATGGCGGCGGTCGTGGGCGGGTTTTTGGCTTGGGGAACGCTGGTCGGCGTGGGGGTAGTGCTGCCCTACGCTGGAGCCTTTGCGCGGGCCGCCGGGTTCGCCACCGCCACCTGGATTGCGGGGCAGTCAACCAACCAGTTCTACACCAGCCAGAAGCGCCCCGACCCCACTGCCCTCAAGCGCGCCTTCCCCAGCCTGAGAGCGGTTATTCCCGAATCTGAGACAGCAATCTCTACCCCCGACCAGGAGCACCAGCATGGATAAATTCAAGCGGCGGCAGCTGTTGCTAGGGGGCGTAGCTGCCGGGACGGCGGCAACCCTGGGCACCGAGTATGTGAGGCGCGATCGCGCTGCTGCCCGCCAGGCCGCGATCGATGCCTTTGCTGCTGAGTTCTACGACCCCGAAGACATCATTCAGGCGGCGGTGACGGGCGATACCCGCATGGTCGAAGAGTTTCAGGCGATTCAGGCGTCTGCCGCTTTCCCGCCGCCGCCGACCCCCTATAACCGCATTATCTCCAAACGGCTGATCTTGCTCAGCCGCCTGGCTACCCAGCAGTACATCACCGGGCGCAACGACCCCCGCTACGACGGCAACCTGCAGCAGCTGCTCGACTACACCCCAGAGCTGGACAAGTATCGCTTGGTGGCCAACTTTCGGGGCCAGGAGCGCCAGGTCAACGACAATATCGAGGTTCAAGTGCCCCAGGCCCTGATCGACGACCCAACCTTAATGGATGACCCCACCGCCATGGAAGAAACCCTGGTCAACACCGAGGATGCCATTCGCACTGGGGTGACGGCGGCGGTGCGGGTAGGCCGCCGCATTGAGGTGTTCTACGGCTTTTTGCTGGAGTCTGACGACGACAGTATCTTAGTATTTCGCGGTACTCAGCGCACCGCCGAGTGGGTGGGCAACATCTACGCGGTACAGCAGCCCTACCTCGACCCCAACACAGGCGAGACCCTGGGCAACATTCACACCGGCTTTCGCCGCATTGCCGACAGCATTATCAACCCCTTGGTAGTGGAGGCGGTGCGGCAGATCGACCCCAGCAAGCCCTGCTATGTGTCGGGGCACAGTCTGGGGGCGGCCCTGGCCACGGTGCTGGCCCTCGATATTGCCCTGGCGGTGCCTGACCTGCGGCCCAGTCTGCAGGTTTATGTGTATGCCAGCCCTCGGGTAGGCAACCCCGAGTTTGTGCGCAGCTATGCTCGGCTATTGCCCAACAGCTTTCGCATTAGCAACCTGGCAGACCCTATCCCTACCATGCCTCCCACTCAGCTGCGGGCGCAGTTTGTCCATATAGGCGAAGAATGGTCTTTTCTCAGCCAGGGGGGCGATATTTTGCCCAACCACATTGTCGATACCTATCGGCGAGCCATCAATGCCGAGGCCGAAAGCAATCAGACCCGTAATTTTCCAGTAACGGGGATTGCCTAGGGGCGATCGCACTTCTGACTGCCTCTAGACCCTACTGCCTGGGTCGCTATTCACTAATTTCTACCAACATCTCTCCGGAAGCTAAGAGTTCTAGGGCTCTGGGCAGCATTGTGCCTAAAATCTTGCGCAGTTGCAGGTTGGAGGTATTGCCACAGGTCAGCCAGATGATTTGTGGCGGTGGGCCAAGGCGCTCAACCAGGTCAACAAAGTCGCTGTCTTTGGTCATGACGATGGCTTGATGTGCTCTTGCTGCCTCAAAGATTTCGGGATCTTCTGCATCTCTGAGTCCGAGATCTCGTAGGGCGATGGCTTCAAGACCAAGGGTGCTTGTAATCCAGGTCGCGATTGCAGGCAATAGCTGAGCACCCACCCAGATGGTCATGCCACCAGCACCGGATGGTTAAGCTTCCGCGAGGCGTACATTAGGGCAGCTTTGAGATCATCTGCTTCCAGATCTGGCATTTCTTCTAATATCTCTTCTGCACTCAAACCCGCTGCAAACAGGTCAAGCACATCTGACACCCGAATTCGCATACCTCTTATGCAGGGACGTCCACCGCACTGATTAGGGTTAACCGTAATTCTGGCAAGTAGTTCAGGCATGGCAAGAACCTCTAAAGTCTAGGTGACGAAAAAACCTGAGCTTGACGAATATCTTCATCCTCTAGCTCAGGAAACTTTTGGCGCAGTTCTTCTCGGTCTGGGTAAGTAGCCAACAGCTCAATGACCCGATGGACAGTCAGCCGAAGGTTGCGAATACAAGGTTGCCCATTCATTCGCTGAGGATTGCTGGTGATACGGTCTAGCTTCATCGTCATCCCTACAGTCGATCTTCATCTTGACGTGGATCGTCTGCTGGTGGGTGTATTCCAGTTTTGATCCAAAACCGTCTGGTTTCTCGAATGGAATCGTTCTCTAGATAGCGGGTATCGTTTAAGTCAAGGCGAAGGCAAGTTGCGCGGCCAATGGGTGTAGTGCCTTCTATGACAATACCTTGACCTCGCCAGACAAAGTGCTCTTTCCACGATTGCTGACGAGGGTTAAAAATAGGCACAATTTCTTGAGTGTCTGGATCTATACCGGCAACGAAGTTGTAGCGTCTTTCGTTGCAGCGGCGACAGGCGAGGGCGAGGTTAGCCAGATCATCAGAGCCACCTAGCGATTGGGGAATGATGTGCTCGACGGTGAACCGATTGGCACTTAACCGTTCTGGGGAATGGCAATACTCGCACAGATAGCCAGCCCGTTCTCGAATGGCTTGCTTGGCTGCATCACGAATTGGCATCTTGGGCCGCAAGCATGGCGTTCATATGAGTAAAAATGCGATCTAGCTCTCCAATTGCATCTAGTTCAGCAATTTCATCATTTGTGAGTTGATCAGCCTTTTTCTTTTCTAAAAGGCTCTCCATTCGCAATTGAAGAGGCTCACTGAATTTGAACAGGTTCCAATTGTCAACCTTTTCAAGCTGAATTTCATGAATTAAAGACGATGGCTTACTAAGCGCCGTAACCATGGTGACCTCCCTCTAGCTAGATCTTCTTAAACCAGTCAATATCGATGTCAACTGACTCTATCATTGTTATTTTTACTCCAAGCCCTAACTCTTTCAATCTTTGAACCAACTGCTCGCCATCTATTAAATCGATGGGCGGTGCCCCATCTCTTGTCGCTTCTTTGATTGCGTCTCTAGTAAATGTCCCAGTTGTTATAAATAATCCTTTATCAGTTCTTCCCTGCATTGCTCCGCGAAAATCACGAATCTGACTTGCTGTTACTGATCCTTGATAACGCTTGCATTGGAAAAGGACGTGGAAGCTTAAAAAGCCATTGATACGAGCAATTCCAACTCCATCAATTCCCCCGTCTCCAGATTTTCCTGTAACTTGAACTTGAATAAAACCTGATTCACGTAATAAACGCTGGGCCAAGCGCTCAAATGCCGAAGGATCAAGAGATAGCAATGTCCTGTGAAGCTGTTGATGCCACGCAATCTCCTCCAAAGCTTCGAGAGGGTCAATAGCCTCATCTGCATCTGGGCTCAAAGTTTCTGTTTTATTTTTATCAGCTTCTCGAACTACTCTTACAATTTCTTTGGGATCTAGTGTATTAGGATTTATGCTTGTCTCGGCTAAGGACCAAACGCCACGAGCTGAGTTCTGTAAAAGGCCATACTTCTTTAAATAAGTCCGGCTCCATGCAAGGCGATATTCTACTTCACTCTGAGATGTGTTTCCGTGAGTAATTTCAAGAACTTTATCCGAGATGCCAAGCAGCTCAACTACTTTTTCATAAATTTCCTCGATTGTGCCAGAACCACCTAAGACCTGTAGGGCTTGAATTGTGGGCAGAAGCATTGAGTCGAAAGTTGGAACTGGTGAGGATGACCGTTTCATGCCAAAACTAATCCGACTAAGGGTAATTCTGTTATCAATTAAGAGCTAGTTTGGGTACGCCCTTGTCGCAAAAGCAAAGAATTCACCACCACGGCCACAGAACTAAACGCCATCATGCCGCCTGCGGCGGCGGGGCTGAGACTGACCCCGACGGTGGGTAGCAGCACTCCTGCTGCCAGGGGAATTGCCACCAGGTTGTAGGCAAAGGCCCAGGCTAAGTTTTGGCGAATTTTGTTAAAGGTGGCGCGGCTGAGGGTGAGGGTTTCGAGCAGGGCGGAGAGTTGGTCGCCCATGAGAATCACATCGGCGGTTTCCATGGCGATGTCGGTGCCGGAGTGGAGGCTGATGCCCACATCGGCCTGGGCGATCGCAGGGGCATCATTAATGCCGTCGCCCATTAGCGCTACGGTGTGCCCCTCGGCCTGGAGCTGACGGATCGCATCAACCTTGCCCTGGGGAGAAACTTCAGCGGTCACCTGGCTGGGGTTGAGGCTGAGCTGGGCTGCGATCGCCCCCGCCACCTCCTTTCTATCGCCTGTTAGCACCCGCACCTGGAGCCCTTGGTCTTGCAGATTTTTGACCACGGCGACGGCATCGGGGCGCAGCTGGTCTGCGATCGCCACCAGCCCCACCACGCGATCGCCTAGCGCCACGTACACCACCGTCTGGCCAGCCGCTGCCAGTGCCTTGGCCTGGTCTTGCACGTCGGCATCCAGCACCATTTCTCGCTGAGTCATCCACTGCTGGTTACCCAGGGCACAGGGCTGCACGGTGTCTTGCCAAGTGATTTGAGCGGCGACGCCGAGGCCGGGTTGGGTATCAAATTCGGCGGCGGTTAGCAGGTCGAGTTCTCGCGCGGCGGCGGCTTGATGAATCGCTTTGGCCAGGGGATGTTGAGTGCCGCTTTCGACGGTAGCAGCGAGCTGTAAAATGTCTGCCTCGGTGAGGTCATTCTGCAAAACGTGAACTGCTGTCACCTGGGGCTGACCCAGAGTGAGGGTGCCGGTTTTGTCGAACACCACCGTATCGAGGTGATGAATGATTTCGAGGCTATCGCCGCCGCGAATCAGCAGACCCCGCTCGGCCCCCAGCCCTGAGCCCACCAGAATGGCGGTGGGGGTGGCTAGGCCCAGGGCACAGGGGCAGGCGACGACCATAACCGCGATCGCCAGTTTCAGGCTCACCAGCAGGGTAGACGAGGTGTAGGTCATGGTGTGACCCATGTGGGCCATACCCAGAGCCGAGTGCATCACCTGCGGCCACTGGTACAGACCGATGAAGTACCAAAACAGGAAGGTGAGCGTGGCTAAGGACATCACCCCGTAGGTAAAGTAGCCCGAGATTACGTCCGCCAGCCGCTGAATCGGGGCCTTGCGGCTCTGGGCCGTCTCCACCAGGCGAATCATTTGGGCCAGTACGGTGTTTTGGCCGGTGCCGGTGACTTGGAGCGCGATCGCGCCGCTTTGGTTCACCGTACCTGCCGTTACGCTATCCCCTGGCTGCTTCACCACCGGCATCGACTCGCCCGTCAGCATCGACTCGTCGACGGTGCTCTGGCCCGAGACCACCGTGCCATCGGCGGAGATTTTTTCGCCGGGCAGCACCTGCACCCATTCGCCTACCTGCACGCAGCGGGCGGGCACCTCAACGCCGGTTTGGGCGACCCCAGCGGTGGCGGGGTTAGAGATCAGTCGGGCCACGGCGGGTTGCAGTTCGACCAGCGATCGCAGCGCATCCGCCGCCCGATACCGCGCCCGCTGCTCCAGGGTGCGGCCCAGCAAAATAAAGGCCAGCAGCATCACCGGCTCTTCAAAAAAGCACTCCCAGCCCAGGCCGGGAAAAATCAGCGCTACCACGCTGGCCAGGTAGGCACTCACGCTGCCCAGGGCCACTAGGGTATTCATGTTGGGGGTCAGCCGCCGCAGCCCGGCCCAGCCATCAATCAGGATTTCCCTGGCCGGAAACGCCAGCGTCACCGTGGCCAAAACGGCGTGAAACCATAGGTCGCTGAGCACCGGGATGGTCAGCCAGCCAAAGTGGTTGAGGTGGCCAATGGTGGAGAGGATGAGGAGCGCGATCGCCACCCCCAGCCTCCGCCCCTGCTGCTGCTGCTCCTGCCGCTTGGCCTCGACCCAGGCGGTCAGGTCATCGCCGTTGCCATCGGTGGCGCGAGGGGTAGAGGTAAAGCCCGCCTGAGCTACTTGCTCCACCAGTTCTTCAGTGGTAACGGCTCCGGTTTGGGTTTCGACTACCGCCACTTCCGTCACCAGGTTGACCGTGGCCGATCGCACCCCGTCTACCTGAGTCAGGCGATTTTCGACGGCACGCACGCACCCGGCGCACTTCATGCCGCTGACATTCAGCACCACGGTTTGGCTAGGCGATGGCTCTGGTAGGGCGACTTGATCAGAGGGTTGAGCAGAAAGAACTTGCATGGGGCAAAAAGCTAGAAGCGGCGGTAGATCTAGCCTACCAAGCCCCTCTGATCTATGGGTATCTCCTAATTGAGCTAAAAAAACTCTTATTGCGCTACGCCGCTCGCCTTTGCGCTGGAACAAGTTAACTCCCAAAAGCCACCGCTGCTCGGCAATGTAGGGGTTCAGGCAGGCTTCGACCAGCGGCCCTAAATCACGTCCTCTGTGGTCTTAACTCGTGCGAACGATTTGGGCAATACTCACAAAGATCATAGAATCGGGGCATGGTCTCTACCTATAGACATAGGGATATACCCCCAGGTAGATGCCGGCGTAGCTCTATATACATAGAATTGCTGCGTAATGTAACAGTCCGTGTGGAGTTTGCACAGCAGCCGTCCCGCGCCCATTGCCACAAGCAAAGAAGCCAGGAGCAACAAGCCCTAATGAAATCCTCTTTAGTAATTCTCTATCACCGCGAACCCTACGATGAGGTCGTTGAAAACGGCAAAACCGTCTATCGCGAGAAAAAAAGCCCCAACGGCATTGTGCCGACCTTAAAAAGCTTTTTTGCCAATGCCGACAGCAGCACCTGGGTAGCCTGGAAGCAGGTCGCCGAAGACAAGCAAGAGAGCTTTGATGACCGAGTAACGATGGAAGGCTGGAGCGATCGCGCCGTTATCCGCCGCATACCCCTCAGCGCTGAGCGGGTCAAAGATTTTTACTACATCACCGCCAAAGAGGCGATCTGGCCCATCCTTCACTCTTTCCCCGAGCACTTTACCTACGAAAGCTCTGACTGGGAAAACTTTCAATACATCAACAAGCTGTTTGCCGAAGCCGCCTGCGAAGAGGCTGCCGACGACGCCCTGATCTGGATTCACGACTACAACCTGTGGCTGACGCCCTTCTACATTCGGCAAAAAATGCCCAATGTGAAGATCGCCTTCTTCCACCACACCCCCTTCCCC
>NZ_JADEXE010000304.1 GCF_015207265.1 Nodosilinea sp. LEGE 07298 | reverse complement strand
AGCGGGGAGGGGGGCGGCAGAACCGGCAGACTGAGGGGCGATCGCAACGGTGGTCATGGCTAATACCTGACGGTCATCTCTTTACATTCTGCAATATTTCCTGCCCAGTGGCTGGTCCAGCCGGGTTGTCTTAACTACCGGGGAAGCTAAAACAGCTACTTACGCTAAACACCGCCATTCCAGTGCTTAAATAATCAGTGGGCTTACTCAAGCTTTTGGGGGCTTTGAGTGCTAATTTAGACAAAAACATCTTGATTAGAGGCGAATTGAGCCATGGGTCGTCTCAATTCTTGAAGCGGTGTAAGGCAAAGTATAAAGAGTGCTAATGGCTGGCTTTTAAGCTAGCGTGAACAACACTTAGCTAGGGCCGTAGAACTAGACGCTAGGGCATAGCGGCTTTATCAAAGGTTTCGCCATTGAGACATGCTTCGCTGATGGTCCTGCTGCGATCGGGTTTCAGGTCAGGTGCCAGCAGGGTCATTAGCTGTTTCGGGGTTGATCGTTTACCTTTCGCTGGGTCTGAAGCATGACGCGCAACCTTCCGCCCCAATCGGCTATCAATGAAGCACAAATTTTGGCGGCGGTGGCGGCTGTCTGTGATGCAGCAGTTTTGGCCTACGACCTAGATCTTTTTCTCCAGCGGGTGGTAGACACCCTGCGGCAGCTGCTCGACACCGACCGGGTGGTGGTCTATCAGTTTTTGCCCGGCGATGATGGTGTTATTGCCGCCGAGTCGGTGGGGGCAGGCTGGTTGCCCCTGCGGGGGGAGCTGATCTATGACCCTTGTTTTGAAAATGGCTGGGGCGATCGCTACCGCCAGGGCCATATCGGCATCGTTACCGATGTGCAGCAGAACAATCTCGAACCCTGCTATGCCGATTTGCTCACCCGTCTGCAGGTGCAGGCCAAGCTGGCCGTACCGATCTTTGCTGGCTCTCAGCTGTGGGCGCTGCTGATTGTACATCGCTGCAGCAGCCCTTGCGATTGGCACCAATCGAGCCAAGTTTTGCTCAAACACGTAGCGCGCCAGGTTGGTCAAACCATTTACCAAAACGAGCTGGAGCGACAGCTGGCCCAGCAGCAGCGACAAACTCGCCCAACCTTGGATCAGACCGAAGAGTTGTTTCAGCTGGTTACCGACCACGTCGACCAGCTTTTATTTATTCGCAATGCGGTGTCGGGGCAGTTTTTATACGCCAACGCCGCTTTTGAACAGATTTGGCAGCAACCCTCAGCTGCTCTCTATGACGATCCCAATCTCTGGCAGCGCCAGATTCATCCCGACGACTTGCCTAATGTGTTGGCCTCGGTAGGACGGCAGTTCGAGGGCAACTCGGTGCGACGAGAGTACCGCATTGTGCGCCCCAGCGGCGAGATACGCTGGATTAAAGCCCACGTGCGGGTGGTTGAGGATGACCAGGGCCAGCCTCGCTATATGGTAGGGTGCGCCGAAGACTGCACCGAGCACCGAGAGCTACAGGCTCACCTGAGGGCCACCGAGGCCACCCTGAGCCGCCGAGTTGGGCAAGAGCAACTGCTGCGCATGCTGACCGCCCGTATGCGCGAAACCCTAGATTTTGAGACCATTCTCAGCGCTGCGGTAGCTGGTATTAAGGCCGTATTTAATGCCGATCGCGCGGTGATTTTTGAAATCTTGGCCGACGGCCGCCGGTGTATTTCCCAGCAGGCAACTCATCCTAACTACATCACGATCAGCGACGCGATGATTCCTCCAGAGCCTGTATCGGCTGACTATCTCAAGGCGTTGCAGTCGGGACAGCCTCAAATTTATAACGATATTTCGACCTTTCCTTGGTCTACAACGAGCGTGGTTTTTTTGGCCAGTGTTGAGGTTAAATCGGCCATGGTGGCTCCGATCGCTCATCCCTTTGGCGGCGATCGCCACCCGGTGTGGGGCATTTTGGTGGTGCATGCCTGCGGCGAACATCGTCAGTGGCAGCCCTTTGAGGCCAACATGCTGCAGCACTTTGCTGACCAGCTCACCACCGCACTGAACCAGGCCGAGCTATACCAGCAGCTGCAGGCCGCCAACCGAGAGCTTGATCGGATCTCTAAGGTCGATAGCCTGACCCAGCTCGCCAACCGGCGCTGGCTCGACGAGTACCTGACCCAAGAGTGGCAGCGGCTAGCTCGGGAGCACAAACCCCTCAGCGTGGTGCTGGCCGACGTCGATTTCTTCAAACCCTACAACGACACCTACGGCCACGCCGCAGGCGACCAGTGCCTGATTGATATTGCCAACGCCATTCACCACGGCGTTCGTCGCCCGGCCGATTTAGCGGCGCGCTACGGCGGTGAAGAATTTGCCCTGGTGCTACCCGACACCGACACCGCCGGTGCCATTCGAGTGGTGCAAATGGTGCGCCACCACCTGCAAATTCTAGGGTTGCCCCACGGCGCTAGCCCCAGCAGCCCTACCATTACCCTCAGCTTTGGCATTGCTACGCTAGTGCCTACCCCCGGTAGCCCAGCAGAAAGCATTTTGGCGGCGGCAGACCAGGCTCTCTATGCCGCCAAAGACGCTGGTCGCAATCAGTACCACGTGTTTCAGCGGCGGGGCTAATCGCTGCGGGCCATCAGCCCAAGGGTCTGACTAACACTAGGTATCCCCCCGTTATCAGCACCGCCGTTGTTCCCAGTACGGCCTGACTGACCCTGGAGCTGAGTCGGGGCAGCAGGTAGGCAGTAGCGACCAGCACCAGCACCAGTTCTAGGGTTGCCCCCAGTCGCCCAAAGTGGTCAGCATCCCAGTAGGAAACGGGGCTGATGAAGCGCACTGAACTCAGCGGCCAAAAATGGCGATGAGCGTCGTCGTGATGCAGGGGCAAATCGGCCAGGTGGTGTAGCACCATGCTGGCTCCCACAAATCCCAGCCAGTACCGCTTGAGGTAGTAGCCCAGCGCGATCGCCAGCAGCCCCAGCGGTATCGAGTTGCCGACGGCAAAAATATCCTGCCAGGGCTGGCTGTAGTAGGCTTCGCTCCAAATGGTTTGCTCGGGCAGGCCCTGAGCCCGAGCCCAGGCGTAGAATACAAACAATGCTGCATCGGGGATCAACCCGCCGATTAAAACGGGCCAGGTCATCACCGGAGCGACCGGGCGACGCAGCACGGCCAGGTTGAGAATCAGGTGACTGGGAGTATTCATAGGGCTATGGTACATCGCCCAATTTATCTAGACTGCCACGCGACCACGCCGGTCGACCCTCGGGTGCTGGAAGCGATGCTGCCATTGTTTACCGAGCAGTTTGGCAACCCGGCCAGCCTCACCCACGCCTACGGCTGGGAAGCAGAGGCGGCGGTAACGCGATCGCGCCAAACCATTGCCGAGGCCCTCAATGCCAGCCCCGAAGAAATCGTCTTTACCAGCGGGGCCACCGAGGCCAACAACCTGGCGATCAAAGGCATCGCCGAGGCCTGCTTTAGCCGGGGCCGCCACATCATTACCGTGCAGACCGAGCACAGCGCCGTGCTCGACCCGTGCCAGTACTTAGCATCGCTGGGCTTTGAGATCACTTACCTGCCGGTGCAGCCCGACGGCCTGGTGAATCTTGATGCCCTAGATAAAGCCTTTCGTGACGACACGGTGCTGGTATCGGTGATGGCGGCCAACAACGAGATTGGCGTGCTGCAGCCCTTGGCCGAGATTGGGGCGCGCTGCCGCGATCGCCAGGTTTTCTTTCACAGCGATGCGGCCCAGGCGATTGGCAAAATTCCCCTCGATGTGCAGGGCATGCAGCTAGATCTGGTGTCGCTGACGGCCCACAAGGTCTACGGTCCCAAGGGCATTGGCGCACTCTATGTGCGGCGGCGACCCCGCGTGCCCCTAGCGGCCCAACTCCACGGCGGCGGCCACGAGCGGGGGCTGCGGTCGGGCACGCTGTATCCGCCACAAATTGTCGGCTTTGCCAAAGCGGTAGAGCTGGGGTTGGCGGAACTGGAGGCGGAGCGCGATCGCCTGATTGCCCTCCGGCAGCACCTCTGGCAGGGGCTACAGCCGCTGCCAGGCCTGCACCTTAACGGCCATGCTACCCAGCGGTTGCCCAACAACCTCAACGTTAGTTTTGAAAGGGTCGATGGGCAGGCGCTACTGCTGGGGTTACGCGGTACGGTGGCGCTGTCGTCGGGGGCGGCCTGTAGCACCGCCAGCACGGCCCCTTCCCACGTACTCAAGAGTTTGGGGCGAACCGATGCGCTGGCCTACGCCTCGCTGCGCTTTGGTCTGGGCCGCTTTACTACCGCCGCCGAGATCGATCAGGTAGTAGCCGGGGTGACGACTACGGTGCAGGCTCTACGCCAGGCAGCCGAATGAGCAATACCACGGTTGACGAGATAAGGCATAATAAAAACTAGCTTTGGGGTCGGGGCATCTACAGCAGCTAAAGCAGTGCCCAAGTTTAGGTTCACACGCTATGGGGCACGACAGAATCGGCGCGACAGAGTGTCTTAATTCCCCGGCAGGCTTATGACTACTGCAAACTGTCAACTCAGCGACCTGCTTAAAGCTGGTATTGAACAGGCCCGGCTGGGCTACTTTGAAATGGCGATCGCGCACTTTTCCCAGGCCGTTGCGCTCGATGCCCGCTGCGCCAAAGCGCTTTACAATCGGGGCTGCGCCCACCGCGACCTGGGCCGCCATACCGCCGCTGCGGACGATTTTTCTGCCGCTCTGCGCCTAGAACCCTCTTTTGCCAATGCTTACATTAACCGGGGCAGCGTCTACCGGCTGCTGGGGAAGCTGGCCGAGGCCCTGGGTGATCTCGATCGGGCCATACAGCTCCAGCCCCGGTCGATCAAGGGCTACGGCAACCGAGGCCGGATTAAGCTTGATCTGGAAGACTACAGCGGGGCGATCGCCGACTTTGCGGTGGTGCTTGCCGAACAGCCCAAGTTTGCCAAAATTTTGCTGTGGCGGGGGCTGGCCTATCTCAAGCAGGGAGCCCACGCGGCCCTGGCTGAGCACCGACGTGAGGCCTACCAATGTGCGATCGCCGACTTTACCGGGCTGCTGCAAAGCCAGCCCAACCACGCCGAGGCCTACAACTATCGGGCGGTGGCCTACTTTCAGCTACGCAACTATTACCAGGCCACCCTCGATATCAACCGCGCCCTGGATTGCCAGGTCGATTACGTGGAGGCTTACATTAACCGGGGCATGCTGCGCCACGAGCTAGGCGACTTTCAGGGGGCGATCGACGACTACACCACAGTGCTTGAGCTTAACCCCGACCTGCAAGATCGCTCCTACAACCAAACCCTGGTGGGTCTGGCCCTCGACAGCCCCGATGCCACTCTGAGCGAAGATACGCCCCTAAATCTGCGCTTTCGGCTGGCCGACCTGTACGACAGCCGGGGGCTACTGCGCGCCCAGGTGGGCGATACGGAGGGCGCGATCGCTGATTACACCCTGGCGCTGCGTTTTAACCCCCACAGCGGGCGCATTTGGGCTAACCGAGGCCGCGTGTTTAGCCGCCAAGAAGACTACCCCGCCGCGATCGCCGACT
This sequence comes from Nodosilinea sp. LEGE 07298, assembly GCF_015207265.1. Taxonomy (GTDB): domain Bacteria; phylum Cyanobacteriota; class Cyanobacteriia; order Phormidesmidales; family Phormidesmidaceae; genus Nodosilinea. The sequence continues at coordinate 2,283 of NZ_JADEXE010000304.1, read as the reverse complement.
TCGATCATGCCCTAGAGCTACACCCCGGCGACGCGTTGGCCCACTGCGATCGCGGCTACGCCCTTTATTTTCTCGATGAGTGGGATATTGCCCTCGAAGACTTTAATCGCGCTATTGAACTCAGCCCCGCTCTGGCCGAGGCCTACATTGGTCGAGGCCACACCAGCATTCGCCTGGGTCACGGGGCCAATGCTGCCATGGACGACTTTCGCAAAGCGCTAGAGCTATCCTGGGACAGCCGCAAATCGGAGCGATCGCGCCCGCTCTAGATCTCCATGCCACAGACACTATAAGCAAACAGGGTTCAGCAGACAGCAAACGCCCTTGGTTAGGCAGCGTAGTAGGAGCCTTGGTGGGTGGCGTAGGCCAATACCTAATTACGGTGCTCTTTTTTTACTACGTATTCAACTGGGGCGGGCCGTTTTTTCGGAATCATGCGGGCGTTAGTTTGCCTGACCCATGGCCGCCGCCATCAAAAAAAGCTGCCTTACTCGGCCTTAACGCCTCCACGTTGAGAACGGCTTGGCCTAACGGAAGAGAAAACCTCTCCACTGCTACCCGCGCCTGGTAGATGATTGCGATCGCATCGGCCCCCTCACGGGATGCTAGGCGAGTTCCCCGTTTTCTTTACCGAAGGTGAACTCTCATGACTTACGAATTCAGACTGCCCGTGCGCAACCAAGAGTTGGTGCGACTGATCGCCATCGGCGACTACAGTGCCGTGCGCGACACCATTCATCAGCTAGGGGCGGATCCGGCTACGCCGACCCAGACCGCTGGTCAAAGCTCATCCCCACGGGTCGCGAGGGCGAGTATCTCTCTATCCACACCCGCCGCTACGCCCCATCGCCAGAGTAGGCCGCAGGTCTGGGGGTTTAGTTTGGCAGAGCCGTGAAGTGGAATGGCCGAAAAAGAAGGGTGGGCGGTGCCCACCCTACGGTGCTGCTTTCTAGTAGCGGCAGGTTGCTAGCAAGGTGGGGCGGGGCTACGGCGATCGCCCCTCTTACCTTACCTGCGATCGCACTACTCCCACCGCAAAATTGTGGCAGGAGATTGCTTGTCGGTGCATCAGTTTCAGAAGATAGCTTTCGCAGGCATCACTCAGATGTTACCGCCGTCTGCGACCAGAACTACGGCGTGGGGCCGAGCGGCGCGAACTGCCAAAACCACCACTTGAAGGCCGAGCACGCTCGTTCCGTCGATTATTACGTCGCAAATTGCTGTTGCCAACGCCACTGCCTGAAGGTCTATTGGTATTAACACGCGGGGCAGTGCTGCCGGGCGAGCGTAGCCTACCACTCGACCGAAACTGACGGTTCCGATATTCAGCAGGGGGGGCTTGGTAGCGCGACTGATAGCGCGAAACGGCTTCGCTGTAGCTGCGGCCATAACCACCGTGGCCGACCAAGGCTACACCTGGTCGATACATTGGCGGCATGTAATACTGCGGGCGAAAGAGTAAGTTGCCGACCGCCTGACCCGCGATCGCTCCTGCAAATGGCGTCCAAAAGCTGGGCTCTTGACGAATAATGACAACTTCTTCCTGCCCAGTCTGCGGATCGGTCTGAGTTGCAGTTACATTATGAACGTATTCAATTCGAAAATCGGGTGTTAGATACAGCGCCGGTTGTCCGTTTTCAACCCGCAGTTCACTCGATTTGCCAGCAGAGATTTCTTCGTCGGTTAGGCGTGCCAATGGTAAATTGGCGCTGCGAAACATCGACTGCCCAGGCCCGGTGTTAAGCAACATTAGGCTGTATTCGCCCGAGCTGTCGTCGTAGGTGGCTTGCTGCACAGCATAAGCCCCGTCTGCAATTGAGCTAGCAGCAGCAGGAGCAGTTGTTTCTTGTGGAAGTTGCGGTACTGGTTGCGAAGCGGAGTAATCTTCTAAGCTAGTGCAGGCAACCGACGACCACACTAGAGATAATGCCATTAAGGAAGCAGAAAGTTTACGTATCATTGTAGTTAAAGGTTAAGCGTGATGAATCAAAAAAACTAGAGGGGAATGAGTTCAGGGAAACTTTCAATCAGTTGGTCTGATGCTTAGTGGTGCAGAAAACTTAGGGCAGTCTCACCATGAGAATGTGAGGACCTTAGCGAACTCAATGCGACAGTCTAGGGCGTCTCGCTTGCATCGAGAGGCGCAAGCGGGCGGTGGATTGCCCTTAGGCAAGGCTTGGAGGATGGGCAAGGGCAAACGCTCGTAGCAAAGCCGAGCCAGTTCCCGCAAACCGAGTTGCAGAAAACTCAAGCCCCGGTCGCCATGCCAATCCAGACGACTCC
>NZ_JADEXE010000030.1 GCF_015207265.1 Nodosilinea sp. LEGE 07298 | reverse complement strand
AGGAGAAACTGCCGCTTTATCTGGGGTTCTTTGAGTTCGTACACAATGCCCGTAAGCGAGGAAAGGCACTGCTGGGCAACCTATTGGAGACCTTGTTGAACTAGCTCCCCAAAATCCGTATTGAGCCCTCCACTTTTTTGACACCGACGGTGGTTCCGGCCCTGATGGCGCTACTGAATGATGTTTCTAACATCGCCTCTAAACCCCAGTAAATCCCAGATACTAACCGACCGAAGAATTTTAGGTGCGGGATCGGTGGAACGAACGAAACAGAAATCTCAAATAGTTGGCAACGAAGCGTTAAGGCCAATTTTTTCGACCTCAAATTGAAGGCAAGGCTATGTATTACAAAAAATATCTCTGCGAAAAACTTACCTATCTAGAGAAACGCTGCTGGGGGCCAATTCGGGCAACTCGAAGGTTGCTAAAGCACCTCATTTCAACCGAAGAACTATCCATTCGACAAGGGCGCGATCGCAACGGCAATGAACTCTTTTATGTGCGCGATCGCACCACCGGGCAGTACCACGTCTTTTTGTCAGAATCCGACCTCAGAATCTGGCTCGACCAGCGCTACTACAGCGATGCCCGTTCCCCTAATTTGGAGCAGTCCTACTATCGCCAGCGCTGGCGACGATAGCTCCTAGATGGAGACTAATAAATCTTAGTTTGTAAAGCTGTAGGGTGGGCACTGCCCACCACTTAAACTAGCGCTACTTATCCCAAATCTCTACTTCGTAATATTGAATGAAACCTGTTTTTTATGCCATTTTGGCTAACTCATTGGTGGCAAGCCTAACCAACACCTTGGTCTGGTTTGGGGTCACATTTTGGGTATACCTACAAACCCAGTCGGTGCTGGCCACCTCGGTGATGGCCGGGATATACCTGGTCACCGTCGCCATTTCCGGCTTTTTCTTAGGCTCACTGGTCGATCGCTACCGCAAAAAAACCGCCCTGCTGATCTCTAGCGCTGGGTCGCTGGTGCTGTACGCTCTCGCCTACCTAGTTTATGTATCTACGCCAGCGGCTGTTTTTACCGACGCGTCTAGCGTCATTCTTTGGGGATTTATCATTGTGGCGCTGGTGGGGGCGATCGCCGGAAACCTGCGCACCATCGCCCTGCCCACCCTGGTAACAGTGCTAATTCCTGAATCAGAACGCGACAAGGCCAATGGCTTGGTGGGCACCGTCAATGGGGTGGCTTTTTTGGCGGCTTCTATCGTGAGCGGGCTGGCGATCGGGTTTTTAGGTATGTACTGGATGCTGGTGATGGCGATCGCGCTCACCGTCCTGACCATCCTCCATTTGTGTACCATCCCCATTCCAGAGAAGCGCATTATTCAGACCGAGGCGAAGCCCAACCATATTGATATTCGAGGCACCATTCAGGTCATTCGCCTGGTGCCGGGATTATTTGCGCTGATCTTCTTCAACTGCTTCAACAACTTTTTGGGCGGCGTCTTTATGTCGCTGATGGATGCCTACGGGCTGTCTCTGGTTTCGGTACAGGTGTGGGGCATTGTGTGGGGAGTCTTGAGTCTGGGGTTTATTGTCGGCGGGTTGGCAGTTGCCCGATTTGGGCTGGGTAAAAGTCCGCTAAAAACCATGTTTCTGTCCAACATTGTGATGTGGATAGTAGCCATGGGATTCACAATTCAGCCGTCGATTATTTTGCTGGCGGTAGGTTTATTGGTGTACCTCTGCCTAATTCCCGTGGTTGAAGCTTCCGAGCAAGTGATTTTGCAAACGATGATTCCGCTGGAGCGCCAGGGGCGGGTGTTTGGCTTTGCCCAAAGTATTGAGCAGGCGGCCTCACCGCTCACCGCTTTTATGATTGGCCCGATCGCCCATTTCTTGTTTATTCCCTTTATGACCACCGGGGCCGGGGCCGATTTAATTGGCTCCTGGTTTGGCACCGGCAGCGATCGCGGCATTGCTCTGCTATTTACTTTGACGGGCTGCGTGGGGCTGGTGGTAACGGTACTGGCGATGCGATCGCGCGCCTACCGCGCCCTATCGGTGAACTATCAAAGGCGCTACGCAAACAATGTTCAAATTGAGGTGAGGCAGTCTTCATGAGACGTTGGCGGTATCAGTTCAAAAAACCGGGTGTAAATAAACAAGGCAATTATGCAAAGCAAGCAGATTAACAATAATGGAGTTCAGCTTTTCTCAGAATCGTTTGGTTCTTCAGACCATGCGCCAATTTTACTAATCATGGGGGCAATGGCTTCCGGCATTTGGTGGCCGGAAGCGTTTTGCTGTCAGTTATCGGATGTGGGCCGATACGTCATTCGTTACGATCACCGAGATACAGGACAATCAACCTGCTACAAGCCGGGGCAGATCAACTATTCCATTGAAGATTTGGCGGATGATGCGTTTTGTGTTCTCGATGGCTATAGTCTTCAAAGTGCCCATGTAGTTGGGATGTCGCTGGGAGGGTTTCTGGCTCAACTCATGGCGCTCAAGCATCCTCAACGCGTCAAAAGTTTGATATTGATTGCCTCAGAACGATTGGCTGATGCAGACTTGACCATGCCTGAAATCGATCCATCTATCCTCAAATACCATACAAAAGCAGGTGAAGTAGATTGGACGAACCGTGAAGCCGTGATTGAATACCAGGTTGGGGCGTGGCGGTTGCTATCCGGTTCAGCCCACTCTTTTGATGCATCACTAATTCGCGAATTAGCAGGGAAAGATTTCGACTATACACCCGATCCTACTACGGCCTTTAACCATACTCTGCTGGAGGGAGGAGAGCAATGGCTAAACCGCCTCAACGAAATTGCGATTCCAACGCTGATCATTCACGGCACAGAAGATCTGGTTCTACCCTATGCCCATGCTTTGGCATTAAAAGCGGAGATCCCAAACACTAGATTAGTCACATTGCCCGGAACAGGACATGAACTGCATCCCAATGATTGGCCAGTAATTGTTGAAGCAATTCAGCAGCATACAGAGTCATGAGAAATTGTGAATATGAACGATTGTCACGTTAAGTTGATCCACCTGCTGTTCTCAGCAGCAACCCAGAACAATCTACCGTTGTGTCTACAGGGTGTTTGGGCGATCGATGCCAAATTGAATTGCATCACCTGCGATCATGAGAATATTGATGCTAAAGATGAAAACAACATCCTAGGCAAAATATTGCTGAGCTAGTTACTGAATAAAGGAGTAGAAGTCGACTTATGGTGATGATTGCATATCTGTATATGCTGAAAGTAATGGCAGCCCTTGGCTGTGGATTGATCGCTGGAATATTCTTTGCCTTTTCAACCTTTGTAATGAAGGCTTTGGCGCAACAACCACCCGCTCAGGGCATTGCCGCGATGCAATCTATTAACCTCACAGTCATTAACCCCTGGTTTATGGCTGCGTTTCTGGGTACAGGTGTTGTTTGTTTAATTTTAATTGTCTCTTCGGTTTTCCGGTGGCAACAACCTGGCGCGGCTTACTTGCTTGTCAGTGCTTTATTCTATCTGATTGGCTGTTTCGGTGTCACAATAGGGTTCAATGTACCGTTAAATGATGCGTTAGCCGTTGCCAATCCCAACAGTCCTGAAGGAGCAAATCTCTGGGCTAACTATCTGACAAACTGGATGTTCTGGAATCATGTTCGAACCCTTGCCGCATTCATCGCAGCAGCCTTGTTTACGCTAGCGATCGGGACTCCATCACAACTGTAGTGTTCGCTTTCCGTTTGGATGGTGGAGAATAATCTTGAACTCGAGCTGAGGTGGCGTATCAAATGGCAAACGACTTGATTGAAGACCTGGAAGAGAAGCTACGACAGGCCATGCTCAACAGTGATATTGCTGTGCTAGACGATCTCATCGCTGACGATTTAGTCTGGACAATGCACACAGGGGTTGTGAGCAACAAAGAACAGGATCTAGAAGCGCATCGCTCTGGAATCTTCCGATTTACAAAGCTAGATATTAGCGATCGCCAAATTCATCCGTTTAGCTGCGACTGCGCCATCGTCACTTTGAAAGCAGAAATTGAAGGAATTTTTGATGGTCGAGCGTTCTCGGAAGTCTATCGGTTCACTCGGGTCTGGCTACAGCGCAGCAACCGTTGGCAAGTCGCCGCAGGTCATGTAAGTCAACTTCCCTTCACGCCATAGGCAGTACCACTACCAGCAACTTGGACTTAGTCCTACATTTCTACGGCACGCGCCGTCACCTCCTCAACTTCAAAGCTAAATCTGAACGGTTTGCGCCCGATGTTGTCCTCGACATCATTCCCTATACCGAAGCTCAGGCCCAGGCTGTGGTTCAAGTGTTTAGCGGTTGCACTCAGCGCATCGTTGCCGTCAGCAGTGGAGCCGAACGCAAAGCGGCAAATTTATGTATTTCACTACTTGAAAGGATAGGCGATGGGCAACTCCATCCGTTACCGTGATACTGTTCTGGCGTTGACCCAGGCTGAATGTGTGGCTACCCCGCTTTTATTGACAAAGCTGCACCAACCGTCGTCGCGATCGCATCTGGTGAGGCGCGATCGCATTCTGCAAACCCTTCAGCAGGGGTTGGGCAGTCGATTGATTTTGGTGTCTGCCCCCGCTGGTTTTGGCAAAACGACAGCCTTGGGCGAGTGGGCGCAGCAGACCCAACAGCCGGTGGGCTGGCTGGCCCTAGACGAGCGAGACAACGACCCAACTCGCTTCTGGTGCTATCTGGTAGCAGCCTTGCAAAAGGCGGATAGGCCGCTGGGAGAAGCCACGCTGTCGATGGTGCAATCGCCCGAACCGATTCCCTTTGAGGCGTTTTTGACGCCGCTCTTGAATGAGCTAGCCCAGCTAGAGACAGACCTGATTCTGGTGCTGGATGACTACCACGTGATTACAACTCCGACCATCCACGAGGGGCTGGGGTTTTTGCTGGAGCATTTGCCCCCAGGGGTGCGGATGGCGATCGCCACCCGCACCGATCCGCCATTGCCCCTAGCCCGCTGGCGGGTGCGATCGCAGCTAACGGAGTTACGATCCACCGATCTGCGCTTCTCCGATGCCGAAGCCACCACCTTTTTACAACAGTCTCTCCCGCAATCCCTCACCGAAGCCCAGGTGATGACCCTCCAGCAGCAGACCGAGGGCTGGATTGCAGGACTGCAATTGGCGATGCTCTCCCTGCGGGAGTCAGCTAGCCCGACAGCGCTGATAGAAACCTTTAGCGGCACCCAGCGGTACATTCTGGACTATCTGGTGGAGGAGGTGTTGAACCGTCAACCGCCACCCGTGCGGCAGTTTCTGCTGCGGACGGCGATTTTGGAGCAGCTGTGCGGTGCCCTCTGTGCCGCCGTGATGGATGAGGGTGTGGCCAGCGGGACTCAAGCCCTGGAACAGCTAGAGCGGCAAAATCTATTTGTGGTGCCGCTGGATGACGAACGCACCTGGTATCGCTACCATCACCTGTTTGCGGAGACCCTGCGCCACCTGCTCCAGCGGACGGAACCGGATCTGGTTTTGGGCTGCCACCGCCGCGCCGCCCAATGGTATGAGCATCAGGGCTACATTGCCGATGCCCTGCACCACGCGATCGCCGCCCAAGCCTTTGACTACGCCGCCCAGATGATCGAGCAGGAAATGCAGACCAGCGAAAACCCGCGACTAGATGCCGTGGTGCTGAGTGATGCCCTGGCGGCGTTGCCCTCCGACCTGGTTCAGGCTCGTCCCTGGTTGCTGGCGGCAAAGTCTTGGGTGGGGTTTACTACTTCCCAGTTTGCCGAGGCGGTTGCCGTCATTGAACAGATGGAGCAACGGCTGGAAGAGAACAGGTCCGAGACGGAAAACACCTATCGGCTCTGGGGATTGGTGATCGCCCTAAAGGGAATGAAGGCCCGACAGCAGGGGAATAATGTCGAATCAGTTGCCTTTATGGAAAAGGCGCTGCAGCTGTTGCCCCAAAACTATTCCTGGTTGCGATCGCTGATCCTCCTCAATCTGGGCGTCACCTATTTTGTCGATGACAACTACAAAGCCGCCCGGCAGTTGCTGCCAGAGGTCAGCCGGATTGGTCGCGTGCGGGGGGCGGCAGATCCGGCGATCGCGGGGCTCTACCTGCAAGCTCAGTTTCTCGCCCTGCGTGGACAGCTTACTGAAGCCACCGCACTCTGCCAGCAGGGCTTGGACCTGGCCACCGAACGGCGCTGGCTGCCCACCTATGCTGGAGTATTGGTTCAGGTCGCCCTGGCCGATCTGCTACGGCAGCAAAATCAGCTAGACGCCGCCGCCTACCATCTCAGCCAAAGCATCGATCGCGCCATTCAAAATCAGCAGCCCGGCCTGATGATGGGCTACATCACTCTGGCGCGGGTGCGTCAGGCCCAGGGAGATTTGGCAGCAGCCTGGGCAGCGATTCGCCAGGCCGAGCGGTGTCAAGTCTGGCTCTGGCCAACCATTCTTCCTGTCGAAGCCTGCAAAGCCCGACTGTATTTAGTCGAGGGCAATGTGAATGCCGCGATCGCCTGGGTGGAGAGCAGCGGACTGACTGTAGACGATGGCCTGGACTACAACACCACCGAGAAATGTCCCACCGCTGCTGAACTCATTTACTTAACCTACGCTAGGGTGCTGCTAGCCCAGGGTCAGCAGACCGCATCAATCCCGCCGCTGCAAGCCGCCCGGCGATTGCTCACCCGCCTGCAAGCTCAGGCCCAAGCGGGCGGGCGTACCCCGCGCCTGATGGAAACACTGCTGTTGCAGGCACTGGCCTGGCAGGTACAGGATGAGCGATCGCGCGCCTTAGCCTGCCTGCACCAGGCCTTAGATATCCCTCACCAGGATAACGATATCCGTTTATTTTTAGATGAAGGAAAAGCGATGGCCGACCTGCTTTCTTGCGCCGCTTCCAACAGAATTCAAACTAAAGAAGTAGCGAGCTTGCTGGCGCTCTTTGAGATTCAGCCCAAGCAAAAGACTGCTGTAGTTCAGCCGCTGGTGGAACCCCTGAGCGATCGCGAACTGGAGGTATTAACCTATCTGGCCACAGGCATGACCAACCAGGCGATCGCCAATGAATTATTTGTCAGCCTGGCGGCGGTGAAATGGCACGCCCGCAACATCTACGGCAAGTTAGAAGTGGCCAATCGCACCCAGGCTGTTGCCAGAGCCAGGGAATTGGGGCTGCTGCCATAGCAACTGATGCAATGTCTATCCTTTTGGTTAGGGTCGTTCAGGGGCAAACTCGATAGACTAAATTCACTTCACAAACTGACTCCTACAAGCGAGGTAGGCAGCGAAAGTTATGATTGACCATATTGGCATCAATGTTAGTAATTTTGAGAAAAGTAAAGTCTTTTATGCCAAGGCATTAGCCCCCCTAGGTTATCAATTTTTGAGCGAGTTCAGTGCCTCTCCTACTAACTCTGCCGCAGGGTTATTTGGTGTAGAAGGGAATCCAGATTTTTGGGTTGGCCAAGGAGATGTCAATACCCCTCGACTGCATATTGCTTTTCGGGCTGAAAGCCGTGAGATAGTACAGGCCTTTTACAAAGCTGCATTAGAAGCAGGTGGTCAAGATAACGGTGCTCCGGGCCTACGAACTCACTACCACCCCAACTATTATGCTGCCTTTGTGTTAGATCCAGATGGACATAACATTGAGGCCGTTTGCCATGGGCCTGCTTAGCCGAATTCCAATTACCGAATAGACTATCATTTCAAGTCGCCAAAGCCGTTGAGTGAGGAGTAAATTCTCTAAAACTTGCTGCAAGCACTTGAGCCAGAATGGATAAAGAAGGTGTGTCTATGGGATAGAACCAGGCCCCATTAGCTGAGGTCCGATGAAAATTGAAACTCGGAGATTTCTTTTACGCGATTTTATCCCAGCGGATGAAGCGGCCTTTTTGGCCTACCATGCCGAACCTCGCTTTGCCGAGTTCTGTTCGCCCGCAGAAATGAGCCACAGCTTTAACCGTAACCTGCTTCAGCAGTTTAACCAGTGGGCTAACGAATACCCCCGGCACAACTATCAATTAGCCATTGCCGATCGCCGCGATTCAGTCCTTATTGGCTGTGGCGGATTGCGACAGAGTGGCTATGACCCCGGAGAGGTAGAACTCGGAATTGAGCTGGCACCCCAGTTTTGGGGCCGTTATGCCTATGCGCTTGAAGTAGGGCAAGCCTTGGTTAACTTTGGGTTTGACGATTTGAACCTCAGCAAAATTCGCGGCATATCGGTTAGCGAAAATCGACGTGTGTCTCGCTTAGCCGAGCGGTATGGGTTTGTGGCCATCGGCACCCTCCCCGGCCCGGCTTGGATGACGGCGCGAGGGTGGCACCAGATTGAGTGGCAGCTAACCCGAGAAACGTGGCAGCAGTCCCAGACGTAAAAGAGGCATTTTCTATGGAGAAACAGATTGTTTATCTTTTCGTGTTCGACACCCTGGCCGATTGGGAGACCGGCTATGCGATCGCAGCCATCAACAGCCCAGACTACCAAAAACGTCCCGAACGCTACTGTGTGCAGACTCTGGGGCTGTCCGGTGACCCCGTTACCACCATCGGCGGCATGACTATTCTGCCCGATGTATCCCTAGATGAAGTGGAGGCCGGTGCCATGCTGATTTTGCCCGGCGGCGAAGCCTGGGACGACGGCAAAAACACTCAAATTCTAGAAACAGCCAAAGCTTTTCTACAAGCAGGCATCCCTATCGCAGCAATCTGTGGAGCGACCGCCGGGCTAGCCCGAGCTGGGCTTTTAGATGACAGACTCCATACCAGCAATGCTGTCGAATACCTGCAAGCCACCGGCTACCGAGGGGCAGCCCATTATCAAAACCAGCCTGCCGTCACCGCCGACAACGTGATTACGGCCAATTCAACGGCTCCAATCGAATTTGCTTACCATATCTTTAAAGCGCTCGATCTGTACGATGCACCCGTTTTAGACGCCTGGTTTGGCCTCTTTAAGACCGGTGATCCGGCTTACTATTTCACGCTACAGCAGCTCACCGCCCCACCCCAACCTTAGCGGAGGAACCGATGAAAGCGATTATCTGGCAACACTTTGAATTAGAACTTGCTAGAGCAAAATCGGCCATGTTAGAGCAAGACTTTGAGGCAGCTTGGACGGCTCTACAGCGGGCTCACCGGCTAGGACAGAGAGATGCGATCGCCCACACCATTGCCCACTGGGAAATGCTCACTCTAGCCTGGCGACAACGGGATTTCAAAGAAATAAGAGGACAGATTATACCGACCCTGCTGGCCTTTCCCCTTACACTTTTGTTTGGTCAATTAAGACAGCTAAGGGGCGGTAAGGCCAACCCCAATTACGCTGAAAATCATTCAATCCCTAAAGACATCCGGCAGCTTTTAGAGCAGTAAATAGATCATTCAGGTCTTGCCAACTATCCTCCTAACTATCCATTAGATCAGGGATTTAGTTGAGATATAGAGCGACGTTGTAACTACAGTTGCTCTACTCGGAGATTGCCCAATGGAATGGACCGTTGGTTGGTGGCAGGTTTCAGTTCAGCGGGTTTACCCCACCAATTCAGAACTCGCTAAAACCTACAATCAGGCTGCCGGATGGTGGCATCAGCATCTTCAAATTTTGGGCTATGGTCGGGCTTACCGGCAGCTCTGGCGATCGCTACGCAAAGGAGGTTATCTACCGCACGGGACTGAGCATAAAAATATCTGTGATTGCGGCATTGGGACCGCCGCCTTTAGCCTAGCTTTTGCCCAAACTCTCAACCCGAACGTAAACATTGTCGGCATTGATCTGTCGCTTGAGATGCTTAAAACAGCTCAGGTAAAACTGGCTAAAGGCCACATTCAGCATCAGCTATGCCAAAGCGATGTGAGAACTCTAACCTTTGAAAACAGTGTCTTTGATGCCGTGATCAGCGCTCACATGCTAGAGCACCTACCCAAACCCAAGGAAGGGCTCAAAGAAATGTTTAGAGTTCTGCGGCCCGGCGCTCCCCTCATTCTGGTGGTGACCCGCTCAGGAATCCTCGGTTCACTGATTCAGTGGCACTGGGGCAACCGCTGCTTTAGCCCGAATGAATTGGTTACTCTGATGAAAGAGGCAGGGTTTAGCAACTTAAACGTTATCCCTTTTCCCCTTGGGCTAGCCCGGTTTACCAGTTCTGCCCATATTGGTTTTCGACCGTGAAAGGGGCTGGACGGGGCTTCCTACGATGGATCAACGTTTGACTAAAGCTACAGCAAATCGCTTTTCAAAGGCCCTTTAAGCGCATTAACAATACTAAACATCTTGTACCGCTACTTTAGTAGGATAAATACCTCAGCTACATTAAAGGTTTGTCGAGCGAAGGTAGGTTTTTGTCATTATGAAACATTACTCCATATTCACCTTAACCAGGGGAGAAACCTGGGCACAGACTGCGGTTGGGTTAGGGCTGGGCGTCGTCTTACTGCTTAGCTCTGCTCAAGGCGCGATCGCCCAGTCTAGTTCTACAGCTCCAGCGCCAACCCCATTTGAATCGGTAGAGTTTAGTCTAGAGGATGTGCCAAATCCTGCTGCTGCCGGATTTCAGGCGATCTATGTAGACTCGGCTGGCAACGTCCTGGGTGCCTTTTTTGCGATTCCTGGAGCCCGGCTGAAAATCCACGCCAACGGCCTGGTTGAAATTGACCAGCGCGACTACACCACCGAGGCCAACTACCGCACCGATGGCCGCCTGCGTACCCTAGGGGATGTCGAATTGGCCTACGACAGCATCGGTCGCCTGCGCAGTATTGATGGCACCCGCTTTCGCTATTTTAGTAGCGGCCGCCCCCAGTCGATGGGTGACGTAGACTTTAGCTACTTCAGCCGAGGGCAACTCCAGCGGATTGAGGATGTGTCCTTTGAGTACGAGCGCAACGGCACCATTCGGCGGATCAGCGCCGACCAGACTCGGGATGGCCTTCCCATTGTGATCGCTCACTAATCTGCGCCAAAGGAGGGGTAATGTCGTGAAACCCCAATCGCGAAAACCAGAGTGCCGCTTTTTGACAAACGCCTACGAAAATTGGGTTGAAAATATTTCCGCTACCCTGTCGATCTGCCCCTCCCCCAAACGACTACTTCATACAGCAGGACATTAGTAGGGCGCTCAGCTGTAAGTCCTGTCGTCCAACAACTCACCTGTAAGGATTAACTTCCATGACAGCGACCACCATTGACACCAAAGCAGAAGCCCAAATTCTTCACCTGATTGAAGCTCACGCCCAGGCCATCTGCGACAAAAACCTTGATCAGATCATGGCTCACTATGCTCCCGAAATCGTCATCTTCGATATGAAGCCACCCCTGACGCTTAACGGCATCGCTGCCTGCCGCCAGATGTGGGAAACTAGCATGCCCTATATGCCTACCATCTCTGGCATGGATCAGCAGGAATTGAGCATCACCATCAGCGGCGATCTAGCTTTGGCCCATTGGGTTTCCCGTTTTGTCGGCATCGCCCCCGACCATCCTGCCGCTCAAATGTGTCTCCGCATTACCGCCGCCTGCCAGCGCCACCAGGATGAATGGCAGATCATTCACGAGCATATCTCGGTTCCCTTCGCGTCAGAAAGTGGTGAGGACTGCGATCGCGCCTAGTGCAGCGTCAACGCTAAGAATTAGGGTGCATAACGCTAAGGCGAGGCTCCGCCAACGCGCAACAATGCACCGAGAGGAAGGCCATCTGGGCACCGCTCTGAAAAGGCGAATGGAGTAAATAAGAATCATGACTAAGCATCGAATCTATACAATGAGCTTTGCAAGCGTCTATCCTCACTACATTACTAAGGCAGAGAAAAAGGGACGCACTAAAGCAGAAGTCGATGAAATCATTCGTTGGCTAACAGGATATAGCCAAGAAAAGTTGGAAGCTCAACTCAATGAGCAAATAGATTTCGAGACATTCTTTGCGGAAGCTCCTCACCTGAATTCTTCGCGAGCCTTAATCAAAGGTGTGATTTGCGGTATCCGAGTGGAAGACGTTAAAGAGCCAACCATGCAGGAAATTCGCTATTTGGATAAGCTGATCGATGAGCTAGCAAAAGGCAAAGCGATGGAGAAAATTTTGCGGAAACCGTAGGGTAGGCACTGCCCATCCACCACAATTTAGTGAAATTCTGTGTTCAGCAATGGTTAAGTCGCCGAACAAATTTGCAAAGGCATTTTCCCCCTAAATTGGATTGAACTTGAACATCATGCAGAAAGTCGTACCCTGTTTATGGTTCAATGGCGACGCCGAAGACGCCGCACGGTTTTATGTTTCGCTACTTCCCAATTCGAGCATCGACCGGGTTCTAAAATCGCCGACTGACACCCCGAGCGGACCCGCTGATACCGTACTAACCGTCGAATTTACGCTGGCCGGAGCGAAATACATGGGGCTGAACGGTGGCCCACAGTTTTCCTTTACGGAAGCCGTATCGTTCCAGATCTACTGCGACGATCAGGCCGAAGTGGATCGACTGTGGGCGGCCCTTGCGGATGGTGGATCAGAAGTTGCCTGCGGCTGGATCAAAGATCGCTGGGGGCTTTCCTGGCAGATCGTGCCGACCCGCCTGATCGAATTGATTAACGATTCCGACCGAGAACGCGCTCGACGAGCCCAGGAGGCCATGATGCAGATGGTCAAGATTGACATCGCCGAGATTGAGCGGGCTGCTGGCGGTAAGGGGTAGCCGGAATGCAAACCGCAATTGTTCTTCAAGAGAGCCATGATCACGGTCTCTGGCAGCTGTAATCGACAGGAACAAGCTATGGAAGCGCAGGAAGTATATCGCGGTCGTTTGATCGACCACATTCAGCTAGTCGTGCAAGACCTTGCCGCCAGCCAGACATTCTACACAGCGATCTTCGATGCCCTGCATGTCCCGATGGGCGGTACCGGTGATGGATTCTTCTGGGCGGATGAGTTGTTCGTTTCAACGTCCAACAGTGAAGCTGCGCAGGGGATGCTCACCGGACGCCATCACTTAGCATTTCAGGCCCGCGATCGCGCCATAGTGGACGCGTTTTATCAAGCGGCTCTGGCTCACGGCGGTCGGGATAACGGCGCACCTGGAGAGCGCCAGTACCACCCAGGCTACTACGCCGCCTTTGTTCTAGATCCCGACGGTAACAACATTGAAGCTGTTTACCACGGCGAAGCGAATCGCAGCACACCTGCCGTACGCATCACGTTCTAGGCCGTTGGGTTAATTTGCGAATCGTTTTAGGAATGACGGGAGTGCTCCCATGAGAAGGCTGATTGTATCTACGTTTATGTCGCTCGACGGCATTATGCAAGCTCCCGGCGGACCGGAAGAAGACCCGACGGGCGGGTTTACCCTGGGCGGCTGGATGTCCAATTTCTTTGACGAGGGCATGGACCTCTCAGCATCAGGATTTGACGGTACCGATCGAGAACTGGTGCTCGGTCGTAGAACCTATGAAATTTTCGAGGCGTACTGGCCCTACCAGCCCGATGACAATGCGATCGCAAAGACATTCAATGCCACCAAAAAGTACGTAGCGTCGAGCACATTGACGACGCTCCACTGGCACAACTCGACCCTGCTCTCTGGCGATGTCGTCTCGGCCATCATTGCGCTCAAAGCCCAACCTGGCCCTGACCTGCAAATTATCGGCAGCAGCCAGTTGATTCAAACGCTGCAGCCCGCAACCCTGATAGACGAGTACAACGTCTGGACGTTTCCAGTGGTGCTCGGGCAGGGCAAGCGCCTCTTTGGCGAGACGGCCCATCCCTTTGCGCTGCGGCTCGTGCGCTCTCAAGTTTCGACCACGGGCGTGGTGATGAGCACCTATGAACCCAATGGCGATATCCGGCCTGGAACCGTGGGCAATGAAGAACTGAATGAGCAGGAACTGGCTCGACGCCAAAAGATCGCGAATGAGATGTGGTGAGACGAAAATGACTGACCTGAACCTCACAACTTTCGACCTAAAAGGAGTCCTATGAGCACCAAAACTGAAGCACTCAAACAATCATTCAAGGTTTATACAGACTCAGGAGAATGCTGATGACCATAGAACTTGATCACACGATCGTTCCTTCTCGCAGTCAAGTGAAGTCGGCCAAGCTCTTGTCAGAACTCCTTGGGGTTGCGTGGGCAGAGAAAAGTGTTGGTCCATTTTCACCTGTCTACATAAATTGTGGGCTAACGCTTGACTTCCAAGAAACGGAAGAAGATTTCCCTATCTATCACTTTTGCTTCCGGGTCACCGAAGCCGAGTTTGATGCCATTCTTGAACGAATCAAAGCGGCTGGAATCGAGTACCGGAGTATGTTGAGAGGAAGCATGGATATGCAGGTCAACACAGAGTTTGGAGGCCGTCTGATCTACTGGAACGAGCCAGATGGACACCAATGGGAAATGTTGACGGTCAGCTATGCTCGGCAGGAACGTTAATTCTTAATTTCTGGGCACTGCCACATCACAAACATAGAAAAATACAGACATGAACCCAGGCATTCTTAACGCTACAAACAACTTGCAGACGCAGCGGTTTTACCATGGCACCCGTACTGAGCTGAAACCAGGCGATCTGATCAAGCCCAGCCATTCTCCAGACGTTGGTGAGCGGGACAAAATAACACCCTATGTCTACCTGTCCCCCAATCTGGATGCAGCTATCTGGGAGGCAGAACTAGCGATCGGCGACGGTTTGGGCAGAGTGTACAGAGTAGAGCCGACTGGCCCGATTGAAGATACCTCCGACCTGCCGGATCACCAGTCTCCAGGACATCCGTCGATGTTATACCGCTCACGTGAGCCGTTGCGGGTCACAGGCGAGGTCACGGATTGGCCGCTTTACCACGGCACTCGGGCTGATCTAAAGCCAGGCGATTTAATTAAGCCAGGCCACACCCCGAACTTCGGCAATCAGGCCAGAACAACACCCCACGTCTATTTCACCCGCACGTTGGATGCCGCCACGTGGGGAGCGGAGCTAGCTGTCGGTGAAGGTCCTGACAGAATTTACATTGTAGAACCGACTGGCCCGATTGAAGAAGACCCCAACCTGACCAATCAGAAGTTTCGGGGCAATCCGACCAAGTCATTCCGATCGCGCGCGCCGCTGCGGGTTACAGGCGAGATCACGGACTGGCAGGGGCACTCGCCCGAAGTGCTAAACGCCATGAAGGACGGCCTAGCACGACTTGAGCGACTGGGAGTTGAGCCACTTGACGACTGAACAATTTTTGAATTTTTGTACCTAAAAAGTCAACTGACCCGTCGATTTAGACGTTCTCTATTCGACTAACCCATAGAGCCAGGGTTGAAACTCTATTCACTCTGGCGCTAAGCACCAACAATCATTCAACCGGAGATTTCACCATGAAAGTTATGGTTCTCGTCAAAGCCACCTCCGACTCTGAAGCGGGAGTGATGCCCACCGAAGACATGCTGGCCGAAATGGGCCAGTTCAACGAAGAACTGGTTAACGCCGGAATAATGCTGGCTGGTGAAGGACTACATCCCAGTTCTAAGGGAGTACGGGTGCAGTTTTCCGGCAAAAATCGCACGGTTACGGATGGCCCCTTCACCGAAACCAAAGAACTGGTGGCTGGCTTCTGGATTTGGCAGGTGCCGTCGATGGCAGACGCGATCGCCTGGATCAAGCGCAGCCCTTTTCAGGACGGCGAAGTTGAAATTCGTCCTATTTTTGCCGATGAAGACTTCGGCGAAGCTTTTACACCAAAACTGCGGGAACAGGAAAACCGCCTACGGGTCGAGATGGAAAAGCAGAGTTAAAGCAGAACGGTTAACCTTTGACCATGACATTAATCAATGAGCCTAACAAATCAGCAAGTTAAACAATTCATCAACGATGGATACGTCAAGGTTGAGCAGGCGTTCTCTCGTCAACTCGCCGACCATTGCCGGGAGATTCTTTGGGCCGATATTGGCTGCGATCCTGAAGACAAATCGACCTGGCAGAAGCCCGTTGTTTGGCTGGGGGAATATGCTCAGCCACCGTTTGTAGAGGCCGCTAACACCCCCCAACTGCATCGGGCTTTCGATCAACTGGTGGGTGAAGGAAACTGGAAGCCGAGGCGCAGTTTAGGGTCTTTCCCGGTGCGATTTCCGGCGAACGAAGACACTGGCGATACAGGCTGGCATGTAGATGCTAGCTTTGCGGGTAAAGACTCGGACCCTAACGATTTTTTGTCGTACCGAATCAACATTTATTCTCGCGATCGCGCTCTTTTAATGCTGCTCCTGTTTTCAGATGTAGGTGAGCAGTGTGCCCCCACCCGAATGCGAGCTAGCTCGCATCGTGAAGTAGCTCGCATTCTCGTACCTGCCGGAGAAGAAGGTTTATCGTTTGCCGAGCTGAGCGCCCAACTGAGTTCTACAGCGCTGTGTCCTGAAGTACTCGCCACAGGGGAAGCAGGGACAGTCTACCTTTGCCATCCGTTCCTGGTTCATGCTGCTCAGATCAACCGCGAATCTCAACCTCGATTCATGGCTCAACCACCTCTTTTTGCAGCTAGACCATTTGAGCTTACGGGTAAATCGCCCTCCTTCTACGTTCCCGTTGAGCGAGCTATTCGCAACGCTTTGGGAACATCAGGTAACGAAAATAGCTGAGGGTCGGCTCATCAGCCCAGCTAGAGTAGCGCCGATTCGACGAATATACCCTGCTCACCCATCAGTGAATTCGGGTTCTGAAGCCGCCAGCTTGTGGATATATTACCTGACTCAATAGACCTTCTGGAACCATATTCGAACCGCTACAGCTCTGACCATAGCACTGCGTTTACCCTCTCGCTTCGGCGCTAAGTTCGAAATTCACCTGGCCTGTTTTTACCTTACGTTAGATTTCTTTCGCCAGAGAATCTGCTGAATTGGTACAATTGAATCAGTTTCGTGGTTAGCAATCTGCATCGTCAAATCTGCAAGAGCGATCGCAGCTTACTCCCTAAGAAGCTGCGACTACGTTGAGCATTCTCTCCCCCGATCCTTTATTAAGCATAAGGAGAGCATTATGAAACTGATTCCTTATCTAAGTTTTGGCGATGATTGAGACTATGATTGCGATCTCACATCAAATCTCATCCTTTTGCTTAGAAAACGGTTGATTAGAGAAAATTTATTCTGGCTAGACGAGAAAAGTTTGACATGAACGCAGATTTAAGCAAAATGAGGGTTTTGAGATCTAATAAAATCCTGTATGTCAGCGCTAATAAACAAGCTAAACGTTGGGCTCTGTTCTTATTCCTAGGTCTTTTGATAGCCACTTTGCTGACTACTTCGTGTGCCAAAAAAACAGAAGATAATGCCTGGAATCAGGATCAGTTAATACAGGCTGCCGAACAAGGTCAAATAGAGTCTGTCTCTATCAAAAACGATCGCAGCCAAGCAATTGCTACCAACAAAAAAGGTGAACAATTTTTAGTTGACATCTCCCCCAGTGATCCAAATCTGGTCGATAGCTTAAATCAAAATCAGGTTGATATTTCTGTAGATTCGTATGATTCGGTTTTATTATACCCATTTGGCTTAGCCTGGTTTCTAGTGCCTGGCGTTATTGCTCTGGCTGGTTTCGTATTTTGGATCTGGATGCTGATTGACTGCGCAACCCAAGAAGCGAATGTTGGTAACACCAAGGTTGTTTGGATTTTGATTATACTGTTTGCTAATGGTATTGGTGCTCTTATCTATTTCTTTTTCCGACGTCCTCAACGTCGACGGCAACTTGGTGGATAAAGACTACTCATTCGGAAACAAATTGCTCCATTTTTCGAGGGATGTGCAGGATATAACTATTTTAGTGGGTAGTCCATTGATTTTATGATCACACTGATGAAACAGTCGATATTTTGATAGTGTCGGAGAATTTGCTTCATGAAGTCTCCTATTAACCTATTTCTATCAAGTGGATATCACTCTCTAGTGGTGGCGTTGGCAAGTTTGAAAGTACTGATTACTGGACTGATGAGTCAGAGTTTCCAATTCTGAAACAGAATCTGTAAACTGAACTCCGCTTAAATGATCGTTTCGTCGTTTTGTGATTCAACTATGAGCAAACTTTTTAGCATTAGTTCAACATATGTTGTGATGAATGAAAATGGCAGCGCTATTCCTGTTCCGGTGAGTGCCACTTTCTTTGAAGATTTAGAACAACAATTTGGTGACTTTAAAGAAAAGCAGCTGATTTCCCACTATACCTTTACCCAAGATTGGGACACCTGGGAAATGCATCCTGCCGGAGATGAATTTGTTTGTTTACTTTCAGGTCAGGTTGAATTTATCTTAGAGCAAGTTTCCGGGGAAACAAAGGTGCAGATGAGCAAGCCCGGTGAATTTACGATTGTACCCCAGGGCGTATGGCACACGGCTAAGGTAAATGCTCCCAGTTCAATGCTGTTTGTCACTCCTGGCGAAGGCACTCAGAACCGTCCGCTTTAGTTGCTTTTGAGGTTTGACTCATGCGTCTTGACCGATTCATGGTGCCGCTTACTCTAACCGCTGCATTGCTTAACAGTACCCAGCTTCCGGTGTTAGGACAGATTCAGAAAAATGATGATGATGTTATACCAGCCGAAATTGTTTTACGTTTGCTAAATTCAGATTTGTTGGAGGTCCAACAAATACTCCTTTATGAGTTGCCCAACGACCTTCCCATACAACTTCCATTACCCGACCAGGCTACCGTACTTGTCAGTATGGTCTACCGCGTTAAAGGATTGGATGTTGATCTCTATCGGGTCTTACTAGACGTTTCTCAACCACCTGAGACTGTGGCCGCTCAATATAGGCAGCAACTGGAATCGCAGGGTTGGGAGGAGCCCATGCTTACTGCAGGAGACCTGGGTGGATTTATCCCGAGTGCTGCGCAGCTGAATAATCAGCTTATTTTTTGCAGCGCAGATAAGAGTCAGAGCATTCTTGTATTAGCATCTTCTCAGGCAGACAACACTACCAGCTTAGATCTTAATTTAGCTCCTGTTCCCGACAATAATTCAAGCTGTCGATCAGACCTTGCCAGTGCTCAGCCGCCAGATTTTGAATCGCCGATGCCGTTGCTGAGTCCTCCAGTGGGGGCTATTGTCACTCCGCAAGGTAGCTCAGCTAGCGGCAATAAACCCAATGAATATTCTTTTGTGGAAGTTGAAGCCACGATTGAATCTGAACTGAGTGCAGAGGCGATCGCCCAACACTATGCTGCGCAATGGGAATCAGCGGGATGGAGACCTTACGGAGAAGAGACCAATGGCCGCGTTAAGAAAGTTTGGATATTAGAGGACGAAGCTGGCCAACCGTGGCAGGGTACCTTGACCATTGAGCCATCAGCAGAGCAGTCTGGAATGTACAGGGCTATAGCAACTGTGGAAGTGCTACAAGAAAATTCCCACGAATAAATCATAGTAGGCCAACCCACCAGCGCAACAGCAATCGTTAATCTATTTCATCGGGAAATTTTATGCCAGATACCCCTAAGATTGTGAACATGAATGAGTTGGAGTGGAAAGAGGCCCATCACTCCGAACATTACACCGGCTGGTCTAAACGGCTGACGCCCTCAATGAATAGCCGACAGGGTCATATTGGAGTTGTGGTTGAACGACTCAAACCACAAAGCCTTTCCTGTCCGTTTCATTACCATGTTCATGAAGACGAATTTTGCCTAATTCTTAAGGGCAAAGCCCTGTTGCGGTACGGCAAGACTACCGTTGAAGTGAACGAAGGTGACGCCATCTCATTTCCTCGCGGAGAGCGAATGGCCCATCAGTTTTACAATCACACCAACGAGACAGTCGATATTTTGATGATGGGCGAAAATCTTCCCTATGATGCTTGCTACTACCCTGATTCTGATAAATGGCTGTCGCGGTCTATCCCTGGAGTTGGCAAGTTCGAAGCCACTGACTACTGGGCCGATGAGCCCGAGATTCCGATCATGAAACAAGCTCCTTCAGCTGAATAGTTCAAAGGATGGCGCACGTGTCAGAGTCCATTACTGTGCTTAATCACCGAGAGGCTAACCCAGCTGAAGGGTTGCTGCCTCGACCAGCGGTGTTGTCTAGCGCAGGATGGGACGACATTCATCTAGAGCTATACCAACAACCCAAGTTTGCTACGGCGGAGCATCAGCATACCCTGCACGCGATCGCGATCGGCCTCCCCAATGCTGCTGCCAACCCCACTGGCTATCGCTGGCTCGACAGCCAGCGCCACCGAGAAGAACGCCCCCAAGACGGCCTCGCCATTATTCCCGCTGGCGTTTCTCACCGCTGTAGCTGGGATAGTGACGCCCAGTTCATGGTGCTGGCGCTGGAACCGGCTCTGCTTCAGCAAGTGGGGCAAGATTGGGTGAACCCCGATCGCATTCAACTCCTGCCGCAGTTTATGGATACGGCAGACAGCTTTATTCAAAGCCTGGTCTTAGCGCTGAAGGCGGAAGTGGTATCGGGAGGGCTGGGCAGTTCCTTGCTGGTGGATAACCTGAAAACTGCGCTAGTCATTCATCTGTTGCGTGACTACTGTGAGACTCAGCCCCGACTTTCTAGCATTGCCAGTGGACTCTCCAAAGCGAAGCGAAATCAGGTCAAGGAGTATGTTGACGCGAATCTGCATCAGGACTTGAAACTGGTGGAATTAGCAGCGATCGCCCAGATTAGTCCAGCTTACTTTGCTCGTTTGTTCAAGCAAAGCGAGGGGATCTCACCCCATCAATACATTTTGCAGCGGCGGGTAGAGCAGGCTCAGGCTTTGCTGCGCCACAGTGAACTCAGCCTGGCAGAAATTGCCGTCAGGGTCGGCTTTTGCGATCAGAGCCATCTGACGCGGTGCTTTAAGCGCTTAGTGGGTGTCACTCCAACTCAGTTTCGGCAACGCTAATCAACCTCATTCAAGTCTAGAAGTGGAGTTCTGCCGGTAGAAAAACCACAGATCCCGAGATGGACTTGGTATAGCAGGAATATCCCAAAGATGAGCGGTTTTGTTCTAGCCGCTGGCTCAGTCCAATCACTAGGCTGACAACAGGTTTTGTGGGAGAACCAACCATGCCTGTTGAACATGCCAACGTAATCTTTACCACCTCAGATGGTCAGATGCCCGCCTTTTTTTGCCAGCCTGCCGGGGGCGATGGCCCTTCAGGGCCGGTCTTTGACCAACGACTGCCCGTTGTCTTGCTCCTGATGGAAGCCTTTGGCCTGACCCGTCACATTCGCGATATTGCCCTTCGCCTGGCCCAGGATGGCTATGCGGTGCTGGCCCCCAACCTGTACTACCGAGAGGGTGAGAACATCACCTTTGGCTATGACGAGGTCGATCAGGCGATGGCGGCCATGTATCGCCTGGATTTTGGTCAGCCCGTTGAGCAGGATCTGAAGGCCGCGATCGCCTATCTCAAAGCGTTGCCTACAGTGGATGCTGGACGCATCGGTGTGACCGGATTTTGCCTGGGAGGCGGGCTCACCTTTCTGACTGCCTGCCGCTTTTCCTCAGAGATTGCCGCCGCTGCCCCCTTCTACGGCATGGTGCTAGACGAGTGGATCGAGGCCGTAAAAGATATTACTGTGCCAATGCTGCTGGTCTTTGGCGGGCAAGATCCGTTCATTGGCCGCGATCGCATTCAACAAATCGAAACCCGCTTTCAGGAACTCGGCAAGCCTTGTATGTTGATGCTTTACCCCGAAGCCACTCACGGCTTCTTCTGCCATGAGCGAGAGTCTTACCACGCCGCTGCTGCCATCGATGCTTGGCACAAGTTAACGCTGTTTCTTCAAACTCACCTGTAAAAGAATGGCACTGCAATAAGAGAGCAAAAAAGGCTTCAAGCGCTTAATTTGTCAGAATCAAAGTGTCGAAGCTCACAACCTTGCCTTTACGATGTATAGTTTCGACGCCGGAATGCTCTTTGAGCCAGCCCTTAAGGGTTTCTGACGACAGAAGGGCTGATGCCCCGTTTGTCGCTAAAGCTCTCGATTGACGTGGATGCTCTCTGTAAAGAGGGTTTCCGCAGGAGATGCAGCCGTGGCATGGTTGCGGCGCGCGCAACTGATCGAAAATTGCTGAAACCTTTGTGTGGTGTGAAATTTACACTCGGCTCTTTTGAGTGCAGGGTTAGGCGTTGTTGTGGCTGTTCAGGGGACTAAATCGACTTTCAATCTCTAGGGCCAGTTCCCGAGTTCAATCTAACGAGTTCAGGACAATGGAAAACGTTGATCCCTCTTCCAGGATGCTGGTCACGTCAACCTGACCTCGGTGAGCCTGCACAATTTGTTGGACTATGGCTAGCCCCAGCCCGAGCCCGCCAGAGGCTTTGGTTCGTTTTGAATCAACCCGGTAAAACCGTTCAAAAATCATCGGCAGCGACTCTTTGGGAATGCCGATACCGTCGTCCTGCACCTCAATCACGGCCTGGTGTTCCTGCTGCCGTAACCGAAGCTGAATGTGTCCTCC
The DNA here is from genome assembly GCF_015207265.1 of Nodosilinea sp. LEGE 07298. GTDB lineage: Bacteria > Cyanobacteriota > Cyanobacteriia > Phormidesmidales > Phormidesmidaceae > Nodosilinea. Next base: position 14,840 of record NZ_JADEXE010000030.1, on the reverse strand, counting down.
AGCGGGGGTGTACCGACAGGCGTTGCTGAGGAGGTTAGCGATCGCCTGACGTAGTAGATTGGCGTCGGCCTTGACCATGACGGCAGTAGCGGGCAACTGCGAGGAGAGTTGAAGGTTGTGGGTTTGGGCTTCACTCTGCCAATCGCTGGCCAGCTGAGCCACCAGGTCGGTTAGATCGACCGTTTGCAGGTCGTCTGGAGCCAGCAGTCCCTCATAGCGGGCCAAAAACAGCAGTTCGCTGACCAGGGTAGTCATTGTTTTGGTCAGACTCACAATATTTTCCAGGCGTGGACGAATGTCGTCGGATCGGAGATCGGGTTCAGGATCCTCCAAGTCAACGTCATCCAGGGCCATCAGACCGACCTGGGCATTGCTCAGCACCGCCGCTAGAGGGGCGCGGAGTTCGTGGGAGGCGTTGGCGGTAAACCGCTGAAGCTGGTTGCAGGCGTTTTCCAAACGCTGGTTGGTGGTTTTGAGATGTGCTTCGCGGTCAGCCAGTTCTCGCTCTAGCTGGTGGAACAGGTGAATGGCGAAACAGGCGGCCAGGGTGCCAATCACCCCCAGCAAACACAAGGCCAGCCAGGCCCCTTGCTGGTAGCGATCGCGGTGCTGAATCCGCTCGGCCAGCAAGGCTTCTTCGACCGCCATGAAGCGGTCGATGGCGTTGCGGGCGGCATCCATGGTCTCTTTGCCCTCCTCCAGCCAGGCGTAAAGCGCGGCGGCGGGTACCAGGGTGCTGGGCTCCGCTGGAATCAGCTGGGGTTCCTGCTTGAGGGTTAATTTCTGCTGAAAAATCCTCAGGTTCTCGTCCGCCAGTTGGCGAATGTCCTGCACCCGTTCCACCTGGGCCGAGTTGTCGCTGACTAGAATTTCGAGGCGGTTCAGAGAACTGGGAATTTCGCTTTGCGCCCAGCGGTAGGGCTCCAAAAACTCCTCCTGCCGGGTCAGGCCATAGCCGCGCACTCCGGTTTCGGCATCGACCAGAGCCTTGACCAGGTATTTGGTTTCGAGCCGCACCGTTTGGGTGTGTTGTACCCAGGTTTCGTCTTCGGCCAAGCTGGCCTTGAGCCAGGCAAAGGCCGACAGTGCCGTAAACATACCGGTGACTGGGATCGCGATGATCACCGCTCCCCGCACTCGGATCGACAGGTTTTGCCAGGGCTGATACAGGCGTTGGGCCAGGTTTGCCATCGATCACAACTCAGGAGGGTCAAGGCGATAGCCGACACCGTAGACCGTTTCAATCCAGGTGTCGGTCTCCAAACTGCGCAGTCGCTGACGCAGTCGTTTGACGCGAGCGGTGACGGCGTTGCTCTCGGGTTCTGAGCCCCATTCCCAGAGGGCTTGCTCAATTTGGTCGTGGGTAAGCACCTGGCGAGGGTGGCGCAGCAGATATTCCAGCAGTTGAAAGTCGCGACTGGAGAGCTTGAGGTTATCATCGCCCCGTTCCACCCGCATCGTATCTAAGTAGAGCACCAGATCCGCCACTTGCAGTACATCGCCGCACCAGAGGGGCGATCGCCGTCGCAGGGCGCGCACCCGCGCCAGCAGTTCTGCCACATCGACGGGCTTCACCAGATAGTCATCGGCCCCGGCATCTAGGCCCATGACCTTATCGGCGGTGGTGTCTTTGGCCGTCAGCATCAGAATGGGAGCGGCTTTGCCCTCTCGGCGGTAATGCTGGCACAGGGAAATGCCGTCTTCTCCGGGCAGCATCCAGTCGAAAATGAGCAGGTCGTAGTCTTTTTCACCCATCAGCCAGCGGGCGGTGGTGCCATCTTCAACCGCATCGACCACATGGCCAGCGTGGGTCAACGCTGCCTGCAGGGGTTCACATTGTGCGGGGTCGTCTTCGACCAGCAGGATGCGCATGGGCGAGAGATCCAACCAGGGGGGAGTTACTAATTATGGAGTTTAGGGAGTTGGGCGAACGGTGGAGGCATCGAATTCGCCGTTCTCGAATTCACCGGTCATGGTGATGCGATCGCCCACCGAAACATAACTGGCGGTGTTGTCGCCGTAGACAGCCCAGGTGTCGACCCGCAGGGTGCGATCGCCCGTATTGAGCTGAAAGCCATCTTCCCATACTCGTTCAACGGTGCCGCTGTAGGCGTTGGAATTAGGGCCAGGATTGGGATCTGCCGCTGGAGCCTCCGACGGCACCTCCGTTGCTGAGACGGCACTGGTAGAGTCAGAGCCCGCTCCTGTGATGGTGGAGGCATCAAACTCGCGACCTTCAAATTCGCCTGTGATGGTCAATTCATCGCCGATGGTGACATAGCTGGCGGTGCTGTCGCCGTAGACATCCCAGGCATCGACCCGGAGGGTGCGATCGCCTGTGTTGAGTCGAAAGCCATCTTCCCAGACCCGCTCAACGCTGCCGGTGTGGGTGGTTTGGGCATGGCTGAGATTGGGTAGCACCAGGACGGCCCCAATCCCACCGGCCACTAGGGCACCTATAACAATGCGATTCATCATTATTAATCTCCAGGGAGTGAGCAAAACGAGCCAAGTCAACCAGGGAACATTCGCAGTCTATAAATCAACCATGACTAAAAAATGACAGCTTTATCCAGCGGAGATGGCTCAGTGAACTTGGCCGATCTGATCAGTCCCTGGCGGAGGACTGCGCGTTCAAATGAACTCGCTCGCGGCCTTGAACGGCGACGCCAGCAGCGGGAGCAGCGACAGCATACCAACACCGAGCAAAAAGGCCCAACTGCTCTTGCACCAGGCGATGTATGCCCCAGGCGCTCTCGTCAGGTTGAGATGAAACGCTAAGGCGAGGCTTGTAACTCAGTTAGTTTTGGGTCTCTTCTCAGGATTCTCAGGTAGCCCTTAAGGTCACCTCAGAGGGGAGTCAGGAGGGGCTCAGTGGGCTCCAGCACTATAGGACTCAAGTTGATTGATTGAACAACTCTTTAGCCCTCAAAGGAGTCAAACACTATGAAACGCACTGCCCTCTTTATTCTGACTGCTGCTCTCGCTACTGTTACGGTTACTCCGGCTTTCGCGGCTCCTAGTTTCCGCGAACTTCGTGAAGAGAATCTCGAAAAGTCTGCCGTAGACTTTGACCAACTCCGTGAAGAGAATCTCGACAAAGTTGATTTTGGTAAGCTGCGCGAAGAGAACCTTGACAAAGTTGACTTTGATAAGCTGCGCGAAGAGAACCGCGACAAAGGGGCCGTGGATTTTGGCCAACTCCGCGAAGAGAATCTAGATACTGACTTTACGGCTTAGGTTTTTGCTCTTGCGAATGCTCCTCTGCTCCATTCCTAATGGGCTGGGGGGCATTCGCTTAGAGTATTCCATCTAAATAAATGTCCCCTCTGAGGTTACAAGCTCGACTCGTTGGGCCTGTTGCCGTAAAACTCTGGATAAGTATTTAGTTGGAACACTCTTAGAGGTCAGCAAATATATCTCTACCTGTATAAAAAAGAACTATAGCTGTGGCTAGTCTGGTTAAGACAGGTCTCCTATGAACGTTCAAACGTTTGAACGTTCATAGGGTTTCTGAATGTCCTAACCAACGTGACTATGGCTATAAATAAGTATTAGCTTCAATTTTTTCTTCTGAAAATACAAGCATTAATAGAGAATACTTTTAGTTCTTTTGATAGTCGGTTAGAAGGATAACTTATCTCTCTCATAATCCTCAAGATTGACATCGCTGTAGCCTTTTTCTTTCGACTTGAACTTGATACAGATTACCGGAGGGTGTGATTGAGAGCACACAATTGCCTAGGGAAAGGCATCGAGAAGCTCTGTTTCCTTACACAACGAGTTACTGACTACTGACAAAGATTCAGAGCGTGCCAGTCTCGTACTTGTGTGTGACCTGCGATCCAACGATTCAAGTATTGCCCCCATTTCTAGGAGACCAGGACTGATGTCTACCATCAATACAATTTCCTCTGCACTACAGACCGCTCTGTCTGAAGGACAGCTTACCCTTACCCCCCAAACACTGTCAGACTTTCCTTTGGGAGATGTATTTAGCCTGCTTCAAACCGAGACCCTAAATTTTGAAGAAGCGACCGTAACCGGCCTAGATAATGCGGTTGCCCTGTCTGGCAAAGCAACCTTACTCGGTACAGCTCAGGTCGGTCTTACCCTGATGTTTACCCAGGACGATGGCCCCCTCACCTTTGACTTCAACGCCCAGCTACCCACAGGTCTTCTCCCCGGTGCCCCTTGGCTGTCGCTAGAGGCGATGGAAATTGCTTTGCAAATTGTCGGCCAGGGCAACTCAGTAACCGGCAATTTCAGCGGCATCATCCGCAGCGGCGAGGTCGAACTTGATACGCAGATTCAGGTCGCTCGCGCCGACGGCAGCTATACCCTAGACTGGACGATCGCTGAGCTGGATTTGGGCGCGATCGCCACCCTTTTCCTCGATGGCACCGCACTGCCCGAAGAACTGCCCCGCATTGCCTTTGCTGACATTGCTGCTAGCATCACCACCGGCACCGGCGCGTTCTCTCTCAGCGCGGCATCTGCTGGAGCCTGGGAATTTCCAGCCAACGGCGGCGGCCTGACGATTAGCGAAGCTAACTTCAGTGTGGAGCGCACTGTAGACGGCTCAGGCCCAGTAGCCACCAGCCAAATCAACGCCGCTGTATCTATTATCGGGAGTGAAACGGTTGCGATCGCCACCGACTTTTCCCTTAGCAGCTTCAGCCTCGACTTTGAACTGTCCGGTTCCGACTGGCAGGTGCAGGGCGATGTGGCGGCTGTGATTTTTGACGAAAGCATTTCCCTATCCGCCCAGTACGCCCAACGAGAAGGCGTTCGCACGCTGATGCTGAGCAGCTCGGCCCCTGGCCTGCGAGATCTGATCCAACTGGAAGGCGTTGGTAGCTTTGGCGTCACCGGCCTAGCGATGGCCTACAGCCGCCCGATTGCCGTTCCCGGTGAGCCCGCCGAACCCGCCGAGTGGAGCCTCTCGGCCTCAGGGCGGATGATGGTTGAAGAGGTCTTCGACTTTGAGGGCACCCTCACCCTGGCCCGCACCGCCACCGAAACCAGCCTGGTGTTTGCGCCCGATGTGGCAACCGTCACCCTGCCTCTGCCGCCCAGCGATCGGGCGACAATGGCGATGGCCTTTGGCGAAATCTCCTTTGTCCGCCGCGACCCTGTCGGGGTAGCCCGCAGCATCTGGATTTTTGAAGCCGCCGTGGGGCTTACCTTTGACGGTTGGCACCCCGACGTTCAATCTCGGCTACCGGAAGCGATCAACGCCACCTTCCGCGCCACCAACGACTCGGTGCGAGTGACCGCAGATCGGGTATTGGCTCCCTTCGACTTCAACATCCCCGACATTGAAATTGACGACGACCTGAGCATTTCCCTGGGGGCTGCCCGCATCGATGTGACCGATCTGGCGGTGGTTCTGGGCCAGTCCATTGAGCTATCGGCTCGCATCGGCGTCGGCCTGCCCGCAGACCTCAACAACCTGTTCGGCGTCACCGACAGCCAACCTGCCCTGGAATTGTTCAACACCTTCGACCCTGCCAACCCGGTCGAGACCACCATTGAAACGGAACTGGCGATCAGCGTTAGCGGCGGCATTCGAGTCATTCCCCGCAGCTCCATCCTCAAAGCCGTCGAGGTGACCGAAGCAAACGGCATCACCTTCTGGGATTTAGACCTGGGCGAGTTTGGTGCCGTCAAGTTCCAGGTGCCGGTGTTTGGCTACAACGCCGCCACCTCCAGCTTCCAAACCAGCGGCGGCTTCGAGGTGGTGCGTCCGCTGAGCATTCCGCTCACCCCGGCCAAACTGCTGCTAGAGGCGGTGGGACTGGGTGCGATCGCAAGCGGTATCCCCGATGGTATCCCCATGGAGCCAATTAAGATTCTCGACGATGAGGGCAATTTCCATACCGAAGAGCTAGTGGCCCTGCTAGAGCAGGTGACCGATGGCGAATTCCCCGATGGTCTAGGCGATGCCCTCAACGTCATCGGCGACCAGTTAGAGCGCCTGCCCGCTAGCTTCCGGGAGTATCTCAATGTCGAGATTCCCGACAGCTTCTCCTTTGAGCTGGCCGTCACCCCCACGGGCGAAATCCGGCTGGATGCCCACGTCAACGAGGGCGATCCCCCGGTGCGGCTGCTGTACCCTTCCTTTACCCCAGTTCCTCTGCCTCTGCCAGCCCTGAATGGGGTGGAGCTGCGCAGCCTTTCCTTTGGCACCCTCACGGGCGGCAGTCTGTTCTTGCTTCAGGTAGACGCCGATATCGATCAGTTCGATCTGCTGACTCTGGGTGGTTCGCTGCTGATTCCCGACATCGACGCCCTGCCTCTGCCCGACACCCGCGACCTGCGCCGCCGTTTGGAGCTGCACAACCTGTTCATGATTGTGGTCTACCAGACCGGCATTCCCATCCCCATTCCCCTGTTCTACGACAAGCTGGGCCTCGACTATCTAGGACTGGAAGGCCTCAACCTGGAGACGAACATTCAGTTTCCACAGCCCAGCCTCAACCTGGCGGAAGTGGGCGAGGTGCTCTCGAAGCTGAAGCGCTTCTTCACTGATCGCGACTACCTGCTCGACCCCAACGATCCGCCGGAAGACTTCAACCTGCGCTTTACCTTCCCGCTGCCCAACAACTTCCTGAAGCTGCCCGAATACCTGGGCAGTGAGCGCCTCGGCTCCGACGATACTGGCATCGAAATCGACGCCTACCGCAACCTGGCCCACCTGCTGAACGGCTTCAAGACCTTCTCGTTAAATGAACTGATTCAGTCGGTACCGCTAGAGCACCGGGTCAACAGCGCCGATGTCTCCTTCGGCCCTCTAACAATGGGCGCAGGCTGGCTAGTCACTACCCCTGGTGAGTTCCAGCAGATTGCCAGCGTCACCGCCGACCGACAACGGGTGTATGACCGGCTGGGATTCAGCAGCGATGAAGAGGCGAGGGACGTATTTGCGATCGCTCCCCTTCCCCCTGCATCGGCTTCGACCGAGGAAGAAGGCCTGGTCGCCCTGCTGCGCGGCACTTGGGGAATCGCCAATGTGGCCCAGTTCGACGCCGCTTTTGGGTTAGCCGCCTCTGGCTCCCAGGGTTTTAGCACCGGCTTCCGGATTGCGGGCGATATCACCAACGTGCTGGATATGGAAGTAGCTGGCCTAGTCGCCATTAACACCCCCAGCGCCACTAATCCAGGTCAAACCGACGCCTTCCGGCTGGCGGGGCACACCCACCTGTCGCTGCTGAACCATCAGATTTTCGATGGCGATGTGCAAATTCTCAACGACACCTTCCAGGTTCGGGGCGACCTCAGCCTCTTTCCCGCCAATTCACCGCTACAGGTGAACGGTCAGTGGGATGGCATTATCAGCCCCTCGTCGGTGGCCTTCAATGGCGATGTCACCGCATCTTTGGCCGGGTTCGACCTAGCGGGTGCGCGAGCTGCGCTGAATAACCAGCGCCTGTTCCTGCAGGGTACCTGGCTGGGCGTCACCACCACTCTGGACGTGACCGCTCGTGATCGGGTCGTGGTGCTTCAAGGTGACGTGGATGTTAACCTCTGGGGCTTGCAGGCGGATCTATCGGTGAACATCGACACCGCTCAAGGAGCTAAGGTGCAGGGCGAAGTGCAGGGCATCAATATGCTGAATGGTGCATTTCGCCTCAGCGGCACCAATGGTCGGGCCAACCCGTCAGTTTCCCTCCAGGTTGGGCCTGGCCTGCCGTTGCGGGCTAGCCTCTCTGGAGCTGTCAGCCTGCTGGGCTTCACCAGCGCCACCGACCTCTCGGTGAGTGAGAACCAGTTCAGCTTCCAGACCAGCGGCAATGTCTTCAACCGCTTCCGCTGTAATATCAGCGCCAGTGGCCGACAGCTCACCAGCGCCGCCGACTTCCGGATCTCTGGTCGGTTTGAGAATGACCTGTTTGCTTTCATCAACCGGGAAGCGACCCGTGTCATTGAGAGTGCCGTGAATGATGCGACGGCTGAGCTGAGAGCGGCTGAGCGAGATGTGGAGAACGCCCGCAATACTGTCAATCGCCTTCAGGACACAGTCAACCAGCAGCGAGGTATTGTCCAACGAGAGCGTAATTCTGCGACGCAAGAACTGCGGAATGCCCAAAATGCGGTGAACAGTGCCCGCAACCGAGTGAATGACCTGAACCGGCAAATTCGCGATCGCCAGGCAGAACTGCGGCGGGAGCAGAATAACCAGTCCTGCGTGAACATTCCCTTTGTAGGACGACAGTGCGTGCCTCGTCGCCCCGATCGCATCACTCGATTGGGTATCGAAATTGGTGGGCTGCAAACGGCATTAATTACTGCCAACGGCACCCTCCAGGGGGCCGAAGCGGCACTGCGATTGGTTGAGCGTGGGGTAGATAACACCCCCATCGACCTCGATCCTCGGGTGGCGGGTCCCCTGGCTGCTATGGAAACAGCTAACGCTGGATTAACCGTAGCCCAAGCCTCCCTGAGAGGCTCTCAGGCCGCCGTTGGTGCCTTTGGTGACATCAGCACCTTCATTACCCGCAACGGCATCGGCAGTGTTCTAGACGTGCGATCAGCCAGCTTCGATCTGGCCCTTAGCGCCGCTAGCAGTAGCCGGATTCAACTGGGCTTTACCCTGGTTTACCTGGGTCAGAGCCGCTCCCTCAGCATGGCGTTTGACTTTAACAATCCCCTGGCCAGTGCAGAAGCCTTAGCCAGAGACCTTCTGCCGGATTAAGTGGGTTTCGCCGCGAGGCTTCTGCGGAAGCCTCCGGTTTCTCTTTGAAAGCAGTGGATAGTTGGAGCATCAAGACGGGTGAGCTAATGCCCACCCGTCTTTGGGTATTCCCAACGCTGACGGCAGATGAGCGGTGGCGGCTCTATTACCTGCGGCGGCTTGCTGAGGGCGATGAGAGTAGCGGTTAACCGAAAGATAAACTTTGGTATCAACCCGATGACTTGACCAATATAGGGGTTAACCTAATAACAAGAGGAAAAGAAAACCTTCCTCGATTTCAAATAGTTCAGCCATCGTTAAGTAGGAGGTTTTTATCTCGTTAACGTCTGGATCTATTCTCTCAAAATCAATCAACGGTACTCTACTTAGCTGTTGATACTTCCTTCCCTAAAGCTTAGAGAGCTCTGCGATAGATATCTAGGAAGCTAAACCCTTTTACAAGTGATATCGAGGCATCTCTGCGTAGCAAAACTCATTTGAGGAAGTCCCTCGGGTCTGTAGTTGAGCATCGTAAGCGGATTATTCCACTTCAAAAATCCGTTTGAATCTTAATTATTAATCCCTCTAGTTTCTGCCGTCAGAATCTAGGGGGATTCTGCGTAACATGCTTTATTAACTTAAAGAGTAAAAAGCTGATTACTACACCATATTCTGCTTGATTACTCGCTACTAAGTGAGTTGGCCAATTCAAATGTAGGATGGGTTAGCGATAGCGTACCCATGCGGGCGTTGGGTTTCGTGCCTCAACCCAACCTACATCGACTTGCCTACTTACTGGTGCGCCCTACGTCAGAACCTATTTGGTGAATGGGTCTTACTGCGCAAGTGGGGTGGCCGCCGAACCGGCAAGGGTGGCCAGCGTGAAACCTTGTGCGTTGACCTTGAAGACGGCCATCGGCTGATACAGGATCTCCTTAAGCGCCGACGCTATCGGGGGTATATGCTGGATTAGCGAGCGAGCATTTGTCTCATATGTAAGGCCAAAGACAAGATAACCGTCGAATCAGCCCTCTAAGGGGGCTGCTAGGCGATCGCAGTTTCCCTATATCAGCGCCAAGCCCAACTCCCTCCAGATATCCACAGGAAATCGGAAAATACGTCTCTTCATCACCTCATATGACGTTGGAAGAGAAGACGGGCCGCGTCGTAAGCATTAGCCTTCGCCGCTGGGGGCTTTCCCTTAAGCAGCATAGTTTGTGCTCAATCCAGGCCAGCTTCGCCTATTCTGGACGAGACTGGTCACGGTCAGGCTTGACTCATGCGTCTTCCGTTTTTCAAAGTTCCTAATCGGTTAGCGATCGCCTTTCTGGCCGGGTTACTCCTGGTGCAACTCCTGGGCTTGGCGGTTTGGTGGGTGAGTTGGCCTCCATCGGGTCCAATTCCGCTGTCGTTTGTGGTGCCGCTGGATGAGGCAGCAGCCTGGCAACCGCTAGTGGCCGACTTTAGAGCCCAAAACCCCGATATTCGCCTGGAACTGGTCCAGGGGGATTACAACACTGACCAGGCCAAAGCGATCTATACCGCCGATCTCAGTACTGGTAGCCCGCAGCATGACCTGGTTTATATGGATGTGGTGTGGCTGCCCTGGTTTGCCAGCGAAGGGTGGCTGCAAGATTTGTCGGACTTGTTGCCTGAAGCGGAATTAGCAAAATTCCTGCCGAGTGAACTGGCCGCAGGGCGCTACCAAGATACCCTGTATCGGCTCCCGTTTCGGGCTGACTTGGGGCTGCTGTTTTACAACCAGGTGCTCATGGCAGAGCTGGGAGTAGAACCCGCCCAAACATTCGAAGCCTTGATGGCCCAATCTCAACGAGTGCAGGCCCAGGGCCTGGTTCCGTGGGGCTATCTCTGGCAGGGACGCCAGTATGAGGGGCTGGTAGTGAATTTTGTCGAAGTATTGACGGGCTATGGCGGCTTTTGGATTGAGCCGAGCACGGGAGCTGTGGGGTTGGATCAGGCGGAGGCTATCGCCGCTGCCACCTTTTTAGCGGACACGATGCGTCAGGGCGTCTCCCCGCAACTGGTTGTCAGCTACGGCGAAACGGAGTCCTTCAGACAGTTTCTAGGAGAGCAAAGCCTATTCGTGCGAAACTGGCCCCATTTCTGGAAACGAGCGAACCAGAATGATTCGCCCTTAGCGGGACAGGTGGGTCTAGCTTCGGTGGTGGCGGCGACTGGTCGCGCTCCCCAAGGCTGTCGCGGTGGGTGGGGCTTTGGCATTGCCCAAAATGCGACTCATCCTGAGGCTGCGAGACGGGCGATCGCATTTCTCACCAGTGCTGCGGCCCAACAGCAGTTTGTCCTCAATTCGGCCCATCTGCCTAGCCGTACTGACCTGTACACTGATCCCGAAATCACGGGCGTGTATCCCTTCTTTCCTGAGGTCTTAGAGGCACTAGAGAATAATTCCGTCTTTCGCCCCCAAATTCCTCAATACGATCAGGCGTCTCGCATTCTGCAGACTTACCTCTCGCGGGTTTTGACAGGGGATAGCACGGCCGAAGATGCGATGCGGGCAGCGGCATCGGAAACGCGGGAATTGTTGGCAACTTCGTAGGGGCAGGTTTAGGTTAAGGGCAACTGTCTCACCACCGCCTGCCCTGTTTCCAAAAATGGTCGCGCGTTTTGCTGCTGTACCCAGCGCCAGCCCAACACCCCATGCACGAGCAGCAGGGCAATGTTGAGCCCCATCAGCCACTGCATCCAGAATTGCTCGGCATTCTGACTCGGTCTCACAGGCTTGGCATCGAGCCGTCGCAAAATCTCTTGGGCATTGAGCGGGCGCTGTCCGGGGAAGGGGGCCATTAGGTCGTCGATCAGTTCGGCAAACCAGCGATCGACGTGGGGAGCAGACCCGCGCCAGTTTAAGGCACCCGTTGCGTCATCGGTTTCCAAGTCGACCGGGTGTTGGCCGGTCAGGAGGTGAACCAGCGATCGCCCCAGGGCATAAAAGTCTGACTGCGGTACAGCTTTGCCGTTGATCTGCTCTAGAGGGGTGTAGCCGGGGGAAACGATGCTGGTGATATCCCGCTGGCCGCCGATTTTCGCCAAGTAGGTATTTGACATCTGGCGAACGGAGCCAAAGTCAATCAGGGCCAGGTGTCCCTGGGATCGCAGCATCAGGTTGGAGAGCTTGATGTCTCGATGGAACAGCTCCGTTTGGTGAATCAGGGCCAAAATTTCGCTCACCTGCCGTAGCCACTCCTGAGCCAGGGTTTGATCGACGGGGCCATGCTTTGCTAACCACTGCTCCAGCGTCAGCCCCTCAATTTTTTCCATCACCAGGCAAGCCAGCGATTGGCCCTCAGAGGTCGTGACGGTGAAGTAGCCGTCCGGCTCGACCCTAGGAATACCGGGATTTTCGAGCTGTTGGAGGGTCTGGGCCTCTCGCTCAAATAGGGGCTGCCATTTAGGCTGCTTGAGTACCTTCATGACTTTGAGCCTGCCCTGATCTGCGACCTCAAAAATATCGGTCGGCAGCCAGTCATCCAGCTCTCGCAGGGGACGCAGCAGCCGGTAGCGATCGCACACGATCAGATCCGTGCCGCAGGCCGCGCACGTGACTAACGCGTCAGACTGCTGCCGCTGGGAGCATTTGGGGTTGATGCAGTAGCTCATGGCGACGCCTCACGGGACATGCGATCGCACACGTACTCCATCACTACGGGCCGCAGCGTAAAGCCTGCCGCACTTTTTTCGACCAGCGATCGCCGCACCAGCGACCCCAACGGCTGCAAGATATTTGGCGTGAGTTCCTGCTGTAGCCGCTCCACATCAACGGGTTCCCGAATTTTTGCCAGGGTATAGAGCAGCTCTTGCTCCGCCACCGACAATCGCTGGAACTGCTGCTCAATCAAAAAGCTCACGTCGCTGGTAATCAGGGTAATCCGCTGCTTCAAAAAGTTGCTGACGCTGCCGCTAAACAACTCGCGAATGTTGGAGGCGACAATCTTCAGCACCAGGGGATTGCCGCGATAGATGCGGATGAGCTGCCCCCACTGCTTTTCGTCCGATAGATTGGCCTCTTGCAAAATGCCTTCAGCGGCGGGGCCGAGGCCGGGCAGCTCCAGCGATCGCACCGGGCGACTGGGTCCATCGAGCATGACGATTTCCTTGGTCGACTCCCGGCTGGTGATCAAGACACAGCTCTGGTGCTGTTCTTCGCCGAGTCGTCGCAGCAAATCTCCATAATTTTCGTAGCCGTCCCGGTAGTGTCCGGCAAAGTCTCCTTCGCGCAAAATCGTGTCCAGGTTATCGAGCACAATTAGGCAGCGACGGGTGCGCAGATACTCCGTCAGGCCGCAGAGTTGGTCGTGCACGTCCCCAGCGGGCACAGGGTGCAGACTGCGGAACTGCGTGAGCCAATGGTGCAGCATTTTTTCCAGCGGCGGCGCATGGCGCAGAGATTGCCAGATCAAGCCATCAAACTGGTTCTGGATTTGCTCCGCCAGTTTCACCAGCAGGCTCGTTTTACCGATGCCGCCCGGCCCCAAGACCATGACCATGCGGCAGGCCTGCGGCTCGGTGGTCCAGGTTTTAAGCGTCGTCAGTTCCTCTTCCCGCCCATAAAATACAGGCACATCCGGCACCTGCGACCAGTTGATTTCTAGCCGCGCCGACTCATAGCCTGCCGTGGCTAACCAGTTCGCCACATCCCGCCAGCTTTCCAGAGTATTCAGGTCACGCTGGGTCAAGACTTCGACATAGCGGTAGAGACTGTTGCTCAGGCTGACCTCAACGGTTTTAGGCGCAGTGAAGCGCTGGGCCGCAATCTCGGTTGGGCTGTAGCGGCAGAGCAACCCTCGCAAGAGTTCTCGCTCTACCGGTGTTAAGGACGGCTGCTTGTGAGGGGCAATCTCTTGTTTGGCGATCGCCAAATCGGCGTACAGCTTCTCCAGGTCCCACTGGGTCTGCGCTTCCTGGAAGAGTTCATGCTCAGCAGCCATGGGCTAGAGAAATAGGGTTTCTTTCACCGTTGATGCCTTTCAGCATAGCAACTGATAGGGAAAGCTCAACTCGAAAGCACAGTGCCAAGCCGCAATTCATAACCTGTTTCATAACGCGGCTTATGGTCTGCCTAACCCTTGTTTTGCCTAAGGTTAAAGCCATTGAGGTGGAACAACCGAAGTAACACCTTAACGAACATTCAACGGAATGAATCATGTTTAACGTCAAAACTATACCCCGTTTCGGGCGCTGGTTAGCCATAGGCCTGTGTACCTGTTTGATCAGTTTAGGCATCGGCCTGGCTCAAGCGGCCTCACCCTTTTACTGGGACTTCATTAATGTCGATATCGACCTAGAATCAAACGGCGACATGGTGATCACCGAAACGCAAAAATACACCTTTACAGCAGATCACACCAATCAACGCTATCGATATATCCCCCTCGATAAAGTTGGACGAATTACGGATGTTGCAGTCTATGAAGGGAACGCACAGCTTCCGATTCAAACTGGAACTGAGGACAATCAGTATTGGATTCGTTGGCGGCACGATTTAGCCGCTCCAGAATCTCACACATTTAAAGTGCAATACCGCGTCATCGGAGGTGTACAAATCCAGGGAGAAAACAGCCAGATTTATTGGCGAGCCCTCTTTCCAGAACGCAATGCAGACATTAAACAGGGCAAAGTAACCGTTCATCTACCGGATGAACTGGTCGGTAAAATCAGTCAGGTTACAAGTGAAGGAGTCACGGCAACCAGCCGACAAGTAGGACCGAATACTCTGGAATTTGTTGTCGACCAACCCATAGCACCGAGGCAGTTTTTAGATATCAAAGTACGTTTTCCGACAGGCATTCTCGATGTTGAAAGTGCTCAAACATCAACCGCGATCATGACTGTCCCTCGAATATGGCTCGGGTTCATGGCGATCGTGACTGGGATAGGCTTATTGCGTTTCTTTACACAACGGTCTTGTCCTAGCTGCGGTAAACGAAGCATATACCGAGTAAATTGGGTGACCCGTCCAGCAAAAGCTTACAGCAAAGGGGAAAAAGAAGTGGGCTACGCCTGTAGCCTTTGCAATTACCGTCGAACCTATCGTGAGGATATTTCGGAACGACCTATTTCTGTGTCTAGTTCGTACGGTGGCGGCTACGGCGGTGGATTTGGTGGCGGCGGTGGTGGCTGTGGC
>NZ_JADEXE010000303.1 GCF_015207265.1 Nodosilinea sp. LEGE 07298 | reverse complement strand
GGCGAGGAGATGGGGGCTGTGAGAGTACATCCGCAAAGCAATGCACCGTTTTAAGGAGGTTAATCTTGCAATCCCTGGGTAGGATGGGCATTGCCCACCAGCTCTAATCAGCGTGGATTGTAGCCAAGCAATGTACCCTTCAAGACATCTATATCCGCGATTTGTAAGCAGCATTAAAGGCGAAATCTGCGACAAAAGCATTAGCTCTCTTGCCAGTCTTCGATCGCCCGAAAGCAGTCAGAAAGCACGACGTTTGAGAACAGGAATCCTTCGGGATCGCTGAGTCGCAGGTACTGGAGGGTGTCCCAGGTGTCGCCTTCTAGAATGACCCAGCCTTTGGCGATGTGGGAATTGAGAGCGTCCTTGAGGGTGGCCCAAGGGGCGGGGGCGCAGAGCGATCGCACTTCATCCCCACTGATCCCCTCCTTTAATCGCAGGCCCACCATCAACCGATCTAATAGTTGCTCCAGGGTTGGTGTTGGCGGTTCGCTATGGGTTCCCTCAGCGGCCTGGAAGTCCTTTACCCATTCTGCATAGGTCACTAGCGTTCTAGGACGGCTGACCCGCTGGTGCTGGGTATAGCTAGTCGCCCCGAGACCAAAGCCGTAGTAGGGCTGGTTGCGCCAGTAGGTCAGGTTGTGCTGACATTGGTGCCCTGGCTGAGCGTAGTTCGAGACTTCGTAGTGGTCGTAGCCTTGAGCGGTGAGGAATGCCTGGGCTAAGCGATACATAGTCGCCGTTTGCTCATCCGTGGGCAGCGGCGTGTCCCCAGGCTGATAGCGCTTGGCGAATACGGTTTGGGGTTCTACCGTCAGGTCATAGACCGACAGGTGGTGAGGATGCAGCGCCACGGCTTTGTGCAGCCCGGTTTCCCATTCGGACAGGGTTTGGTGGGGCAACCCAGAGATTAAATCTAGGCTCCAGTTGGGCATGTCGACCTGGTGCAGCCAATCGACAGAACGCAATACGTCGGCAACGCGGTGGTAGCGGCCACAGCTTTCGAGCATGGCATCGTCCAGCGCTTGCACGCCCAGGCTGATGCGGTTGATGCCGACGGTTAGATAACCCTGCAAATGGTCCAGATCAAAGGTACCTGGATCCATTTCCATTGAGATTTCGGCTTCAGGGGCAATGCCAAAGTGGCGATCGAGCTGGGTGAGCATTTGCTCAAGCTGGGGGATGGAGAGCAACGAGGGAGTGCCGCCGCCGAAGAAGACGGTTTGAAGCGGGCGCTGATTCAGCTTTGGGGTGGCTGCGATTTCTGCACAGAGCACGTCCACATAGCTCTCAACGGTGCCGGAGGTTTCACCTCGCTGCTGGTTGCCGAGTATGGAGATGGGAAAGTCACAGTAAAAGCAGCGACGACGACAGAAGGGAATGTGAACGTAGGCGGAGGCTGGGACAGTATCTCTAGAGTGGGTGGTCATAGCCTGTACCTTGAAGCGAGAGGCGGGGATTTGTAGCCGGATCTACCGCTGGGGACATTTCGATTGTCCCCAGACCCCCTCGACCAGGGACGTTCCGCCGCCCTGGACCCGACGGACATACTAGACTGTGGGGGGCATGTCGCGCTTCGCATCGGTCTCGGCTTGTAGGTGATCGGGGGAGATATACCCTATGTAATGGTCTAGGCGTATATCAGATCACGCTAACACCATCTCCAACGTTAAGGCGTTTGCCCTTCTGGCCCACGATATTGGTATTGACTGCCAGCTTGTAGAAGTGGTTGAACCGCTGCGGGGGTGCCCAACTCGGTAGGGTAGCGGCACGCTGCTGAGCAAAGGTTTTTTGGAAGCGGTCGGTGGCGGCTCCGGTGGTGGTGTCGCGGGTGGGCACCACGCAGCGCTGGCAGGGGTTGGTGCCCTCTAGCACCACATCGCCCATAGTGAAGCGGATAGGGGTGCCATCGGCGCTAAAGAGCTGGTCTTCCCAGAAGGCAGGGACGCCATTGATTTCAAGGTTGGTGCGGAAGCGACGGCGGGTTTCGTCGAGGGGAAGGCCGTACCAATCAGCAACGGTCTGCAACGTGGCGGTGCTAATTACGGTTGGCCCTGCCGCTTCGGTATCGTCTGGAAAGCCGAGGTCGCGGTTTTCTTGCAGGGCGACGGGCTGCTGAAAGTAGTCGGCTAGCCAGGTTTCGAGCTGGGTGCGATCGCGCTGAAGGTGAAATGTGACTGATGGCTCATCACCCGCGATCGCCAGGGTAATCGACTGCCCATCCGCAGAAAAGGTCGAACGCAGCCGGTGAATGGCGGCGTTGCGCTTGCCGTTGATGACGTGACCTTGGCTGTCGAAGAGGGCGTAGGTGCGATCGCCCGTCAGCGCCCCACTGCCTAGCACCGTTGACTGCGGCACCGAAACCCCATCCAGCGACTTGACCGGGAAAATATCAATGCGAGATAGGTATGGCTTCATGTCCCCCTGCTACTGCGCCGGATCAATCTTCCAGCCATCATAACCATCCCAAATTCAAAATCTGAAATTTGTTCTTACCGGCCCCATCTTCAGCCTTCGCTATAAAAAAAGACCCCTGAGTTAGCTATCCTCAGGGGTCCGAATCAGGGTGCATCTACCGTTCCCATCTCCTGAGACGGCAGCTAAATTCCGGGGAAATGCCTAGGGTTTACGGATACTTGAAACAAAGTGGCTATGATCTGAGGGCTGTGTGAATTGTTGACATTTGCTCTATGGTTAGCCCTGTGACCTCCCCTAAAATCCAAGATTTTCCTGCAGACACCTGCTCACAGGTCGCACCCCTGGCACCGGGGGTCTACATCGTTGGGGCCGGGCCGGGCGACCCGGAGCTGTTGACCGTGAAGGCTCAACGCCTGCTGAGCCAGGCGGATGTCATTCTCTACGCCAACTCCTTAGTCCCTCAACAAATTTTAGAATGGACCCGCCCCGATGCCGAGCGTATTGGCACCGCCACCATGACGCTGGAAAGCATTTTGCCGCTGATGATTGAGCGCGTACGGGCCGGAAGATCGGTGATTCGCCTACAATCGGGCGATCCTAGCCTCTACAGTGCTATTCACGAGCAAATTCAGGCGCTAGCAGAGGCAGAGGTGCCCTTTGAGGTGGTGCCGGGGATCAGTGCCTACCAGGCGGCGGCGGCGAAGCTCAATGCCGAGCTGACCATTCCGGGACTGGTGCAGTCGATTATTCTGACCCGCATTAGCGGGCGTACTCAGGTGCCAGAGCTAGAAGACCTGGCCTCGCTGGCGGCCCACAAGACCAGCCTGTGCCTGTATCTGAGCGCCCGCCATGTGGGGGAGTCCCAGGCACAACTTTTGAAACACTACGAGCCGGATACCCCCGTGGCGATCTGCTTTCGCATTGGCTGGCCCGATGAGCAGCTGTTGGTGGTGCCGCTGTCAGAGATGGCCCAAACCACCCGCGAGCAAGACCTGATTCGCACTACGCTATACGTGATTAGCCCAGCGCTGCGGGGGCAGAAGGTCAGGTCGCGGCTCTACAACCCCGAGCATACGCACTTGTTTCGGCCTCGCGGTTCTGCTGGCTTCGACTCCGCTCAGCCAACAGAACTCGACTCCGTTTCCTGAGCGGAGTCGAAGGAAGCCTTGACCACAGCTGACTCTGGGCTTAGAGTATCTGCATGAAAAAACTTAAAGCCTCTAGGGTTCCGGTTTGACGGCTATGGTCAAACGGCTGGTCCGAGAGAGGCGGGTTGGTGATGCGTTGGTCAAAGACCGGCCCCTAGGGGCAATCGCTAACTACACGGCGGGATAAAAGCCCGGGAGGATTCTAGGAGTTGAACTATTCAACTTCTCTGGTTTTCCTGGGCTTTGCTGTATCTGGTCCGGGAATCGCGTTTAGTCTAGTGCTCAATTCATCCCTACGAGGCTTTTTAATGACTACCGACCCCTCCAATGATCCCGTATTTCAAAGCCCCAATGGGGCTTCGAGTGAGGCCCAGCGCGCCCTGGAGATGGAAGCCCGCTTGCCTCTCACCGGCTGGCAGCAGGAGGTTTCTCAAGGGTTAGAGTACGGCCTAGAAGCGGCGGCGAGCATTCGCGATCGCACTATCCCCACTTTTTCTCGTGGCGAGCTGCCCCACTACGCAGGCATCAACACTTTCCTCAAAGCGCCCTACGTCGAAGATGTACGCCGGGTCGGTGAGTTTGACGTGGCGATCGTCGGCATTCCCCACGACAGCGGCACCACCTACCGCCCTGGCACTCGCTTTGGCCCTCAAGGCATTCGCCGCATCTCCGCCCTCTACACCCCCTATAACTTTGAGATGGGGATTGATTTGAGAGAAAGTATCACCCTCTGCGACGTGGGCGACGTGTTCACTATTCCGGCCAACAACGAAAAGTCCTTCGACCAGATTTCCAAAGGTGTAGCCCACGTGTTTGCCTCGGGGGCATTTCCAATTTTGCTCGGCGGCGACCACTCCATCGGCTTCCCTACAGTGCGGGGCATCTGCCGTCACCTGGGCGACAAAAAGGTGGGCATCATCCACTTCGATCGCCACGTCGATACCCAGGAGACTGACCTGGATGAGCGCATGCACACCTGCCCCTGGTTCCACGCCACCAATATGGCCAACGCTCCGGCCCAAAACCTGGTGCAGCTGGGTATTGGCGGCTGGCAAGTGCCCCGCCAGGGGGTGAAGGTGTGCCGCGAGCGGGCTACCAACATTCTTACCGTCACCGATATCACCGAAATGGGCCTCGATGCGGCGGCGGATTTTGCGATCGCCCGCGCCACCGACGGCACCGACTGCGTCTGGATTAGCTTCGACATCGACTGCATCGACGCAGGCTTTGTGCCTGGCACCGGCTGGCCCGAACCCGGCGGTCTGCTACCCCGCGAAGCCCTCTACCTGCTCAAGCGCATCGTGCAGGAAACCACCGTCTGCGGCATTGAAGTGGTCGAGGTTTCGCCCCCCTACGATGTCAGCGATATGACGGCGCTAATGGCGACCCGCGTCATTTGCGACACCATGGCGCATTTGGTCAAGTCGGGGCAGCTACCCCGCCGCGAGAAGCCTTCGTACATCCACGAAGAGGCGAATATGAATGTGGATGAGCCGTGGCAGTAGGAACCCACCATGCACGAAACCGACATGACCAAGGCCCTAATTCTTACCGTGCGCGACTGGTGGGAGGCACAGCCAGGGAAGCCTGCGATCGAGAAAGTACACCTGACCGTGGGAAAGTTTACCTGTGTAGAGCCGGTGGGCCTACAGTTCGCCTTTGAGGTGCAGGCCAAAGGCACCTTTTTAGACGGAGCCGAGCTGGTGATTCGCGAAACGCCGCTGGTGGCCTTTTGCCACGACTGCCAGAGCGAGTACCAGCCCGAAATTGGTCTGCAATACGCCTGCCCCACCTGCAAGTCCCCGATGGGCGACATTCGCTCCGGGCGCGAGCTAAAGATCGATCGGGTGGAGTATGCAGAGGCGACTAGCTCAATGTCTCCCCTGTAGCTTGGGATAAACTGAGACTTACATAGCTAAGGCCACTAGCCATGCCTGCCCAAAGCCGCTTTTTAGATCAGTTGCAGGTGCTCAACACCCTCTACCAACGGGGTTATCACAGCAACCTCATGGAGCGTTCCCTCGCCAAAATTATTGAGCTGGAGCGTAGCCACGCCCTTCAACAAGCCTCAGATCTTCAAGCCAAGCTCCAGGCTTACGAAACCCAGTATCACATTCCCTCAGACACCTTCTACCAACAGTTCAACGCCGGAGGACTGGGTGACAGTATGGATTTTGTTGAGTGGAGCGCTTTCTACGATATGTGGCAGTCCGTCCAAATGCGACTCGGTGTTTTGCAATCCATTGGTTAACGAATGGATGCCCAGCAGTATCTCACCGAAATTAAATCCAGACTGATTGCCAGTCCCGTAGTTGAGACCTTCTCAATTGGTGAAGAAAGAGATCTAGATGACAGAGGTTACTTTCGGGCTCGGGTCACGCTGACGAACACTGATTTTTTGGAGATCGCAGAATACTTCATCATCATCGACGACCAACCCCAACCAGATCGCTACCGCTACCAATGGATGGATAGCACCCAGAAAATACTCCGCAAGCGTTGGGACAACGTTCCCCACTTTCCGGATTTACCCAACTTTCCCTACCATGTCCACATCACTACCGAAGACAACGTTCAAGACTCCATGCCAAGAGGCACTACAGAATTTCTAGCTTTCCTAGAAGCAGAGATCTTGCCAGAGCAATAGCCAGGTAATGAGTGCTGCAACCCTCAACTCCAAAATCCCCAAATCCAAAATTGTCTTATGCACCAAACCTTTGACGCCGCATTAGGAATCGATCTGCTCCACGTTAACCAGAGCGGGGCTGACCACAACCGCGCCCACTTCGACGCCTGGGGCATCACCTGCATGAACATCATGAGCAGCCCAGGGGCAGGCAAAACAGCACTGTTGGAGCGCACGCTGGAGGGGCTGCACGGGGACCTGGCGATCGCAGTCATTGAAGGCGATATGACCACCGAACTCGATGCCGATCGCCTGCGCCAGTATGGCGTACCGGTAATTGCAATTAACACGGGGCGATCGTGCCATCTCGACGCCAAGATGGTGGCGGGCGGATTGCATACCCTAGAGCACAGCTACGACCCGAATGCCCTGGACTTGGTGCTGGTCGAAAACGTCGGCAACCTGGTCTGCCCCGCCGAGTTTGAAGTGGGCGAACACGCCAAGGTGGCGCTGCTGAGCGTCACTGAGGGAGAAGATAAGCCCCTTAAGTATCCGATCATGTTCCAGGAAGCCGACTGCCTGCTGATTACGAAGGTAGATCTGGTTCCGTATCTAGACGTGAGCATCGAGCAGATTGCCGCCAACGTGCGGCAGATGAACCCTAACGTCACCATCATTGCAGTTTCAACTAAGACCGGGGAAGGATTAGAGGAATGGTTTGGGTGGGTGCGTTCTCGCAGCGTGTCTACGGGTGAGTCGCGTGTCCATGCTCATGCGTAGGGTGCATCGCTGGCGCGGATGCACCCCTGAGAAATGCTTTACAACGGCACAGCTAGATTTATGAGCAGATAGAATGGCGATCGCCATTGCCTCTACAGCCGCTACGACGACCTCAAAAACCGTCGCACCACACCACCAACGGCTCGCTGCACCTGCTGCTTGCGCCGCCAACGCTGGAATTCCTTACGATAGCTGTATTCGTTGGGGCGATAAATACGCCAGGCATCCCAGCTTAGCTTCAGACCCCAGGGGCCAAGAATTAGATAGATCAAAGAGGCCCACAGCCAGCCACCCGTGACTAGCTGAAAAGCCAGCATAAACCCGCTGGTAATGAGAAACTGCGACATACCGTGGCGAAATCGCTGCTGGCGCTGGCTGTCGAACAACTTTTGATCGGCAATTTCGTATTTCTTAATATCCCACTCGCGCTCGGCTTCGGCTATGGTCTCGGCGGAGATGCCTAGCTCATCGGCGATTTCGAGCAGCTGGGCACGAGAAAGCTCTCCCGACTCGGTTTGGCGGGCGATCGCAAGGCCCAGAATCTGCTGGGCATCTTCTGCGGGGTACAAAAACTCGCTGTTGGTAGTATAAGGATCCATAATAAGCTCAGCCATCGCCGCCCCTGCCAAAACGCTCTTTTTCCTTATAAACAAAATCTAAACGATCGCGGGGGGCGGTTGGGGTACGGAAAACCTATTGTCACAAGCCCTAACGCTACAGTGGTAAGCGCCGTGCCGATCAGGGCATGATAATTCCGAAGGTTACGCATCTTAACCATTGGAGTGTGCACTATGACTCAACTTGTCCCCATCCGCCTGGAGGATGGCACCGAGATCTACATGGAGGCCACCGAAGACGTGGT
>NZ_JADEXE010000302.1 GCF_015207265.1 Nodosilinea sp. LEGE 07298 | reverse complement strand
AGCCGCACTTCGGACACCGGATAACGCCGTCGGGCCAGCGCAACGTCCGAACGCTGTCGTAGCACTTGGCCTCTTCCAAAAGGTGTGTCAGGGTTAGCATGAGATCGCAGAGCAGGTGCACTTTAGTGTTCAGCCTAGCGAATACATCATCTGCTTGCAGGTCACCTCCCTGAAACACCTATTGAGCCAAAGTCTTTTGCATCCCTAGGCTGCGCGTTAGCAACGCCTGGTTGAAGGATGTACAGGGATGGATTTATGCACTCACGCACTCACGCACTCACGCGCCCACGCTCTCGCTCACTCGTCCCCTGCTTTGCCTTCAGCCTTCATCTGCTCTAGGGCTTGCCAACGGGTTTCGAGTTCTTCGCGTTCCTGCTTGAGGCTGCGCTCTAGTTCTTGAATTTCATCGCGACGGGCGGCGGTTTCGAGGGCGCGGCGATCAACCTCTTGGCTTTTAAGGGTCAGCGATTGCCGCCACCGTTCGGCCCGCTCAATTTCTTGTTCTAAGGCTTCGGGGGTAACGCCATAGGCTAGATAGTGCTCCACTAAGTCCAGCACCCAGGAGGTAGCATCTTGCACAGCTACAATCTGGTTGAGATTGTCGAGTTCGACCAGCACCAGATTTCCTTCTTGGAAGGCTAACAGGCGCGTAGTTTCAACGATGCGTTCTACCGATAACAGTGTCCACGTTGATTCAGAGGTCTGTTCGGCCAGCAGTGAGAGTTCTGCACCGCCCAGGAACGCCTTTTTTTGAACCTTGGCCAGGTATTGCATTAGCTGTCGAATCCATACCCTTATGGCACGAGTATAGCCGGTGAACTCTAGATTTCAGAATGGAGCCGCCCCTGAGCCTGAAGGCCTGGCCTGAGGGATAGAGGTCGATGGATGGTTACTGACCGTAGGAATACGGATTTACGCTCTCGCTATCACATGATTTTGGCAACTAAATAAGTTATCCCGCCGATGTGGTCACCCTTGTCACCGAATAAAATCGAGTTACTATACAAAGCGTTATAGTCTTCAGGCATGTGAGTCAGGCGACGTTCTGGACATCCTGAAGTAGCCACGGTTCGACCATTCAGAGTGCGTCCCTATGTCAAACCTTGAGCAGACCATCGAAAGAATGTTTGCGGCCCGCCGCCTAACTCGCAATGACCAGCGGCAGTTAATGGCCATGTTTTCCCAACGAGACTTGAGCCCCAATGATGCTGCTCTCATCAATCGGGTTTATGAAGCCCTAAGCCAGGGAAGATTGCGGGTTGTCGATTAGCCCATCCCTGAGGACAAGCGATCGCGGTTGGGTAAGCAACCCAAAATGGGCAAGAAGCCCAAGGTACCGAAGCTGCCGATGTGGCCACCCGCTCTGTTTTGATGCAGGGTCTGGCCAGATTCGCGTTAAGATCTCCACGACGTTAACTACTGTAGGGTCATGGCAGACACTCCAAATACCTCCCCTGAGAAGCCCAAGAAGAAGATAATCACTGTGGGAGACAATAGCGGCGGTGAGCGCAGCACCGGAGAGCGCCGTGATAGCAATAAGGGCCGACGCGGAGGCCGGGGCCGCGATCGCGATGAGCGCGATCGTAAGCCCGCTATTCCCCCTGCCCTGATGCGCGGCCCTAAACCCAAGCCCAAGGCTGAAGAAGTGCCCGAGGAAGTCGTGGCAGAAGAGGCTGTAGCTGAAGAAGCCGTAGCTGAAGAAACCGTGGCAGAAGAGGCTGTAGCTGAAGAAGCCGTAGCTGAAGAAACCGTGGCTGAAGAGTCGGTGCCTGAAGAACCTGTAGCCAAACAGTCCGTTGCTGGGGAAGCTGTGGCTGAAGAAGTTGCGGCTGAACCTGCGGCTGAAGAGACTGTAGCTGAACCCGCGCCGGAGGAAGTTGTGGCTGAGGAGCCTGATGCTTCAACTGAAGCGTCTGCCGCCGAATCAGTTGCTGAAGCATCTCCTGAATCGGCTGAAACCGATGCTGAGACGACCTCGGCTTAGGAAGCCTCAATAGAATCAGAATCAGCAGAAGCCCCGGTAGCCTGGTCTGCCGGGGCTTCTGTTGACTCTATGTATTGGCTATCGACCAAAAACGCCCCTTTGTCGAACTTGATGCCCCAGTAGCCACCGGGGCGGCGGCTCTGCACAATGCCCTCGGCCCCCACGGGTAGAGTATCGGCGGGGCGCAACATGGGCATGGAATCGGCGGTTTTGAAGTAGGGCGGGGAAGATACTAGGCGGACGCGATCGCCGACGGTAAACTCAGTGGTCATGGCAGCCTCTAAGACAGGACAGGACTAACGACTCAAGCTCGATCTGGGCCGCGATCGGGGCTACAACCGCCGAAGCACCTGACAGTTAGGTTCGGGCATGGCCAGAGGACGGTTGCGGAGTCTGGATTGTAGTCTAATGTGCAATGGCCATACCTGAGCAGGCTCCTCTGGGTAAAAGACGGTTATGCCCCAATTGTTATGCCTCAAGGGGTTTTCTCAGTCATGAAATTCTGGCAGGCCTAATGTCCACATTCTCAGGCCGAGTTAAGCGTCTACGGGCAGCCTAGAAGACGGCGGGTAAGTTGAGGAAGTAGTTTCGCTAACGCCTGGGGCATTGGTTTCACTGGCTCCGAGGGTGATAAGCGCCGCTTTTTGGGCCTCGGTCAGGCCCGTTACGTCGGTAATGGTCATGCCTTCGTAAGGGCGGGGTACTCGTAGCGTCTGCTCGTGGCAGTAAATAAAGCCGTCGGGGGTGACTAGCTTGCTCCAGACCTGAATAGTCTCGTCTTGGCTGCAGCTAATCAGGCGATCGCCGTCGGCGCTAAAGGTAATGTAGCGCACCCATTTGTCGTGGCCGCAGAGGGTTTGGTGGCAGCGGCGGCTGGGCAGGTGCCAGAGCTTAATGGTAGCGTCGCCACCGCAGCTGGCTAACCATTGGCCATCGGGGCTAAAGGCCACAGCCAGCACCAGGCTGGGGTGAGTACCAATGACGGTGCGATGGCCCAGCTTTAGATCCCACAGCATGACATAGCCATTGGAGCCGCCGCTGGAGAGAAACCGACCATCCGGGCTAAAGGCCAGACCTCGCACCCAGCTGCCCTCGCAGGGCAACGCTTGCAAACAGGTTTGGGTGGCAATATCCCACAGGCGCACGGTTTGATCTTGGCTGCCGCTGGCCAAACGGCGACCGTCAGGGCTAATCGCCAGGGTCCAAACGCCACTGGTGTGATCGGCTAAAATGCCGAGACTAGCCCGGCGGTTAAGATCCCACAGGCGAATGGTGCCATCCAGGCTGCCGCTGGCCAGCAGATCGCTCCGAGGGCAAAAGGCCAGCGCCCAGACCTCGTGGCTGTGGTCGGTCCAGGTGGCGCGGCAATCGCCGGTATCGCTGGCCCACAGGCGCACAGTGCGATCTTCACCACCACTGGCAATCCAGCGGCCATCGGGGCTGACGGCGACCGCAAACACCCAGCCCTCGTGCCCGCCAAAAGCCTGGGGGGAGGCCTGGCCGCTCAGGGGCCACAGGCGCACCTGGCGATCTTGCCCACCGCTGACCAGGTAATTGCCCTGGGAATGCAGCGCCACCGACCACACGCCGCTGTTGTGACCGCGCAGCACCCGCAGCGCCTGGTGGGTCTGGCCATCCCATAGACGCACTGACTGATCTTCGCTGGCGCTGGCCAGGGTGTGCCCGTCGGGGCTAAAGGCCACGTTTGAAATCCAGCTGCTGTGGCCTTTGAGCGCCCAGTCAACCTGACCCGTTTGCCAGTTCCATAGGCGAATAGTCTGATCGTCGCCGCCGCTGGCCAGTTGCCGACCATCGGGGCTAAAGGCGACCGATCGCAGCGGCTGAGGGTGGTTGTGGGGCGATCGCCCCTGGGGAAAGGTTTGCAGCTGCCGCACCCGCGCCTGAGTGGCTACATCCCAAATGTCGGCCCGGCCATCGTGGCGACCGCTGGCCAGGATTTGGCCGTCAGGGCTAAAGGCGATCGACCACAGGGGCGCTCCAGCCGCCAGTACGATGCTGTCGCCGCTGGCCAAATTCCACAGGCGCAGGGTGCCGTCGTAGCTGCCGCTGGCCAATGGGTGCCCTACTGTACCCAGGGCTGGCCCCCGATTGAGGTTGAGGTAGCTCTGCGGAGCAAAGGCGACCGATCGCACTTCGTCGGTATGGCCCACCAGGCTGTGGATCAGGGTGCGGGTGCGCACATCCCAAACCCGAATCTGGTGGTCTTCGCAGCCGCTGGCCAGGAAGCGCCCATCGGGGCTAAAGGCCAAGGAAAAGACCCGGCTGGAGGAACCTTTGAGCTGGCCGTAGCGATCGCCGGTTTTGAGATCCCACAGGTCGATGGTGCCGTTAGCGCTGCTGGCCAAGGTTTGGTTGTCGGGGCTAAAGGTCACCGCCCAGCACCAGCCGTCCTGGGCGCGCAGGGTGAGCACCGGCTGGGCATCGCTGACCCGCCACAGGTGAATTTCGTAGCTGACGTCGCTGGCCGCCAGTAGCTCGCCGTCGGGGCTAAAGGCGATCGCCAGCACCTGGCTAAAGGTGTCTTTAAACACCGATCGGGCTAAATCGGCCTGGGCAAAGTTGGTCTGGTGGAGGGTGCTGTCTTGCAGATAGGCCTGCCAAATGGTTTGGGCAGAAAAATCCCAGCCCGCCAGCGGTATCTCAGCCTGCTGAAGCAAATTGAGCACATTCCCGCAGGCATAGCTGGGGAGGTGTTGCCCGCGCCAGGTGGCCAGGTGCTGGCTCAGATGGTCGCCGAGCTGGCTGGGGTGCAGTCGCTGCAATAGCCGCTGCAGCACGGGTTGAAGAATGAGCCGGGTTTGGCTTTCACGGAGGTAGTCTTTGGTCTGGGCCAAAATTAGGGGATGGCTGTGCAGCAGGCTGGAGTTGGCGGTGGGGGCGGCCAAAATCGCCTGACTCATCTGATCGACCAGCCAGTCGGTCACATATTCCATCACCACGGGCTGGAGGGTAAAGCGAGTGGGGCTGGCCCTGGGCGTATCGCGCTCAATCAGCGATCGCCGCTCTAGGCTGGTGAGGGCTTCGATCAGGTCGCCCAGGGCCAGAGGGGCCACCAGATCGGCGCGTACCTGGGCCAGGGTAACGGGTTCGCGATAGATGGCGAGCCAGGCCATCACCTGCTGCTCTACGGGGGAAAGCCGCTCGATCTGGTGGGTCAGCAGATCGCGAATGTCGCCAAACACCGAGTCTCCCTGGGCCAAAATCTGCACAAACGGCCCCAGCTGACCGTCAAAGTAGTCCTGCACTACGGCGGCGACCATTTTGAGGGCGAGGGGGTTGCCGCCGTAGTGGTTTACCAGGTGCTGCCACTCGCTGGGGGTGCCGACAAATTTGCCCCTGGCCTGAACAATTGATTGCCCCACCAGCGGCGGCAGGCCCTTCAGCCGCAGCGATCGAATGGGCAGGGTTTCGCCTTCCTGCTGGGCAATCTCTTTAATTTTTTCGCGGCTAGTGAGCACGATGGTGCTCTGGTGGTCAACGTTGCCCAGGCTGGCGAAAAGTGGCCCATAGTTTTCGTAGCCGGGCTGGTAGGTGCCGGTGCGATCGCGCGGTTGCAAAATCGTTTCGCCGTTGTCGAGCACGATCAGGCAGCGGTGCTGGCGTAGCTGATCGAGCAACGATCGCAGCAGGCTATCAAATTCTGCACCAGAGGGTTCGGGGACCACCGCCGAGAGCACCCCCAGCAGATCTCTTAGTAGATCGTTTACCAGAGGGGCATGGCGCAGCGATCGCCAGATCACCACCTCAAAGTGGTCTTGTATCTGCTGGGCCAGCTTCACCGCCAGGGTTGTTTTGCCCATGCCGCCCATGCCAAACAGCCCCACCAGCCGACAGCACTGCCTCCCTTTAGACGCATCACTGTCTAGAATCCAGCCCTGAATTTGGGCGAGTTCGCTAGTGCGCCCGTAGAAGTGGGGGGCGGCAGCGGCATCGCCCCAGTCGCGGCGGTGCAGTGGGGCCAGAGACGCGATCGCCTGCCTCAGCTGAGCCGTCAATTGAGCCGATTGAGGGCCTAAGCGTTTTAGCTGGCGGGCCAGTACCTCCCGCAAATTTCGCTTCGTGACCTTTTCGCCTAAATTTTCGGACAGGCACTGCCACAGGTCAGAGCCAATTTGCTTGACGTAGCCGACTTCGTACCCCAGGGCTAGAGCCATGGCTTGGTAAGTGCGATCGTCCCAGGCTTGTTGAAATAAAGCCGACTGCACCTGGCTCAGCGAATCTACACCGCGCTCAGCCAGAACCTGATTCACCAGTCCTAATGCATCATCGGCGGTCATAGTCATGTATCCAAAGCTACTCGCTTCTCTGAAACTAGAGCGGCATAGGGCATAGAGGCTTTTCGCTGAGGCTGATCGTAGCCAAGCCTTACCCCCAACTTTGTACCGTAGACCACATTTTGCTCAGCCACCTCGCACTGGTCGCCTAGAAACGCACTTTTGGCGAACTTTCCTCGAACCTCAACTCTCTGGCGGCCTTGGTAGTCTCTCTTTAACGTTTGGCAGCGTTCCACAACACTAAGCCCGCGCTCAAAGCCCTGATCTCTACCCTGCTTCCAATCGAGAAGAGAGGCTCAACCTAGCGGCCTTTCTGCTTTAGAAGAAAGGGGTTGAGGATGGGGCAGCGCGCTTCATCTTGATTATCCTTTGCTCTCACTTCAGGAGAACCCCATGCGGAACCCGACATTTCAGGTGACCCGACGCCAGGCGATTCGGGGATTGCTGGCCACTGGGGCCTTTGGCCTGACGGTCAAGCTCAGCGCCTGCGGTAACACCCCCACCGCTGCAGGGGGCAGCGACACCCTAACGGCAGGCTTTATCTACGTTGGCCCCAAAGACGACTACGGCTACAACCAGGCCCACGCCGAAGGGCGCGCCAGCCTGGACGGCATGGCTGGGGTCAAAACCTCCGAAGAAGCCAGCGTGCCCGAAACCAACGCGGTGCAAGAAACCATCCGCAGCATGATCGATCTCGATGGAGCCACGGCAATTTTTGCCACCTCCTTTGGCTACTTCGACCCCCACGTGCTGGCCCTGGCCGCCGACTTCCCCGAGGTGCAGTTTTTCCACTGTGGCGGGCTGTACCAGGAGGGCGTGCACCCCGAGAACGTGGGCAGCTACTTTGGCTACATCGACGAGGCCCAGTACGTGGCGGGGGTAGTCGCAGCCCATGCCTCCAACAGCAAGCGGTTGGGGTTCATCGCCGCCAAACCCATTCCCCAGGTGCTTCGCAACGTCAACAGCTTTACCCTGGGGGCTCGCAGCATCGACCCCAGCGTGACCACCCAGGTGATTTTTACCGGCGACTGGGCCGACCCGGTGCGCGAAGCCGAGGCCGCCAACAGTATGGCCGACCAGGGCATCGACGTGCTCACCTGCCATGTGGACAGCCCCAAGGTGGTGATTGAAACCGCCGAGCGACGCGGCATTTTTGCCTCGGGCTACCACGCCAACCAGGCCGAACTAGCTCCCCAGGGCTACCTCACCGGGGCCGAGTGGGACTGGTCGAACGTGTACAACAACTACGTCACCCTGATGCAGGAAGGCAAAACCCTAATGAACGGTGGCATTCCCCATCTGGTGCGGGGCGGTTTTCAGGATGGCTTTCTCAAGCTGTCGCCCTACGGCCCAGCGGTGAGTGCTTCTGCCCAGGAGGCGGCAGAAGCCGCTAAAGCCCAGTTAGTCTCGGGCGAACTGGTGATTTACAAAGGCGAAATTAAAGATAACCAGGGCAAGACCGCGATCGCTAGCGGCAAAGAACTGGGGCAGACGGCGGTAGAGCTGGAGCAGATGAATTGGCTGGCGGAAGGGGTGATGGGGAGCGTGGGGTAGAGG
>NZ_JADEXE010000301.1 GCF_015207265.1 Nodosilinea sp. LEGE 07298 | reverse complement strand
GGGAAACTCAGGGGATGGGGAATCGACTACGGTGGCGGGCAACGGTAGACGCGGTAGACAGATTTGAGGAAACGGTAGACGGGGTGTCTACCGCTGAAAGTGTCGATGGATAAGGGTTGTAGCGAAACGGTAGACAAGTAGACAGGGTTTGCCAAGGGGGAATTGCCAGGAAAGTGTCTACCGTCTACCGAAATGGCTGAAGAGATTGTGGATAAAGGCTTTTGCCCGGTAGACACCCTGTCTACCGGGCGTCTACCCTGTCTACCGAAAGTCGATTACTCCTCGTCGTTGTCTGTGAACAAACTCGTTAAATCGCGGTAGCCACTGACGACTCGCAAGATGTCTACTCTAGATTCGGTTGCGGTATAGAGAATGAGGCGTTGCTGATTCAGGGTATGAAGCGACGGCTCAAATCTTTGAAAACTCCTTCCGGATTTCGCAAATTCATACTGCCATTCAGCAACGCCGCCTAAGCTACGAGCACGTAGGCCAACACGGCGCGTGCAGCCTTAAAGCAATCTTCTTGATGACCACCGAGTGCACAGAGCCTGAGTTCACTAATCTCAAAGAAGAATTAGAAGAGTTAGGTTATAGGCTGAACGTAGTAGACGGCTGCACAAAAGAGCATCAGGATGCGAGACAACGCGCTCTCAATGATGCAATGACCACTGCTTAAGTAGGAGAGATCACATGCAGATCGAATTTCCCGACCATTTAGTGCCCACCGTAGGTAAGTCAGTGAAGGCTTTGAGTGACCAAGCCTTTTTATCAAGTGAGGACCGAACAGTACTTGTCCTGCTTCGAGAACTGCAGCAAGCCATTAGTGTTAGCAAGAGCAAAGAGGAGTAATGGCTAAAATTATGACCCGCTGGGAGACTTTCTCATACGATGTCTTGGGCAACAAGCACGATGGGTACGAGGTCAACAACACCTACAGAGGTGAAGAAGTTGACCTAGCCCTTGAGTTAAAAGGCTACAACCAGGGCACCCCGTATGGCCCCCTTAAAACCCCCAATTCTGGGGGGCAAATCATACTTGCGTTAAGCAACGCCGAGAATGAGGTAGTTCTCCATTGAGAGTCTGCGTAGCTCTGGGAGGATTTTGTCGCGTGGCCGCCCTAGATTAGGGAATTGGGTGATTCTGGCGAATTTGGCATCGAGCTTTGAGAGGAAGCGCTCGGCCTGCTGGAGCCCAGTCTGACCGGCAATGTAGTCTGCAATGGCCTCGATGTCTTGAATGGCAGGCTGAGTAAGGTAAAACTGAGCAGGCATTATTCGGCAGAGGCGTGGCGAGACCGCAGGTTTTCTCGAATTTGGGCCATGGCGGTGGGGCCTTCAACGAGTTCGCCACGTTGGGCTGCTTCCCAGCCGACCTGAGCATCTTGCTGGAGTTCGGGGAGTCGCCCTTGATAAATGTCGTCTTGCTGATCGATCAGGTGTATACCCGCTGTGATGACCTCTAGGGCAGATTGGTATTTGCCAGCGGCGAGCTGGCGTTGGATGAGTTGTTCTAGTTCAGGGGGAAGGACAATTTGCATGAAAGATGAAAGAAAGCAACTACTTTTGACTTCAATTCTAACGATAGGAAATGATCACGTTGAGATCTTCCACGAGTCAAACAACCTGTTCGAGCTGCTAGACTTGCGTTACTTACCGGTAGATTGGTTCAAGGGTCGTCTAGTCTGGTTGTCTTAATCGCAACACTGTCTAAACAAGTTAAGTAGATGAGGCTAATTAAACGTAGCCCTGAATTGCTAGAAGCCTTGCTGTGTCATGATCGGTATGCTGATTACTTAGGTCTACCTACTTATGACAGGTTCTCATCTATCTGAGATAACGCTTTAAAGCACTGATGAGCAAGAACTTCAGCGAAATCACACGGCAGCGCATTTCCGATTATTTCACAGACATGGTCGATGAATGGTGTATCAAAAATATAGTCTTTCGGAAATGTCTGTATCAATGCGGCTTCTCGAACAGAAATTGCTCTATCTCTCTCTGGATGGCCAAATCGACCTTTGCTAACGGTTGTACAGCCGCCGGTTATTGTTGATGAGACTTGCTCCCAAGACAAACGACCATATACATTATTAAATCCATCCTTTCTATTTTTATGACATGGAGGTCGTAATTCCATTGGAAGTTTTAATCTACTTTCGCCAGGTTGAGCTGCCTTAAGTATTGCCAAAGTTTCTGGAGATATGGAACGAACAACATGCCAGTTGTACTGTTGTGGGCTGCTATTATCCTTGATGTCAGATAAAACCACTGGCTCTGGCATTGAACCAATTGCTTCGCGCAAAGTTTTCCAGGGCAGAAGATCGCCTTCTCCCGCTTTAGCATGAGTCTTTTCTGGAAACTCTACTGAAAACCCTTTTCCAGCTAAGAGGACAAGTCTTTGACGACTTTGAGGGATTCCATAATCTGCAACTTGAAGGACATCATAATTAATTACATAGCCTAAAGAATCTAGTTTTTGTAGCAGTTCATCAAACAGCACTTTACCTTTCTTTGGCAAACCTGGGACGTTTTCCATCATAACAATCCTAGGCTTGACTTCTTCTACGAGGCGACTCATTTCTAGAACAAGTTGGTTCCGTGGATCAGCATCAACTTTTTTCTTGGAAGTTAAAGCAGAAAAGCCCTGACATGGAGGACATCCAGAAAGAAGATCAACTTTTCCAGTAGGTGAAAATTTCAATAGACTTTTACCTTTAACTGTACGTACATCTTGTTTGAATGCACGTACTTCTGGGTGATTGGCTTTATAGGTTGAGAATGCATGCGGCTCAATCTCAACAGCAGCGACTACCCTAAAACCTGCTTTTTTTAATCCTACTGTTAATCCGCCGCCCCCAGCGAAAATATCTATTGCTGTTGGCTGAGGTAGGCTACGAACCCTGTGCTGCATGTCTCTTTTGTCTTTCAGCTTCATTTAAGAAATCCTGATGCATCTTTCTAGTTCTGTTGAGGAAGGATGTCCAGCTAATATATGTTAAAGTCCCATCTTTTCTCAAGCCTTCAAATGCTGTCTTATAGACACCTGTTAACTTCTCATCATCACACACAAGTGTAACGTGAAAGCCCTTAAATACCTTAGTAAAGTCCTTATGACTTTCTTCAGCCAAAAAGCTTGCCATCTGCTCTACATATTTATCTAATCTCTCCATTTCAGAATTTTCAAATTTATGTTTTGGGCGTTTTATTTCTATGATTTGAATAACGTTCTCTTCATTTGAAAGCACAAAGTCTGCCCTTTTGTTGGGATCTGTAAAATCCTTAAGTTGAATATCCTCGCCTGTATTTTCTACATAATACTTCTGGAACTCTTGTTTTAATGTTGTAAAAGATTGATTCTGCGTAATTGGAGACCACTGAGGATCTATAAGCCAAGGTGCTTGCTCAATAAGATCTTGAAAGGCGGCTTCAAGCGTTTGCTTATCATCCTTTAGAGTCTCTACTCTATTAATAACTCTGACCCGGTCATCAGCAATTCGACCAAAAGATGAAAGCTCAGCAATTCGAGCAATTTTTAAGATTTCTGCGACGACAGCGATAGGGGTTCCCTCAGTATCATCCGCAGCTTCACGTAGCTTGCGATCCAAAGTGACATGAGGGCCGAAAGTCAAACTAAGTTGAACAATTTCTTCTGTCCTAGCAGGATCAGAAACTTCATCCTCACGCATTTTTTGGCCAATCAGTTGAGCAAAATCCATTGCTTCTTCACGTATTTTATTTTGCTCTTCTCTGGGAAATGCTTGCTGAATTCTCTCTTCAATATTTGAATTCTCCTTAAATAGTTCCCATGTCTTTTTCTTGACTGGGTTACGAGACATATTGCCAACTTTTTTGAGTAATGCCAGCCCCCACTGCTCAAATTCTTGACCTAACTCATGAGACCAAAGAATATCTCTTCGGTCAGTTTGAATCAGATCTTCTTCTTGTTCATCTAGCCAATCTGCATGAATCTCACCTACCAAATAAGAACGAATACTATACTCACCTGAGAAACTTGCGCCTCTATTAAATACAGTGGTTTGTGCTGCGATTTTTCCACGGCAATATATGCGGATACCTGCCATTAAATCATCTTTGTATGGATCCTTAGAATATGCTGCCCAACCAGTAATGGGGTAAAACTCTCCGTTAAGCTCAAATCCTGCCTTAAGATCTGAAAAAATATTTCCATCAAACCTATAAGCATTTCTATCTTCACTAAACGTTATCTTTGTATCTGGCATTGTAATGATATCAAATGATCCTACCTCTCTACAGTAATCGGCATCGTCTTCAGTTTTAGTTGAATCAAAAAGTATAATTTTCCAGTCTTGTGAAGAAATCCCGAATCTTTGAGACAGTTGTCTTTCGAGTATGTTTATATCAGGAACTTCTCTTTTATAAAATTTACTCAATTTTATTAATGTTCCAGTTTTTAAGCTTACAGTCCCATCTAGCTCACCAACTTCTGGCTCGTAATTGGAATCGGTCTCTTGCAGGATTTCACTTCGATCAAGAATTAGGTGAGCAGTCAAATATCCTTGAACTTCTTGTCCATTCTCATCCTCACCCTTCACCATTTCTCCGCCAGAGGTTAAGATTTCTATTCTTTCACAAATTCCGAAAGGCGCTAATTTCCCTACTCCCTTTCTTCCCATAACTTTTCGCTTAAATCCTCTGGATTCATCTCCTCTTTTGCTGTCAGCTCGTCTATCTGCTCCAACGCAGAGATAAAAGTTATTTACTTCCTCCGGTGTCATCCCGATTCCGTTATCATAGATCTCAATCGTATAGCCTTTATCTATTAACTGATTGTTAGGTTTTGTCGCAAGAAATTCCCCCATTGGTGCAGTGATTTCAACTTCGGTTGCATCTGCGTCATAGCTATTGGATACTAGCTCAGCAATCACCGCAGACACTCTATCGTAAAGTTTCACCCCTAACTTATCTACTGTCAGGCGCGAAATCGTCATAGTATATTTCGCTGGTTCGTTAACACTATCTTGCTGTTGCTGAGCCATAAGGATTAGTCTTTAGAGCTTTTACTGTAATAAAATACCCAATATTCTACAAGCTCTTAGCTTTCCAAAGTCCAAGAATTGCAGGCTTTTTGACAACTTTACAGGTTCAAGCCATTGAAATGGCTTGACTGATAATCGTTCTAGTGAGACTGAGTATCTATGCTTTGTTAGGCATGTTGTTGGAACGAACATACCTAACAACGGGGTTCAATGCTGCCTAAATCGCCTGTCACCAGCGCATTAGAACGCTCATCACCTCCCCCTGCTCTGGGGTAATCAAAATCCCGAACTCTAAAATCATCATGATTGCTTGACCCCAATTCGTTCGCTTAGCAAGCTCCGACGCAATCGTCTAACCCCTCAACCGCTTCTGCATCGTCTCCAGCTTCCTCAAATCTGCCGCCCGCTTCCGGCGCTGGTAGCGCTCCTTCGCCACCCCATTCACCACCTGCATTGCCTTGGGGTGCTCCGCCAGGTAAAGGTACGCCGCCTCAAACCACACCTCCTTGGTGATCTTCTCATCCATACAGAGGTGGCGCAGGGCCTTATCAATCTCTTCTTCCAGCCGGGTGGTTGTCCGCACTAGCTGCGGTAACTCGGCCTCATCACCTTGGCTAACAGACATACTGACGTCAACACCTGTAGACTCGCTAGAGTCACTATATCCCGACCCATTGCCCTCAGCTGTCACCCATTGAGGAGACTTCACAGGTAACTCTGCCCCTAACCCATCGGCACGGGGCGGCACACTCGGGCGCTGCCGCTGCATCAACCGTTCCAGCGCATCTTCAGCCATTCCCTTGCCCCTGCTCTAACGCCTCAATCACCCTGTACAGCGGATATTCCAGCTCCGTATACCCAATCTCTGACAGCCGCTGCCCCTGCCGAATCGCCTGCTTGTAGCGCTCACTCTCCACAATTGACGGCAGCACCGGGATTGAGCCAGCCACCTGCTGCATGGCGGCGATCGCCTCCCGGCTATCCGTTGCCTGAGACCTACCAAACCACTTATCGCGAAACGGCAGCACCCCCAGCACCTGGCCCTTAAACGCCCGTATGCGCCCCATTTCCTCCAGCAGTTCTAGGCTACGCAGCAGCGAATTTACCCCCTTGGTCGATGCCTCCGCTGGAATCAACACCCAGTCAGAGGCCCCCATTACCGACAGACAAATCTGGGTGCGCTGGGGCGGCGAGTCAATGATGCAAACGTCAAACAGCTCCCTTACGGCATCCAGGGCATGGTGCAAAACCAAGGCTCCCATCCCGATGGTGGCCAAGTATTCCTGGGCTTTGTGCAGCCCCTCATCAGCTGGGATCAAAAACAGATTGGCCGCTGCCAGCGGATAGATGCCATCGGCTGTTTCCACCTGGCCCTTCAGCACCTCCAGCAGGGTGGGTTCATTTGCCTGAACGTCATAGCCTAGATAAAAGGTGAGATTCGCCTGCGGATCGGCATCCACCATCAGCACCTTCTGACCCTGGTTTGCCAGGAGCCGCCCCAGCAGCAGCGAGACCGACGTTTTCCCTTGCCCCCCAGAGAGCGACAAACAACTTACCGTCTTCATAGCTGTGTTTCACTCCTCGTATAACGCCCAGCTCCTGATCACCTCTACAAGGCTCGCCTTACCCAAACCCCTGCCGCCTTTAAGATTGTGAACTTAGAGACATCAAGACGTATTGACGTCAATACGCTTGATTTTGTGTCTGTAAATCAGTTGTTGTGTCATTTTGTTAGTTGAAGCCTGCCTATTGGGCTGAAAATATCTGCGGGATAAAGGAACCGAAGAAGATAAACTTACGTCGCTTTTGGTAATTTTTTATAGATCAATTTCGACTGCAACCATAGAGTTTTTGCGTGTCGCTAATCGCGTTGATAATTGGCAGCAAAACTTTCAGGTGACAGGGATTATGTATGACCTCAGTATAAAAAGTATTTCTACTTTGAAGATCTACATAGACCGGTCAATAGCTTGATTAACATCACGCAAGATTGCAGAATCAGGCACAATATTCATTGACTTGTATAGGCTTTAAGCATGGATCTGAGCTGTCTGAGCCTGAATCCACAATTTAGTTTCTCATTTCCCCACCGCTGAAAAATATTGCTATATTGATCAAATCTTCACGCAATTCGAGTCGAATACTTCACTCCTTGGTGAGCACGCGAGTCATGTCATCTGACTGATTTCAGGAGACTTCAATCATCAGTCAGACTCAATTCATTTGAGCCATGAAAACTCTCTACATTTTTCCGTTGATGGAACGACTGGTAGGTCGGATGAGTCCGCTTCCAACCCCGTCGCTATTTGTCGTAGCGTTCCTGGGCCTTACGCTAGATGTCCTCTTCCACGGCCCCGCCTTACTCATGGTGCTGGCCGTGGCAGGGTTGACAGGCCTTGCCTGGAGGCGGGACATAATACCCTCCCGTTCCCTATCCAGACGGGCATCTAAGGCCCAGGGCTTTAGGCGAAAGGCTTGGCGACTCCTAGGTCTAGGGCTGCTCTGGCTAATCACCCTACTGGCCTATCCCGCCCAGGCCCAGTTCTTTGGTGGGGCTGAAACCTGGATGACAACCAACTTTGGCACTGCTGCGGGTGACGCTATTCCCCTGGTCTTCAACGTGCTGCGGGGCCTGTTTTTGCTCTACGTCGGCATCTCGCTCGTGCGGGTGATCAATAGCGCTCGCAACGATGAAGATTGGGTGCGAGCCGTTGCCTAGAAACTGGAACTCACCTGAGTTTCAGAGGATTAGGCGCAAGGTCTTTAGACCTTGACAACTGAATGACCATGTAGGTGTAAGTCCTACCCCGTGAGTGCAACGG
>NZ_JADEXE010000300.1 GCF_015207265.1 Nodosilinea sp. LEGE 07298 | reverse complement strand
GGTCACCTCTGGCGAGACCGAGCCGCCAAAGGCTCCTTTAATCTTTAGCCCCGAGTAGGTGGGGGGGTTGTGGCTGGCGGTAATCACGATCGCCCCCAGCAGCCCCTGGTGCTTGGCAGCATAGCTAAAGGCTGGCGTGGGGGCGTAGTCTTGGGAGAGCAGCACGTCGAACCCCTGAGCCGCGATCGCCTCGGCAGCGGTGCGGGCAAACTCGGCCCCCAAAAAGCGGCGATCGAAGCCCACCGCCACGGTGCGGCTGCCGGTTTCGGCCCCAAAGCAGCGGTGCAAAACGTGGGCCGATATCGCCGCCACCTGAGCCACTCGCTCGAAGGTGAAGTCGGCGGCAATAATGCCGCGCCAACCGTCAGTGCCAAACTTGATGGGCTTTGGGGTAGCTGGGATGGGGCCAGAGGGTGCTGCCATAGCAGATTCCAAATATCAGAGTAGGAGAGCAGATTTTTCTAGAGTTTACCCGCTTACTTCGACGGTGACACGACCCCGGCAGCGGCACTACCGACAATTTACCCAACCGCCTCGCTTTGCCGGAAAGTGTTGAAAGATTGGCGAATTGTCCTGAAGCGATCGCGGCTGGGCGCAAATGCTAGGTGCATTGTGGGATGGCGCGGGGAAGTGAGGGCCGGTTGGAGTTTGTGGCATGGCGGATATTAGGGCTGGGCTGTAGGATGTCGCAGGCTTTAGGCGCTGCGAATCGCTGCTACCGACCTAAATTTGTCTACGCTGGTGGGCTACTGTGCTACCCTAATCAAGTGCAAGCGGGATGTAGCGCAGCTTGGTAGCGCACTTCGTTCGGGACGAAGGGGCCGTGGGTTCGAATCCCGCCATCCCGATTCTTCTAAAACCTACTGCGGAAGCGCCTTGTAGCCGACGCATCAACCTTTTGATGACCCTAACATATTGTCAATAGGGGGGGTGAGGTTGGCTACTTTTGGACGCTTTTGGACGTCTGAGTGGTAGGAAATTGGTAGGAAGATGACTACTATGCAACCCCCCGTAGCGGCACGCCCGACGCTGAGCCGCGACCTAGATAGAAGCCTTGTCAAGGTAGAAAGCGATAAAGGCAGGCTGAGATTACGCTTTACCTATGGAGGCACACGCCATTACATAGCCGTTGGCTTGCCTGATTCCCGAGTCAATCGCATCGTGGCCCAGCAGAAGGCGACTCAGATAGAACTGGATATTGCCTCCGGCAACTTTGATGAGACCCTCAAGAAGTACAAGCCACCCAAAGCTGCCGCTAAGAAGCGCGAAGCAACCACCGTGACTGGGCTATTTGAGAAATTCACAGCGGTTCAGACCAAAGCCAAAGACTTGCAGGTGGGCAGTCTGTGCCGATATGGAGCTACGCAGCGACATTTAGACGCATTTTTCTCAACTAAGCCAGCAGACACTGTGGATGAGGACAGTGCCACCGCTTTTGCCGAGTACTTGCGAAAGCGAGTGGTCGAACGAACGGCCAAAGACTACCTAACCCTAGTTAAGTCCTGTTGGAACTGGGCTGAGCAGACACTCGGGCAAAACCCCTGGGCATCCGTTCTAGAGAGGGTGAAACCAGCCCCTAAGCAGAAGGTTAAGCCATTTACATTGGCTGAGGTTCAAGCTATCTTGGCGGCGTTTAGAACGGATCGTTACTACCAGCACTACGCCGACTTCGTGACGTTCCTATTCGGTACAGGCTGTCGTTTTGGGGAAGCTGTAGCCCTAAAGTGGAAGCATATTGCCGATGACTACTCAACGGTATGGATTGGCGAATCTGTTTCTAGAGGCGTCCGTAAGACCACCAAAACTGGGAAGGATCGGACGATAACCCTTACCCCCACGGTGGCAGAGATGCTATCTGCTAGACAACCTACTAACGTGGATCCTGAAGCATCAGTTTTTCCATCGCCGAAGGGAAAGCTCCTCAACGACCATACCTTCCGTCGCCGAGCCTGGACAAAAATCTTGACCCGGCTCGAAATTACCTACCGGAAGCCTTACTCTACCCGCCATACTGCCATCAGCCATGCTCTGGCGAATGGCGCAAATCCTCTAGCGGTAGCAGAGCAAACAGGTCACGATCCTCAAATTTTGTTCAAACACTATGCCTCCGTCATTCAGAAGTCTGCCGTGATGGTGGAATTCTAAAGCGCTAACGTTATAGCTTGCGTCCGAACCAAACTACCCTGCCCATGATGCTTAGGCCATTAGCTTTGCTAGACAAGTCTAAGGAAAAAGCTTCGTAGGCAGGGTTATCACTTAGCACCCGAAAGTTATTCTCGGGGATGTACTGCAAGCGCTTAATCAAAATTCGCTCATTTAGCTTAAACAGGAAAAGGCCATGGTCGATAGCCGCTAACTCCCTAACACGAGTATCTACTAGGACTAGGTCTCCGAGAACCAGGGTAGGCTCCATGCTTTCGTCCTGGACTTGGGTCAGGAGTAAGTGGTCATAAGACTTTGGGAACTCAGACTTGAGCCAGTCCGTCTGGAAAGCTAGCGGATCCTTATGAATATACTCTTTGGATTCTCCGTCTCCCAAGCTGTTGTGACCGGGCTGACCACCAGCCAGCCATTCTACGCTGACGTTTGCCGTGCGTGCTATGGCGAGCAGTGCAGGTCGGGTAGGTTCGCTTTGGCCGTTGAGGTATTGACGCAGAACTGTGTCAGAGAAACCACAGCTTCGTGCAAATCCTCGAATGCTATTCTCTCCAAGGGCCTGCTTTAAGCGTTGGGGGAAATCGTTTGAGTCGGTCAGTATCGCCTGCCCCTCATTAGAAGGCGTGTTATTCATCGCAAGTCCAGAGATTTAATACTGCAAATTATAGCGCTTGACATGCGCGTTATTTATTGTTAGCTTCATCGATATATTGATGGAGCTTTGTTGATTTTATGCACGTAGAGGACATTAAGGCAGCTCTTCGTAAGCAAGGCTGGACGTTAACCGGCATTGCCAAAGAGCTCGGTGTGGGGCCTTCTGCCATCTCCCATGCCCTGACGAGGCAACGCTCTCGCAGGATTGAAAAAGTGATCGCGGCCAAACTTGGCTTATCTCCTCGGGAGATCTGGCCTCAACGTTATAAAGGAGGGGGAACCCATGAATCAGTTTGTCAGCAAGCAGGAAGCGCTACAGTACCTCAATCTCAGCAGCACTACCTTAAAAAAATACAGATTGCAGGGCCTGTTAATCGAGGGCATTCACTGGGTTCGCATTAATAGTCGCTGTACCCGCTACAACTTGGAACTCATCAAAGATTGGCTCCAAAACCGCCATGACCCAGTGGCCCACCAGCGAGCTATCGAAGTCTATCAGGCCAGTTTGTTGAGTAACCAGCGAAAAGTTCCTCAGCGGTCTAATCGTCGATAACCTGAGGGGCATCAAGCTGCCTTGATATCTCGATAGTCGATCAAGTATGTGATTAAGAGCTAATCTTAGCATCTCATTCTTGAAGCCTATGAAAAAACACCCTAACTAGAACGCAGTAAGGGTGTCAGACTTTCTTTGTTTATTTTCTAAGCCAGGCTAATCAATATCCTGATGCAGTTTTTGCCGAACCGCCCAGGTCATCAACCTACTGCTAGAACTGGTGTCTTCAACTATAGCAAAGACATCGGAAATGTCCACTCTGGGCACAGCTAACGGTTAAAAACAGACGGTTGATTGTGGTGGCCTGGCTCCTAAAATTAGGAGCTAACCATGGCGCAGTACACTTACTCAGGGCGATCGCGCCCCTGTCCGATTTGTGGACGCACCAAAGACCAAGATTGCCGCTGGAATGAGGAGGTGGTGTTCTGCCACACCCACGTAGACCAGGATGGGGCGGTAGACGGCTATGTTTATCGAGGCCCGACAGCCGATGGCATGTGGGGGCAATACTTTGCAGCCACCGCTTCCCCTGAGAAGCCGGTTCGCCCCCAGCAGCGGCAGGATTACTTTTACCCCAGTCGAACTGGTCAGCCCCTGGTGAAAGTGACGCGGGTGGATCGGGGCAACGGTGCGAAGTTTTTTGTGCAGTATCACTGGAACGGGCAGCAGTGGGTCAAGGGGCTGACCCCTGAGATTAGAGCCCAGGTGCCGATCTACCGTTACCGGGATGTCCAGAATGCCATATCTATCGGTCAACCTATCTGGATGGTGGAGGGGGAAGGCTGCGCTGATGCCCTGTGGGGAATTGGCATTCCCGCGACCACTACCCTGGGGGGCTCCAAGAAGTACCGCAGCTATGGTGATTACCGCCAGGATTTGCAAGCGGCCCAGCTGGTGCTGTGCCCAGATCGCGACCAGGTCGGCATTGCCCATATGGAGGAAGTCGCCCAGGACTTCCCCTCAGCCCAGTGGTGCTACCCCTATCCTGACAGCCTGCGCTGGCAGAACCTGCCGAAGCATGGCGGGCTGGACGTGGTGGATTGGATTCATGATGGGGCCACAGCGGAGCAGATTCGAGCAGCGGTACAAGACCGGCGGCAGTTGGAGATCAGCTCTAATCAAAGCGCCGAGCGACTGTCGGTGCAGGCTTTGCAAGACCAGATTTGCACCTATCTGGGCACCAGCCCCACCGAACTGGCCCTCGCTGCGCAGGTGGTTCAATGGCACCAGGAGACGGGGCTATCGGCTAGGGATATCGGTAACCTGGTCACTCTGGTGCAGGCGGAGATGGAGCAAACAGAGGAACGGGATGATCGCCGGGCCGAGATTCACCAGCTGCTCAAAATTGGTGACTACCAGCTATGTCTGGGGGAGTATCTCCATGCCGACCTGGCGGAACCCTTGGAGCAGATCGCGGACTGGATTGGGGCCACCCCAGCGGCGATGCTGGTGACGCTGCTGCCGGTGGCGGCGTCTCTGCTGCGGGTGGGTACGGAGCTAGAGATCGATGCTGGGATGGGGTTCTCGGTGCCGCCGATTGTGTTCACGGGGCTGGTGGCTCCCTCAGGCAGCAAGAAGAGCCCAATTCAGCGACAGATTTTAGGGCCGCTCTCGCTGCTCCAGGCGGAGGCGGATCAGGAATATGAGTATGCCGCCTCGGAGTATGAGGTTGACCTGCGGGATTGGGAGCAAACTAGGGTAGAAGATAGGGGCATTCGCCCGAGAAAGCCGATGCCACGGGAATATCACACCTCGGATGCGACACGGGAGGCGATCGCCC
This sequence comes from Nodosilinea sp. LEGE 07298, assembly GCF_015207265.1. Taxonomy (GTDB): domain Bacteria; phylum Cyanobacteriota; class Cyanobacteriia; order Phormidesmidales; family Phormidesmidaceae; genus Nodosilinea. The sequence continues at coordinate 2,755 of NZ_JADEXE010000300.1, read as the reverse complement.
GCATTCAGTCCCAACAGCCGGAGCGGGGCATTTTGGTGACGCCGGATGAGCTGGCGGGTCTCTTCAAGGGGCAGAACCAGTACCGCAATGGTCGGGGTAACGATAAGGAGTCACTGCTGACGGCCTTTGATGGCTCGGGGCTGAAGGTGGATCGGGCCAGCGGTTTACGGATTAGCCTGCCGCGTACCAGCCTGAGCCTAACGGGGACGATTCAGCCGGATATTCTGCGGGAGATGATGGGGGATTGCTCGGATGCCAGTGGCCAATGGGCCAGGTTTTTGTGGTGTCTACTGCCGCTGAAGCCTGCGCCGTTTCCCCGGCGGACGGTGCGCCATGACGTGTCGGAGCGACTGTATGGACTCTACCAGCAGTTGGAGGGGTTGACGGCTCAGTGCTATCGGCTGAGCCCTGAGGCCAAGGCCTTGTTTGCAGATTGGTATGACCAGTTGGATCAGCTGAGGGTGACGGAGACGCACCCAGGCTTGCAGGCGGTGTATTCCAAGATGCAGGGCTACACGGGGCGGCTGGCGCTGATTCTGCACTGCCTGAATGCAGCGGTGGAGGGGCATTTGCCGACCCATGCGGTGGAGGCGAGCCAGATGCAGGCGGCGATTAAGCTGGGGCGTTGGTTCATTGGCCAGGTGAAGCTGCTCTATGCGGACGGGAATACGGTGGATGGGGCGCTGGAGCCGGTCTATACAAAGCTGATTCAGCTATCGCGGGTGCGGGGTTGGCTACGGGCAAAGGATGTGCGGAACTATGAGCGCAGTTTACGGAAGGCGAGGGTGGAGGTGATTCGCGCTCATTTTTTGGAGCTGGAGGCGATGGGGTATGGGGAAACCCAGGGTGTGGGGAATCGGCTGCGGTGGCGGGCAACGGTAGACGCGGTAGACAGATTTGAGGGAACGGTAGACGGGGTGTCTACCGCTGAAAGTATTGATGGATAAGGGTTATAGCGAAACGGTAGACAAGTAGACAGGGTTTGTCAAGGGGGAATTGCTAGGAAAGTGTCTACCGTCTACCGAAATGGCTGAAGGGCTTGTAGAGAAAGGCTTTTGCTCGGTAGACACTGCGTCTACCGTTGTCTACCGTGTCTATCGACAAAAGTAGATGAAGCCAAGCTGAAACATAGCAGTTGGGAGAGGGGTTAGCGAGACCGCAGGTTTTCTTGAATGTGGGCCATAGCGGTGGGGCTTTCGACAATCTCACCGCGCTGGACTGCTTCCCAGCCGATAAGGTGGCAATGCGGCGAGGATTTTTATGATTTCTCTAACTATGGCAGCTACGATCGCCTCAGCGATGATGGACTGACGAAATGATATCCGGCGTTTCTATCATTGGGCGAGTCACGGATAAATGTGCGGCACAGTATCGTAAGTTTTGTGAGCGTTACAAACTGCAGCCTAATTCAGAAAAGCATAGCTTTTGGGGCAATAAACTCCGCCCCAAATGTTAAAAGCTTCGGAACAAAAAAACAATCACTCGGGCAAATGCGATTGCCTTGGGATAAGTGGGAGCTGACCCAACAGGACATTCACAAAGTCGCTGAACAACTTGTGCTAGGGTTTAAGTCTATTGAACGGCGACAGATTACGGATTTTGCTATTGCCCAACTATCTCAAGTGGTAGCTTTAGGGTAGGCACTGCCCACCTTCTATCTCTCGCGATCGCCACCCCATCGAGAACACTTTTCACAACCCCAACATGCCCAACTACCGTTTGGTAGAGTGCCCGCACCTGGGGGAGTTTTCGGTAATTTGTGACGGACGGGTTATATGGCGAGGATTGGAGATGCTGCTGTAGAGGTAAGGAACAGCAGTATTTGAGGGGAAGGGGTGGGTGGTAGGTAAGTAACCTGAGTTCGGGATAAGCCAAAACCCAGATCCTTCCGTTGCTTAGTGGTCTTGCCACTCAACGAGGCCGCGTCGTTTTAGGGATTTTGGCTCTAGAAACAGCCTTTAACCCGAACTGAGGTTAGTTAGGCAATCTAAAACCGGATAATCCTAGCCACCACCCAAGTGCTCCACCTATGGCCAAACCCAAGGCAGAAGTACTACTGAGAATAGTAAATATGCTGCTTTTCGGATAACGGCTTCTAAAGCTCTCTTCAGAGATAGCTAATCCTTCTAAAACAAACCAAAACTGAATAAAGGCTAATAATCCAGTGCCCAGACCTTCCCAAAAACCAATGCCCGTAAAAGAGCCAATTACTCCCCCTCCTAAAGAAGCCCAAGTTCCAGCCCAAGTCCCATTCCTAGACGCTTTAGCACTCCTTCGAAAAGCTCTATCCCAAGCAAAAGCCCCACCTGCAGTCCCAAGTAAAGCCAAAACCCCAGCAAAAGCCCCAGCCACAACCCAAGTCACAGCCCAAGGCCAAGGCCAAGCCCAAGCTGTAGCCCCAGTCCAAGCTATAACTACAGCCCAAGCCCCACCCAAAGTCCAAGCTACAATCCCTCCAACCCAATTCACGCCACTATCCCTAGCTGAAGCTACAGTCCCAGCCCAAACTGCAGCCCCAGCTGTAGCCCAAGCTACGGCCCCAACCCAAATCTCAGCCTCAATCCAATCATAAGAAAAACCTAGTATCAGGCCTATGGGCATATATCCAATCAGAAGACAGCTGAGTGCCATCCAAGGGAACGTTCGCGGTTGTCTATGCTTTACCTTGCGAGAAAAGGCCGTTGGTCTCAGCGCTACAGATTGGTCAGTGCTGTCAGGGGTAGTTCGTGGTAGCCGACGCGATTTAGCTCTAGGG
>NZ_JADEXE010000299.1 GCF_015207265.1 Nodosilinea sp. LEGE 07298 | reverse complement strand
GGTATTTTACGTCGGCGATCGCGCCGGAGATTTCGAAGATACCTTCGATTTACCCAGCTACCTGCGCACTGACGCAGCGGTGTTTTATCGTCGCAACAACTGGCGGGCTGCCATTAATGTACAAAACCTGTTTGACGTGCGCTATTTCAAGGCCAATAACTTTGGTCGGGTAGCGATTGAGCCAGGGGCACCGCTGAGCATTATTGGCTCAGTCTCGGTTGATTTTTAGAAATTTGGCTTTAGTTAATGCCCATGCATGGTTACAAAATGACTCAACAAGTTTTTTGCAGCAGCCTAGGGACTAGTAAGTGGCGATCGCTTGTTTTAGGATTGTTTACATTCCTCGTTATCGTGATCCTTGGCAGTGCTTGTACACCCAATACCTCTACCCAAATGGATGGTGCGCTCGCCAGCGCCGACTGTCGAGTCATTCGCCATGCCAGGGGCGAAACCTGTGTGCCTAATAACCCCCAGCGCGTTGTTGTCTTGGGTGCCTTAGATTATGCCCTGAGCTTAGGTATTAGACCGATCGGTAGCGACTGGCTAAGTGCTCAGGACGTTCACCTCAGCGACATGCTCGATGGCATTGAAGACGTGGGCGGCAACGATGCCCCCAACATCGAAAAGATTTTGACCCTCAAACCAGACTTCATTATTGGTGCAGATTATGTCTCAGTGAACTACGGTGCCTTATCTAAAATTGCCCCCACAGTCTTAATTGCCTACGAGCACAGTGGGCAGTGGAAAGAGTTTTTTATGAGTTTTGCAGAGGCATTAGGCGAAACCACAGCAGCCGAACAGGTGATGAACGATTACCAGGCTCGGGCAGAGGAATTTAAGGCACAAATGGGAAACCGTGCGGCTGAAATTGACGTATCAATTGTGCGGGTGTACCCAAGCCATGTGAACCTGTACCTTAAAGACTCATTTTGTGGAACGGTGGTGGCCGATGCCGGACTGGCTCGCCCCCCTGCCCAAGATTTGACCGCAGCGGAAGCCAGCACTTTGTTTGACAATCCAATTCAATACACTGTCAGTCGCGAAAAAATGCCCGATGCCGATGGTGACGCTATATTTCTCTGGACCTACGGATTTCAAGATGATGTTGCCCAACAGGCTCAGAGTCAGAAAGAAAAGTTGGTAGCTGATCCGGTGTGGTCTACCTTAAGTGCGGTTCAGAATGGGCAGGTTTACGAAGTTCCTTCCTATTGGATTGGGGATGGCCCGATCGCCGCTAATGCCGTGCTTGACGACCTGTTCAAATATCTTGTGGAGCCATCGTAGCCATGCCCGACCAGCTGATTGTGTGCCAAAGCTGCGGCTTTACCGCCGATGAAGAAAAGCGCGACGGGGAGACGGGTGGTGCTCATTTGATGAAGCATTTGCAAGCCCTGTACGAGCAGTGGCCTCGCCGAGATGAGCTGGCCTTAGAAACGACCGGGTGCCTGTGCATCTGTGAGCAACCCTGCGCGATCGCCTACGTGGGCACCGGCAAACCCACCTATCTGTTTACTGACCTCGACCCCACCACCTGCGCCGCCGACCTACTGACCGCTGCCGAACTCTACCTCGACAGCAAAGACGGCATGGTGCCCCGCTTCCAGCTGCCCGATGATTTGCAATCTCACAGAACGGCGCGAATTCCGCCTGCGTCTTGAGGGAAGTGAGGTTGGAGGCGATGGTTGTTGGAACAGCCTCTCCAATGGAGAAAGACTGGGCTAGAGTGCGATCGCACTCAACCTCGACAGGCCGCCTTGATCGCAGCAACATCGATCTTTTGCATCTGCATCATCGTCTCGAAGGCGCGCTTAGCGACGGCGGGGTCGCGATTGGCGAGCGCTTCTGCCCAGACGATCGGCGTAATCTGCCAGGATAAGGCCCCAGTTGTCTTTGCACCAGCCGCAGTCGCTCTCTTGGCCGCCGTTGTCGCCGATCGCGTTCCAGCAGCGATCGGTTTCGGCTTGGTCGGCGGTTGCGACCTGACCTGTAATGGGTTCCCTTTTAACATATAATTAGCTAATAAGAATAGGAATTTCCAATATGGCTTTAGATCAACTTGAGGCATTTTTAAAGAAAATGCAGTCTGAACCTGCACTTAAAAATGAGGTGCTTACAGCATCAACTGCAGATGATGTTGCGCGAATAGCGCTAAAACTTGGTTTTGAATTTTCAGGTGATGAATTACTGAGGATGTCAGGAAAGAAATTTGGCGGAGTTACTGTTATAAAAAACGTTCTTCCTGGGGAGTATAATTAAGCGAAACCCAACACCTACGATTACTTCAGCACTGCATCTGCGTACCCTAGGTATATTTCCGGTACGTTATATTGAGCAGGGAATTTACTCGAATGATTGAGGTGCTGATAGAGAAATCACTTTACAGACAGATACACTTCTAGTAGACGTAGGTTGGGTAAAACGAAGTGGAACCCAACATCCTCGAACCAAGCCATCAACCTCTAATTCATCGCGATGGAGTAGGGGATGCCGATCGCAGGTGACGACGGTGAAGAAGTAGGTGGCTGCTGGGGTTTGGGCGCGGCGATCGCACATGGATGGGTGAAAGAATTTGCACTCCACCTGTACATCCTAGAGTTATTCCCAATAGGTGATTCCTATGCAATATCGCAGCGGGTTGGGAATAAAATTGTTCTGGGATTGTTGGGTTTCCTTCGTCAACCCAACCTATAGGAGATCTGCGATCGCACTTGCGCTTACCCTGAACCAATACCCTTGCAACATGGTTAGGCCGTAGCTAACCTTGGCTTAAAGCTGAGTATAGCGCTCGTGGAGACTTTCATACAAGCGACGGGTCATTTCAATAGGAATTCCAGCAGGTGGACACAAAAGTTTCAGCCCTTCAATACCGCCCGCCAATAAAACTTTAGCAAGATCGGGTGCAGTCTCAAACAATTGAACAAAATTTTGGATAAAAGTTTTTTGCTGGGCAGAGCTAGTGATTGGGTAAGTTTGAGAAAGTTGGCCCAATAATTCTTGAATTTTACGAGTTGCATCAGCAAGATCCTGTTCAGGAATATTAACATTTTGCTTCGCGTGTTGAACAAAGTTAATTTTACTCCCTTCAGAGGCAACACCGACACCAATAGTTGCACCTTCCTGATGGATATTGAAAATTGGCTTATTAGTCATAATGGTTACTCCAGATTTTAGTGTCAAATCAATTTCTTCTCTGTTAATTTTACAAGGAATACAGCCTTGTTTTTGCCATATTTTATTGTGCGAACTTGACTCAGAAAAGCATGAATTTAATTGAAGTTCACCTAAATCACTGCATAACATTGCCAGAAAAGATTTGATTTCTTCCAATAAATATTTTTTATCTTTATATGAATAAGAAAATTCTTGGAACAAATGTTTATTTTTTGGATTTTCAAGAACGCCAATATCGATTTTCCCAAATTGAAAAATTTGATTAATGATTACATTAAAACTCAAATCTTCTCTAAGTTTTATGAGATCAGTCCACGATAACTTTTTCTCTATTGGTTCCTTTAGCCCTAGATACGTAAATGCTCTTTGCAAATCCTGAAAGGAAATTGTATAATTTTGAAAATCACTCAAACAACAATCTAAACAAGCTAATGGCGTATCTATAAGTATAGATGCTTCATATTCTTGCAAGTAACTAAGCAAATATGACTTATTTATTTGAAAATTTATGGCTAAGCCGTGCTTTTGACTTAGCGTTTTTTCAAATCTTTTCTGAACATTGCTTAAGATAAAGGCTTCTCCTTGCAATCTTTCTGGAATAGAAATAAAGTCATCAACTGCCTTATCTATATTTAGATATCCACTTTCGCTTTCGTTTATTATCTCTAAAAGAGAGCTTGAATCCTTTTCAAGATCAGAAATCCAATCTTTGACTATCGCACGACTGGAAGACTTTAAACGAGGTTTCCATCTCATCTTCTTTAGCTCATCAAGTTTCTTTTGGTAAGATTTTTCATCAGAGTAAGCTGATATTAAGTGATGACTTCTATATTGATTTTTCTTTTCACTGATTTCAAAATCAGGCGTGTGATCTGTGTATTCTATTAGCCCAGCATTTATAACTGAACTTAGTCTTTTAATGTAAATTTCAAAGTAGCTCGTTTCAAATAAACACTTTGGCTGTATGAGTAAAGGTGCTTGGCTTATTAAGAGAGAGTATTTCGTTAATAGTATGGAATGTTCTAATAACCTTTTGTCGCTCAAATGAGCAATTCCGTACAATTTTAACAATTCATAATTATGAAAATGTAAAAAGACTCTTCGTTTTTTGGGTAAGCCCTTCTTTTCTCTCATGCCTCTTAGCACCTTAACCGTTAATAGATACCTAAAACGGAATCAGTTTTTGAAGATATTCAGGTTTTCGGTAAAGATAAATAACTTTCAAACGGTAAATTGCTAGTTGCAGCTTTATACCTTGCATCATCGTATAAAATAACCGATCTAAATCCTTCCCTAACTGCTTCTAGTAGCAAATTTTCATCTAGCAAGCTTGAGTATCTATCAATGAACTTGTAACAAGCTTTTGAGTGCTCGTAGTCTGCTTGCTTGTGAAGCGTATAAGTTGCTACCTGATATGGTGTGTATCCTAAACCGAGGTAACACTTTTCTAACTCCGCTGCCAGCGGCACATACCAGTTCTCGATAGCGCCCACCGCAATTGTTATCTCTAATAAGCTTCGATTATAAAAAATATTCCTAAATATCCTAGTTGCCTCTTTAGCTTCAGGCAATGGAATTACGCGCTTCAGCTCTGGCTCCGAATAACCATATCCTTCAAACATCTGCAATCTAACTTCATAATGGCTTTTTCTGTCAAGAGAGGGAAGTTCATCAAGTATAACTTCCCTGAGTTCTTCTGCATCTTCATGACTTACAGTTTCAGATTTAACTAACTCTGCCAATTTATTAAGTTGAATTTCTCTCAAACCTATACACCCAAGTGAACGTGCTAGATCCTGCAAGTGAGCCTTCATTGTTTGTTCTTTAGAAAAAGATCCTTGGAACAGAGACTTGTAATAATTCATTTCAAGAAAATTTGGGGCTACGCTATCAATTAAGCCGTCAATATTCTTCATGTTTTATAGCTCAATGGATTCTTTTTGGATTTTTTAAGGAAATAGCAGAAATTACTTAGGGTAACAGCAAGTGCTCAATACTTGCTGTTATGATAACTAATTCAAATCATTTTTAGGAAGAATTTAACAAAGAATTTGGTATACAGTCTTTCTGGCTCACGTGAGATAAGGCAAAAGGCCTAAAATCCTTGTCATATAGCAATCTCAGATCCTGATCCCTACTTTGCTGAAGTGGGAAACACTGTATCTGTCTAGTTCTCTCTACAAGATAGATATATACAAATTACTTGCTACCTAATCGCTCATACAAGGAAGGAAGGCAGCGAATAATCCGCATAACAGCCCTTCAACGGAAGATAGACAAAATAGTTTTGACTATTGATTTGCCAGAGAATTGTGCCATCCTTCACCTCCACGGTTGACGGCGATCGCTAGTACCACTATCATCATCCATTAAGCCGTTCAGCAGAGCGGTGGTTACGCAGAACTCGAAAATTTTAGCGCTGCCTGAAGGTGTGTCACCACCAACAGACAGCTAACCCCGCAAGTCTATCAGGCAGATTGCGAGGCTAGGCCCATGGTACCCTAGCCCCCCCAGTTTGCACCTCAACTGCGGGTGGCTAGGGTTTTCGCGTTCTGTCTTCCTAACCCACAACCGGAGACAGAACCCATGTTTGAATATCTCGACCCCGATGCCAGCGGCGCATCTAACCTGCCGCCGTCTTCACACCGCACCCCCCACCCTCGCCCAGAGCGGGTGCGCCACATGATCTACGGCAGCCTAGCCGCCATAGATCGCACCATCAAAATCCTCCACGCCCTCGGCTACGCCGACCCCAACGACTGGGGCGACCCCATCCCCGCGCCGCCCAGCGCAGCTGAAACGCGGTCATCGAGCGGAGCCGAGATGCCAGCGTCGAGCGGAGCCGAGACGCCAGCGTCGAGCGGAGCCGAGACGTGGATGGCTATTCTCACCAAAACCGTGCTGATTGAGTAAATCTCTTCATCACAGATACCGGGTTCCTATTGCTGCTGCCAAACCAGGCTACAAGCAACAGGAACCCGTTACCTTATCGCCTCTACTGGCGATCTGCGCCCTGCGATCGCCAAACTGGCACAGCAGATCGTCAATGTGACACAACAGTTTAGCGATCGCGCAGCGATGCGAAGCAATCTGCACCCTCAGATCGCCAAACTGGCACAGCAGATCGTCAATGTGGCACAGCAGTTTAGCGATCTGCGTCTTCAGATCGCCAATGTGGCACAGCAGATCGTCAATGTGGCACAGCAGTTTGGCATTGCAGGCCCAAAGTACGGCTCTGTAGCGGGTCAGCTTAAGACGCAGCCCTCTGCACTGCGATCGCGCTCAGCCATTTAGCCGATGTTTGCCGCAAAATTGTCTGCCCTAGCGCAAATTCAAACCCCAGGGGCAGTATGAACTTGTGCGAAACAACGCTTTACCCGGTGCAGTGCCTACGCCCCACCCTGCACCACTCAACCCCTGAAAATCTTGCCCCGTTGCTGCCACGTTCCAAAAACGCCAACCTATTAACCTTATTTGAGGGTGCCACCCATGGCCATTGTCGATACCAGTCGCCGTCTTCAGACCCGCGTCATTTTGCAAGATGTTGAGTCCTACGAAGGATTTAAAGCCGTAAACGACTACACCGCCCGCCGCTCCGAGGCCACCCCCGAAGCGCTGCAAACCAACCTGGCCACCATGCAGGCTAAACAGCAAAAAGAAACCGAAATGCTAGCCCTGGCCAAAGCCGCTGCCGACGAAGCCCGCCAAGCCGAGTGGGAGTTCCACAACAGCGTCATCGCCATGAAAGAATCGGTGCGCGGCCTGTTTGGCCCCGACAGCCACGAAGCCCAAGCCATCGGCTACAAGAAAAAATCTGAACGCAAGCGCCCCCGCCGCCGCGCCGCCTAAACCACCAAAACCGCAAAAAAGCCCCCAGAGTTCTAAACACCCTGGGGGCTTTGGCATTTCTAAACCCAGCCATGAATCAACTACGCCACGCCTCTCGTAGGGGCAAACGGCGTTTGCCCAACCCACCCACGCCAACCAAAGCAAATTCCGTACAACCTATCGCCCCTGACCAAGCAGACAACTCGCATCAAGCCTCAGAGATTTCTTCAGACGGCTCCAGCGTCACGTCTTCGTACAGAGCCGCAATGGTATCGGTGAAGCCAATGCTCTCTAGGCAAAACGTCGCTGTTTCGGGCACGGCTGTTTCGGGCAAATAATACTGCAACACCCACAGCCCCGCCTCATTGCGACGAAAGCACTCCACCCGCTGGTGCCGCGTGTTGACGAGCACGTATTCTTCTAAGCTCTCCAGAGTTTGATAGTCGGCAAACTTATCCCCCCGGTCAAACGCCTCAGTAGACTCAGACAGCACCTCCACCACCAGCTTAGGAAAGCGCTTGTACCCGTCAGTCTCCTGATCGCGCGGGTCGCAAGTCACCATCACATCCGGGTAGAAAAAGCGGTTGCGCGCCTCAATCCGCGCCTTCATATCCGAAATATAGACCCGGCAGCCCGTGCCCCGCACATGACTGCGCAACAGCGCAAATAGGTTGCCCGCAATGGTGACATGCCCATCGCTGGCCCCCGCCATGGCGTAAACTTCCCCATCAAAGTACTCATGCTTGACGGGGCTTTCGGTTTCGAGCTGAAGGTAATCTTCGGGGGTGAGATACTGCGACGAAGCAACCATGGCACTGGGGTAACGTCAACAATCAAGGTTTAGCCTGTCAGCCAATCTGCAATCATCCTATCAACAGAAACTCCGCCGAGCAGCCAAAAAAATCCGTCTGGGGCTCCTGGGGGGAGTGGGGG
>NZ_JADEXE010000298.1 GCF_015207265.1 Nodosilinea sp. LEGE 07298 | reverse complement strand
GGTATCGCTGGATCAGCGGCAGCACCAGCGCCTCGGGCACACCGCAAGCCAAACTCAGTAGGGCAATCCCGCCAAACCCTGCCCCCGCCAGTTTAAATAGCTGGTACTGCTGACCGGGGGGCAGCGGGGTATCGCCCTGGTGCTGCTGCCAGTACTGCCAACCCTTGAGAATATTCAGCACCGCCTGCTGCTCGGCGCGGCTGTACTTGAGTTGGGACAGAGTGGCCTCGGCGCTGGCCAGATCGGGAGGCATGAGCTGGCTAAGCTTAGTAGCTTTGAGCCAGCTGCGGTGCAGGCCGGGGGTAGTCTGTTCTTTCACCCAGCTGTGCAGCAGTTGCGAAAACTCGGGCCAGCGCTCGTGGTACTGGGCCGCTAGCTGATCGAGGGTGGCCAGGCGCTCAAAATGGGAGCGATCGACCTCGGGCAGCCAGGTTTGCAGCAGACCATCTTGCCAGGCCAGCCCCAGCAGGGTTGATCCCTCCGGCAGGCTGAGCAGGCAGTCTAGTTCGCCGCGCACCCGTTCAGCGGCCATTTGCCCCAGGGCCGGGGCCAAATTGCGAATGGTCTGCTGGGTGGTGGGGTCGAGGCTAAAGCCCAGCTGGGCCGCCTGACGATAGGCCCGCAGCAGGCGCAGAGGGTCGTCTTCCAGGTTTTCGGCGGCGACCATGCAGAGGGTTTTGCGCTGCAGGTCGGCGCAGCCATCGAGGGGGTCGAGCAGGGTCTCGCTGTGGGGGCTGTAGGCGATCGCATTGATCGTAAAGTCGCGCCGATGCAGGTCTGAGAGAATGGTTGGTCCCACCTGCTGGGCAAAATCGACCGTCGCGTTGGCAAATACCACGCGCGCGATCTGGTGGTCGGCATCGAGCACCACAAAGCCTGCGCCGTAGTGCTTGGCAATGCCCTGGGCGGTGGCGATCGCCCGCTCGGGCAGCACAAAATCGAGGTCTAAATAATCGGCCTGGCGGCGCAGCAGCGCGTCTCTGACACTTCCCCCCACCAGGTAGGCTTGCTGTGGCAGTAGCGACACGCTGAAGGGCCATGTTTTTGGCGAAAGCGCCGATTTTTCAGTAGCCACTGCAAGGGGAATGGGTGATAGCGTTGGATTCAATGAACCCTCATTTCTTTCATTACAACAGGGTTTTTCAGTCTTGACACCCTGGCCCCGCAGAGAATAGCTGAAAACCTAACCTCAGGTTTTCATTTTGCAACATCTGGGCTGGGCCGCCCGGGACATTCAAAAAACTTGAGCTAGACTACCAGAAAACGTATCCCCTTTACTGCCGAAACCCTATTACCGCCTAAAGAATGACGGCCACTGCGCCGAGGGCTGGCTAGACTGAGGATAGCAACCGTGACCTTACCGAGTTCCTGTCGGGAGCGTGCCATGTGCATTTGTGTAAACTGCCACTACGTCGATCGCTGCACCACCTACCACGCCGTGGAGGAGCTGCACGAACAACTTCACCTGACCGATTCTCCCAGCTTTGAAGCGGTGAACCCGACCATCAACGCCAACTTGCGCGTCGTCGATGACGTGGTCGAAAAAGAGTTTGACGTCGTCGGCTGCGACAGCTTTGTCAAAGAACAGGGCAAGTGGGCCAAGCTACGCCCCGGCGAGCTGGTGCCGACCTAAGGAGTCGATGGGTAAAGGGGTGGATGGGTAGGCGGGTTAGTCTCCATTTATCGTTCCCAGTAGGGTGGGCACTGCCCACCAGCAGAGCATCTATACCGTCGCAGATCGTTGGATAGTGAATAGAGCCATCCTTTGACCACTGTTTGCGTCAATCTTGCTTGTCCACAGCCTAAGAATGAGGATAGCGCGATCGCCTGTGCAGCCTGTGGTCAGCCGCTGTGGGTAGGCGATCGCTATCGCTGTCAGCAGGTGTTGGGGCAGGGTGGCTTTGGGCGCACTTATCTGGCGATCGCCGAGGACCGCGATTCCCCCCTAGTTTGCGTCGTCAAGCAGATGGCATCAGGAGCCTCAAAAAATCGCGCTGATGCCCTCCAGCGATTCCACCGCGAGGCCGATCGCCTCGCCACCTTGGGCCAACATCCCCAAATCCCGGCGCTGCTGGCTGTGGTTGACAATGCCCAGGGTCAGTTTCTGGTGCAGGAATACATTCCTGGTCCCAACCTTGACCAGTTTGTGCCGCAGTCCCCCGAGGGTGGCGAGGCTTTGGTAAAACGAGTGCTCTACGAGCTATTGCCAGTGCTGGCCTACATTCACCAGCACAGCGTCATTCACCGCGACATCAAACCTGCCAACATCATTGTGCCGCCCGCACCACAGCCGCTAGCCCTAGTAGATTTTGGCGCGGCCAAAGCCATTGCCGACCCCGAGCAGCTTAAGCATACTGCTACGGTGATTGGCAGCGCTGGCTATGCCGCCCCTGAGCAAGCCCTGGGCAAAGCGGTCTTTGCCAGCGACATTTTTAGCCTGGGCGTCACCTGTCTGCATCTGCTCACGGGGCTGCACCCCTTCGACCTGTATTCTGTCAGCGACGATGCCTGGGTATGGCGGCCCTACGCCCCCGATTCCGTTAGCCCAGCCCTGGGGCGAGTGCTCGATCGCATGGTCAACCGCCACCTAAAAGAGCGCTACAGCAATGCCCAGGAGGTGCTGGCTGATCTGCGCTGGAGTGGTTTAGCGATAGGAGATGGGAACTCCAACCCATTGCCTCAATCCGCCGCAAAATCCTTAGATTCCGCAGCAAATTGGGAGCAGCGGTTTGCGCTCAGCCTGCCGGGGATTGTGGCCAACGGGCTGGCGATCAGCCCGAGTGGACGCGCGATCGCCACCGCCTGCTCCGACGGCACGGTGCGTCTGTGGGACTGCACCAATGGCCAGGCTATTCACACCTTTCGCAGATCGCTGGGGCTACTGGGTCTAGGCCATCGCGGCCCGGTGAGAACTCTGGCATTTACCCCTCAAGGAGACGCGATCGTCAGCGGTGGGGAAGACAATCAGCTGATTCAATGGAATTTGGCTGACTACAGCGGCCAAAAACTGCCGCTGTCGGGCTGGCAAATATCTGCTCTGCTGATCATCCCTCAGGACAGCACGCTGGCGGTAGGCAGCGGCGATGGTCGCGTTCACCTGTGGCCGCTAGAGGGTAGCCATGCCCCTAAAACCCTAGTCCATCACCAAGCCCAGGTGACAGCTTTAGCCGTAGATTGGGTAAATAATTTGCTGGTCAGCGGGGGGCGCGATCGCACCCTTCGCCTCTGGTCGCTGCCCTCGGGCCGTCTGGTGCGCACCCTCACCGCGCCCAAGCACGACATTACGGCGCTGGCCTGTCACCCGCACGATGGCCGCATTGTCAGCGGTGACCAAGCGGGCCAGGTCCAGGTTTGGAGTGCCGCAAATCCCGACGAGGGACTGGTAATCGACAAATCTTCCGGCCCTGTTACGGCCCTCGCCATCAGCCCTAACGGCCACTGGTTGGCGATCGGTGCCGAAAACGGCCAACTCATCCTAGTTAACCTGCAGGGTCAGAGCCAGAAAATTCAGCTGCGCCATGCCTGGGCTGTACGCGCGATCGCCTTTACCCCCGATAGCCGCATGCTCGTCAGCACCAGCGCCGACGAAACCATCCGCTTTTGGTGTTTTGTAGACCTTACATTGCCAAATTAATTCTTTTGGGCTACTCCCAATTCCTCAAATTTGGAAATCTGGAAGAAGTCTGGCTAATTTCTTAGCAGACGAATACCCAACCCTGTTTGTATACCCCCAATTGTTTAAGGGCAAACGACCGTTTGCCCCTACGGGATACATGTTTTTATGCGCGGTCTAGGGCTACTGTCTGGCCGAGGGGGTTTGGGAGAACTGTCGCACGGTGGAGCTAAACCCCGAGGCCTTAAACTGCTTTAGCTTCAGCGGTTCGGGCTGGTTGGCCGCCACCGAAACACGTAGTTCAAAGTCGCTCTCGCCGGGAGGTACTTCGGCAATACCGCCCAGTCGGCCCCGATTTTGCATTACAGGGTTGTCGTTGGCGTCATAAATGCGGCCAAAAATATCGGCATCAATAACGGGCTTGCCGGTGCGGTTGATAGCTTTGCCCGTGATCAAAAAGCAGTTGGCCTCTTGAATAGAACCAGCTGCCACCATGCCATCGGCATACTCTGGCGGGCAGGGGCTGTAGGTAATGTCGGCGAGATCAATAGGCGTCAGCGCCTGGGCGGTTAGCCCCACGCCGCTCAGCAGCCAGAGGCCAGCGACTAAAAGGGCTGTGAAGATGCTGCGTAGGGCCATGGGTCGCTAGAGAATAAGCACATTAGCCTTTTCAGCTTATCGCGATTTGCCGAGGCGGGGGGAAGGGTTAATGGGTCTGTTGGGCGCTGAGCTAGGGCAACCGCTCGTTAACGTAGGCTTTGGCATCGCGCAGGCTGCAGCCGTTTGTCTCCCTGACCCGCTTAACGGCGTCGATCAGCTTGCCCTGGTTTAAGAGGTCACGCACCTGGCCATCGAGGTCTACCCCTTTGGTTTGGCGCGACGTCAACAGGTGAAGGTCAGCGCGAGATGTTTGCGGCGATCGTCCCCAAGAGCGAGGCTTTGAGACGCGTGCGATCGGCTGCCGAAGTCGCTGTAGCCGCTGAGTAAGCCAGAACGACAGGCTAAAGGCCACCAGGGCAGCGATCAAAAAGGCGGCAACGGTCATAGCTCTCATTGGGGATCAGCGATCGGGGTAATCCTAATCTAACGGCTGCTTGGGAAGAGGAGGGAGGGTCGGAAGGGTGAAAAAGGTAAGGACGGCGAGGTATCGGGGATCGTAACAAAACCGTTCAACGATCGCCCCAGCGTGTATCCTTTAGCAGACCTTTTATGTCCTCTGGGTACCGCCATGAATCAGCTTTTAAAGCCGTCTCTGGCCATGCTGGCACTGTTCAGCGCCCTTGCTGCGCTACCAATGAATGTGCTCAGGTCTAATCCGGCGCTGCTGGCCCAGGTTACGGCAGAACCCACCCCTACGTTCAACCTGCAAGAGAACGTAGCCCCTGGCACGACGCTCTCGATCGATGGGTCGCCGTCGATGGCGGATATTAACCAGAACCTGGAAGAGGGCTTTGAGCAGCGCTATCCTGAAACCGACATCAGGCACGCAGCCGACGGCGATGAGCAGGCGCTGCAAGAGCTGCGGGGCGGCAATATCGACCTGGCCGCCCTGGGGCGCAGACTCAGCCAAGACGAGGAAGATCCTAGCCTGACCTCAATTCCGGTTACTCGCGAAAAAATTGCCATTGTTGTCGGGCGCGACAACCCGTTTCGGGGCGATCTGTCCTTTGACGACTTTGCTGCCATCTTTCGCGGCGAGATTACCAACTGGTCAGAGGTGGGTGGCCCCAACCTGCCGATCCGATTCATTGATCGCCCCGCCGAGAGCGATACCCGACTAGCCCTGTCTGACTACGAAATCTTTGGCGGCAAGCCCTTCGAGACCGGCGAGAACGCAGAGCAGGTCAAGGAGGATGACACCGCTGCGGTGGTGCGTGAATTAGGCAAAGACGGTATTAGCTATGCGATCGCCTCCGAGGTGCTGGAGCAAGATGCCGTGCGCCCGGTGAGCCTGGATAGTACCCTACCCGACGACCCTCGCTACCCCTACTCCCAGCCCCGCAACTATATCTACCTGGGTGAGCCAAGCCTCCCCGTAGAGGCCTTTTTGGGTTTCGCCACCAGTGATGAAGGCCAGGTCGCCGTGGCCGAGGCGAAGCAAACCGCCAGCGCCAACGTTACCGTTGGTGCCAATAAGCTACCCGGTGGCCTGGCCCTGGCCCCCGACGGACGCTTTATGGTGCGCGGTAGCGAAGACGGCGAGCTGCAATGGCTTGATGCCGAGGGCAACCCCACCGAAACCGTAATTGCTGACGCCCATCGAGGTGCTGTGTCGGCGGTTGTGATTAGTCCTGACGGCCAAACCGTTGTCTCTAGCGGGGCCGATGGCACCCTGCGCCGTTGGGATCGCGGCGGCAATTCGTTGGGTGAACCCATGACCAGTCAGGGCGGCCCCATCTTATCTTTGGCCCTTAGCCCCGATGGTCAGACCATTGCCAGCGGCAATGCCGACGGCACCGTAGAGCGCTGGGCGATCGCAGATGGTCAGCCCCTGGGCGAACCTATTGAAGCCCACAATGGCCCGGTGCAGGCCCTTCATTACCCCGCTGGCGGACAGGCCCTAATCACCGGCAGCAGCGACGGCAGCCTGGGCTTTTGGGATGCCGACGGTACGTCTGCCAGTGAATCGCCCAACGCTCATCCAGGCGGTGTAACCACCATTACCAGCAGCCCCGATGGCCAGGTGCTCACCACCGCTGGCGTTGACGGCAGCCTGCGCAACTGGGATCGATCGACGCTGCAGCCCAGGGGCGCAGCCATTGAAGCCCACGAAGCGGCGGTTAGCGCTGTCGCGTACAGCCCCGATGGAAGTACGCTGGCTACGGCAGGCACCAATGCTACCCTGCAGCTGTGGTCGCCAGACGGCACGCCTCGTCTGTCAGAGCCGGTAGCGTTAGAGGCGGCAGCGGCTTCCTTAGGCTACACCCCCGACGGGCAGCTAGTGGTGGGCAGCAGCGATGACGTAGTGCTCCTCGACGATGCAGGTCAACCTATCTCCAGCGGTGAGGCCGAAACCGAAGCCGAAACCGAGGCCGATGATCCAGCCACTGAGTTGGGCACTGTCTGGGATCGCATTCGTAACCTGCCCCCCAGTGCCTGGTGGATGCTGGCGGCGGTACCGGCCCTGCTGCTGCTAGCCGGTATTGCTGGGGCACTGCTGGGCCGCAGAGACCCCGATGATGAAGACGATACCCTGGAGGCTGACCTTGTCCCTGGATCTGAGCTAGGTATTGATTTCTCTGGAGTGGACGGCAAGCGACCGATCACCGCTGGCCCACTGCCCTCAGAGACTGTACTGCCAGACGGAAGGCCGCTGCCACCCGAGGCCGAGCTAATACCTGGGGAGGGTGCATACCCAGCAGGGGCAGCTCCCAACAAGCTAGAACAGGCTCGCCTAGACCTGGCTGAGGGTCGTCGGCTCATGCGCGAGGGCCACTGCGACTCGGCCTTGATCTACTTCAACCAGGCCGTAGAGGCAACTGAGGTAGAGCGCAGCAAAGCCGAAGCCACGGGCGTACCAGCCCAGGGCCTTAACGCAACGGCGGCCCAGGCCCAGGCCCAGCGAGGCAATGCACTGGTCCTCTTAGGGCAAGCTAACGAAGCCATGGACAGCTACAATGCTGCCCTGCAGTTCGATACCAGCGTCAATGACGCCTGGATTGGTAAGGGTCGGCTGCTCAGCACCATGGGCCGCTATGACGAAGCCATTTTTTGCTTTGATACGGCGCTAGAGCTTGACCCTGCCTCGGCGGCGGCCTGGGCGGGTAAAGGGCAAGCGTTGATTCAAATGGGTCGCCAGAGCGAAGGCCAAGACTGCTTGGCCAAAGCGGCTACCCTGGGCAGCGGTGAAGCGTGGCCAGAAGCGAGTTTTACCCCTGCCCCCTATCCTGGTGGGGCGATCGCGACCGAGTCCGCTGCCCCTGGAGTAGGCATTGCGCCAGGACCGCAACCGGGGGCAGGATGGCCAGAACCGTCACCATCGGCGGGTTATGACCCCGATGTGCCCCTAGAGCTACAGCAAATGGTGCTGAATCTGTCTTCTGCCGATGTAGAAATTGCCAGCAACACCAGCCCCAGCAGTGCTGATGTGCCGCCGGACCTAGAGGCAGACGTGGCTGCCCTACCTAGTCAGGCCGAAGATGCTGCAACCGTTGGCCATGGTGCAGTATCGACCGGCCCGCTGCCTATTACCCCTGGCCCGGTGCCCCCCGATGACATCAGCCCAGGGCCACTGCCGCCCAGCACCCTGGAGGAAGAGTTGCTCAGCCAGGTAAGCCTGGGCATCACTCCTGATCCAAATTCGGCGTTTTCGGGGCTATCTG
>NZ_JADEXE010000297.1 GCF_015207265.1 Nodosilinea sp. LEGE 07298 | reverse complement strand
GGGCGAAAGCGGCCTGGGCAACCAGGTGGCCGAGCAGGTGAAGCGCCAGCTGCCGATGGTGGAAGACCCTGAAATTCGGGCCTACGTCAACAATATGGGCCAGGGGCTGGCGGAACTGGCGGGGCGCGACGAGTTTGACTACAGCTTTGAGGTGATTATGGATGATAGCCTCAACGCCTTTGCCCTGCCCGGCGGCAAGATCTTCATCAATGCTGGCGCGATCACTAAAAGCCATTCCGAAGCTGAGCTGGCCGGGCTTTTAGGCCACGAAATCTCCCATGCGGTGCTCTCCCACGGCTTTCAAATGGTGACCCAAGGCAACCTCACCTCCAGCCTGGCCTCGTTTATCCCGATTCCTGAGGTGGCGAATATTGCCGCTGGCCTGATTGTGTCAAGCTACTCCCGCGACATGGAGCGTCAGTCTGACATCTTGGGCACCAAGCTACTGGCCAACAACCGCTATGCCGCCGACGGCCTGCACAATCTGATGATTACCCTTGAAGAAGAGTACGGCAACCGGGGGGTTAGCTGGTTTGCGTCGCACCCCAATCCGGGCGATCGCGTCAGCTATCTAAAGCAG
Organism: Nodosilinea sp. LEGE 07298; assembly: GCF_015207265.1. Lineage (GTDB taxonomy): Bacteria > Cyanobacteriota > Cyanobacteriia > Phormidesmidales > Phormidesmidaceae > Nodosilinea. Next base: position 7,410 of record NZ_JADEXE010000297.1, on the reverse strand, counting down.
CTGATCGACCAGGGCGGCTTTGACCGCTACGCCTACGAAGGGGTCGAGACCCATCTCAAAATGCGCCACAAGATGAGCCGCCTGCTGACCGAGTACAAGCTAGAGCAGGGCATTGAAGCGGACGCGCCGATTAACGGCCCTAGGGAAAGGTAAATCCATCCGTTCAGGGACTATACAGGGGCGCAGCAGGCTGCGCCCCTACTATTCAGAGGTGGCCACTTCCTCAGGAAGGGCTTCGCTCAACGCCCGACGGGCAATGCGGGTAACGTAAAGGGTGACCGCCACCGTCGCCACCAGACCCACAATGCGAATAATCCACTGGACTGTAGCGGCCTCAGGCGATTGGCTACCATCGCCTGCCCCCAGGGTGGCCAGGTTTCCCACCAAAGACCCCAGGTAGACGTACATGATGGTGCCAGGCAGTATGCCTACCGAGCCAACTACGTAGTCTTTGAGCGAAATTTGGCTCAGCCCCAGCGAGTAGTTGAGCAGGTTAAAGGGGAAGACCGGCGACAGCCGCAGCAAAAAGATAATTTTGCGCCCGTCCTTTGCGATCGCATCGTCAAGGGCCTGAAAACGGGGACTATGGGCAATTTTGCTGGCTACCCAGTCGCGAGCTACGTAGCGACCCACTAAAAACGCCGCCGTGGCCCCTAGCATGGCTCCAACAAAGACCAAAGCGGACCCTTTAATGACCCCAAATACCACCCCCGCCCCCAACGTCACCACCGAGGCAGGCACAAAGGCTACTGTGATCACAATGTAGAGCAGGATAAAGGCCAGAGGCGCGATCGCCCCCAGGCTGTCAATCCAGGCCAGGGCCTGCACTAGCTGCTGCTGCAGTGAACCAATCAACGATAAATCTGAGGCCGTCATCACTGTTTGGATGAGCGGCATGGGGGGCATCAGCATGGGTGCGATTGTCATTGGCGCTGCGATCGTTTGGGCTACCGCCGGAACCTGGGGAAACGCCACTGTGGCCACACCGAGCCACCCCAGAAAACGCAGCGTTTTGGCCGACACCGGACGCGATTTAAGTCTAATAAACATACCTTTAAATGGAATGAAAGGACGATAGATAAATGTCGCTGAAATAAGCGCTTCGCGATGCTCCAAGACCGGCCCAGCAAGGCCAACGCCGAAAGCTTTCATGCCCTTAGGGCGGGCACTGCCCACCAGCCTTAATTCAGTGCCACCAAACGATAGATGACCGATGAACGGATTGATTGAATCAAGCCCATGCCCCTTTTCCTGGGGCTGATATCTCCATTCAAGCTCAGCCCCCTGAGACGGCCCTGAGAATTTTGTAAGTATGGCTGAGGTTACGTATCAGCCTGTTCTCAGAATGGGCTGCTAGAGTCAAGATTAGGTCGTTTTGTCACAGCTTTCGGCCTTCCCTGTAGGCTCATTTTCTATGGCGCGTGTTTGGCTTCAACCGATTACTCCCTTTCGTCACCCGCTGCACGGGCGCACGATCGATTTAAGGTCGCTACAAACCCGCCTCACCGCTGGAGTGGTGCTGGCATCGCTGGTGGGAATTGGCTCATTGGCCACCTGGATGGGCTGGCGCATGCAGCAAATTATGCTCAACAGCCGCCAACAGGGCACCACCCTGATCGCCGATCGCCTGCAGGAAGATGTGCGCTACTACAGCGAGATGATGACGACCCAGGAGGCCCTGACCCGTGTGGTTGAGTACCGAGCCACGGGCGACCTGGCGATTTGGGTCGAGACACCAGCGGGCGATCGCCTGGCTCAGTCAGAAACCCTCACTATGGGGTCGTGGCAGACCTCGGGCGTGAGCGACGCCCTGCTGAGTACGTCGGTGCCCATAGGGGTGAAAATCGTGCCGGTGCAGGGCTGGCGGCTGGTGGTGTGCGCCAGCCGCCTAGAGCTGCCCGGACTGCCTCCGGCTACCCTGTACATTGCCGACGACATCACCGCCGAATACCAGGGTCTTCAGCAGCTAGTGCGGATGCTGCTAATGGCCAGTCTGCTGCTGATTGGCCTGCTGTCGGTGGCTTTTGCCCTCTACATTCGCCGCACCCTCAGCCCAATTCGACGGCTAAACCAGCTGGCCAGCCAGGTCACCGCTGACACCCTCGACCAGCCCCTCAATCTGGAGGCCGCCCCCACCGAACTGCAAGAGCTGGTGCGCAGCTACAACCTGATGCTAGCCCGCCTGGCCAAAGCCTGGGGCCAGCAAAAGCGCCTGGTCAACGATATCTCCCACGAGCTGCGCACGCCGCTATCGCTGGTGCAGGGCTACCTGGAGAGCACCCTGCGGCGGGGGCACAACCTCACCGCCGCCCAGCGGGAGGGGTTAGAAATTGCCGCTGCTGAAGCCAACCGCACCACCCGTCTGCTGACCGAAATTTTGGATTTGGCCCGCCTGGATAATGGGCAGGGAGTGCTCACGCTAGAACCCACCGACCTACAGGACGTGATCCACCAGGCGGTAGCGATCGCAATCACAGCCGCGACCACCACCCAGCCCAGCCCCGAGGCGCGGGTGAGGGTTGCCGCCTGTGCCCCAGTCATCGCTCAGGCTGACCGTCAAAAACTCTGCTCGGCCTTAGTCGAGCTGATCGATAATGCCCTCCGCTACGGCGACCCGCAGCAGCCGGTGCAGGTTTCGCTCACGACCCAGGAGGGCTGGGCTACGATTCAGGTGCAAGATCAGGGATCGGGCATTCCGGTTTTCTGTCAAGGCGATATTTTTGAGCCCTTTTACCGTATGGATGAGGCCCGCTCCCGTACCAGCGGCGGTACCGGGCTGGGGCTGACCCTGGTGCGATCGCTCGTTGAGGCGATGGCAGGCCAGGTTACTGTTCAATCGCGGCCTAACTGTGGCAGCGTGTTTACCCTTCGTATACCTATTTGAACTGGAGACACCTATGGGCGTTCGCATTTTACTGGTGGAAGACGAAGAGAAGCTGGCCAAGTTCGTGCAGCTAGAGCTGTCTTATGAAGGGTACGAGGTGAGCGTAGCCCACGATGGTCTCTCGGGGCTCATGGCTGCCCGTGACCAGACTCCCGATCTAATTATTCTCGACTGGATGATGCCGGGATTGACTGGGGTCGAGGTGTGCCGTCGCCTGCGCCAAACCGGCACCGCCACGCCAGTGATTTTGCTTACCGCCAAGGACGACGTCAGCGATCGCGTAGAAGGGCTAGATGCCGGGGCCGATGACTACGTCGTTAAGCCCTTTAGCATTGAAGAACTGCTGGCCCGCGTGCGCGCCCACCTGCGCCGCACCGAACCGCAAGATGCCGAACTTTTAGTGTTCGGCGATCTCAGCCTCGATCGCCGCAGCCGTGAAGTGCGCCGGGGCTCGCGACCAATCGAACTCACCGCTAAAGAGTTTGACCTGCTGGAATATCTCATGACCAATCCGCGTCAGGTACTCACCCGCGATCGCATTCTTGAGCAAGTCTGGGGCTACGACTTCATGGGCGACTCCAACATCATTGAGGTCTACGTGCGCTACCTGCGTCTCAAGCTCGAAGCCGAAGGCGAAAGCCGCCTAATTCAAACCATGCGCGGCGTCGGCTACGTACTGCGCGACTAGGCCGCATAGACATCGAGATAGTCATCGAGCACCCTGGCCCAAGCTATACCTACAAAAAAGCCCAGCTAACGCCGGGCCGTTTGGATGTGAGTCAGGTGCGAACCGCATTACAAAATGCATAGATGGTTCACTTTCATAATGGTTGCTAGGGCGATCGCTAGGGTTAACGACCGATTAAGCCAACCTGATGGCAAGATAAATAAAATAGTGGGCCAGCACAGCTACCCAAAGGTAGACTCGCTTAGCCCAAAAATAGCTTAAAAAGGCTTCAGCTGTAGGCAAGTTACTGCTGAAGCTTAGGGATTGACCAGACAACAATGTACGAGCCAATCAGTCTTTCTCTCGGCGGGAAACGCTGCGCAAACCGCTGCACTCAGCCCTCGGTGCCCGAGGGCTGAGTGCAGTCGAAACCTGACTTTTGACACCATTAACCCGCAGATGCCTGAGTCGCCACGGCACCGCATAGCCGCCTGTAGAACTAGGCCTGATAGTTATCAGGGGGGAGAACTTCGCGGCTGGAGCGCTCTAGCATGTTTGCCCGACGATTTTGCTGCTGCTGCCGATTGCGCACGAGAAGACGACGAGCCTGATCTTGAGTAGAAGCCATGGAAAACCTCAAAAAATTCTGTATCTAAAGTTACTAAATACAACCTAAGCATAACTTTCTTGGGGTCGGTTGGGGTTAAGGTTTGCCTGTGATGACATTAATCTTTGGAAAAATTCTTTTAAGGCTCCTAGTCCTCGAAGGCTGAAATAAGTCCACTATTCCGGCTCGCTTGGCTCCCCAGCTCCCTCGCGATTGGCAATAGTCGCCACACTTAGGCGACTTCTGGAAAATAGTTTCCCGAATGGTGGGCGGTGCCCACCCTACAGCGGCTACAGTCACTGGATTGAAGCTGGTATTTTCTTTCCCAGAGATCTCCTATGCCGCTGTCTACTAGGCTATTGGATCGGTATAGCCAGAGTCACCTGGGTTAGGACATCAATCAAGCCTGAAAACGTTCAAACGTTTGAACGCTCGTCTGACAGACGTCCTAACCCGATTGGCTACAGCTATAACAGCCATTCAAAGGCCGGGGTTGCGCCTTGTAGGATAAAGGTTGAATGCCAAGAGGTGTACGGTGCAAAAGGCTTTCAAAGTGGCCCGTGTCATGCTGTCGGTGTACTACGCCTACATGGTGGAATATCGGGCTGAGCTGGTGTTTTGGGTGCTCTCGGGCACGTTTCCGCTGATTTTGATGGGGCTGTGGGTGGAAGCGGCCCAGGGCGACCAGTTCGACCTCAGCCCCACGGATTTGGTGCGCTACTTTCTGGCGGTGTTTTTAGTGCGCCAGTTCACCGTGGTCTGGGTGATCTGGGAGTTTGAGCGCGAGGTAGTCGAGGGCAGGCTGTCACCCTACCTATTGCAGCCCGTAGATCCGGCCTGGCGACACTTTTTCAGCCATGTATCCGAACGGTTTGCCCGGCTGCCCTTTGCCTTTTTGCTGGTGGGGCTATTTTTGCTGCTCTACCCCTATGCCGCCTGGCTGCCCCGGCTCGACAACCTGCTGCTGGGGCTGCTGGCAATTATGCTGGCCTTTTGCCTGCGGTTTTTAATGCAGTACACCTTTGCGCTGGCCGCCTTTTGGACGGAGCGGGCCAGCGCCCTGGAGCAGTTTTGGTTTTTGCTCTACACTTTTCTGTCGGGTATGGTGGCCCCGCTGGCGCTGTTCCCCGATGCGGTGCGCGAGGTGGTGTTGTGGACGCCCTTCCCCTACCTGATTTATTTTCCGGCCAGCTTACTGATTAACCGGCCTGAGAATGTGGTGCGGGGGTTTGCGGCGATGATTCTGTGGTCGGCGCTGTTTTGGGCGCTCAACCGCTGGCTGTGGCGGCAGGGGCTAAAGCAATACTCGGGTATGGGGGCTTAATGAAACGCTACTGGAAGGTGCTGAGGCTGTTTTGGAGCACTGCGATCGCCGCCGAGCTAGAGTATCGCCTCAATTTTTTGGTCACGGCGCTGATCAGCCTGGGCGGTCTGGCGGGCAGCCTGTTTGGCCTATTTTTGTTCTACCGCACCGGCTACGAGTTTGAGGGCTGGAGCTGGGAGGCCGCGCTGCTGGTGCTGGGCCTGTTCACCGTGCTGCAAGGGTTCTCGGCGATGGTGCTGATTCCTAACCTGAACAAAATCGTCAACCAGGTGCAGCAGGGCACCCTCGACTTTGTGCTGATAAAGCCGATTAGCTCGCAGTTTTGGCTCTCGACCCGGATCATTTCGCCCTGGGGGCTGCCCGATGTGGTGTTTGGCCTGGTGATGATCGGCTACGGGGGCAGCCGTCTGGGCTTGGGCTGGGCCGACTACGGGCTGGCGATCGTGCCCCTTGCCCTAGGGGCCATTACCCTCTACAGCCTGTGGTTTATGCTGGGGGCCACCAGTATTTGGTTTGTCAAAATCTATAACGTTACCGAGGTGCTGCGGGGGCTGCTGGAGGCCGGGCGATTTCCGATCGCGGCTTATCCGGTAGCCTATCGGGTGTTTTTTACCTTTGTAGTGCCGGTGGCGTTTTTGACCACGGTGCCCGCCCAAACCATGCTGGGCCAGGGCGGGCGCGGATGGCTGCTAGCCTCGGCCCTGCTGGCGGTGGTGCTGCTGCTGGTGGCAAACCGCTTTTGGCGCTTTGCTCTGCGGTTCTACACGAGCGCATCGAGCTAGAAACCTACTCGAACCAGCGCTTCAGCCAGCCCGCATCCTGCATGACGGTGTCGCCTCGATCGCCCCACTGTCGGGCGCTTTCGGCCACATATAGCGCTTGCAGCTGAAGCGGCTGATGGTGCGATCGCCGGGTTGCTCCAGCTAGCCAGCGCTGAGACTCCGCCAGTTCTTCCCCCCGCAATAGCAGCGCCGGATCGCGCAGCTGCCGCTCCCACTGCAACGCTTTGACCAAAAGCTGGGTGTGGGTTTGGTGATAGTTAGCCTCGTGGTGCAGCCTTTTCACCAGTTGGCGGCCCTCGACGCTCTGTAGTAAGGGGCAGGTTAGGGGGGTACGCAAGTCAATGTTCTCTAAGGTTTGCAGCGGCTCTGGCAGGCAATTCGCTGATACTGTTTCGGCTAGTACCGGCACAATGCGCTTGTTCATACTGAGGGCAAATAGCAGCCCCTGCAGGCAAATCGCATCGGCTAGAGCCCGAGGCGTCAGCACCAGCAGGTAGTTATCGCAGGCTTCGGTCGCGCGCGCGACCGCCGACTCAGGGTCAACGATGGTGGGCCAGGGCCGATGACATTCCCAATACTCGATCTGGGCCTCAGTCAGCAGCTGACGCAGGGCGTTGATGGTAGCGGCAACCGGAGTAGCGGCAACCGGGGAAACCGCGATCGTAGCGTGGTCTGACTTATCCCCCCCTGTGCTAGGCCTGTCTGCGGCCGCATAGGCCAAAAATACCCGAGCCGTCAGGTGGGTGGAGTGCTGGTGGGCATCATCAGCGGTTAAGTTGTTCAAAACTTGCACCCATGCTTGCCGTGCGACCAAAGGATGGTCAGGCCCATTAGCCTTTCTGCCTCAGCGTTTGCTTCTAAGCCTTGGGCATGAGAATACCCATTTTTGGAGACGGGGGCAACTATCCTAGCGTCAGCTTTCACCAGGGTAGCGATCGCTACGGTTGAGCCGGTCTACGCCCCCATCAACAGTTTGTGATCGCTCTAGCCAGCCGAGCCAGATCGCTACCGTCTACCCCTACCCCTGTTAAGGTGATCATTCGTACTAGTGCGGTCAATTGGATAAGCTAAAGACGTTACCCCTGGCCGCTTAGAGTCAATGAGTTAGCGTCCCATGATAAACGCGCTATTCGAGCAATTTGTTGA
>NZ_JADEXE010000296.1 GCF_015207265.1 Nodosilinea sp. LEGE 07298 | reverse complement strand
CGTTGCCCCCTTGCTCCCCGACCCCTCTAACCCATCGCCTGCCGGGCAATCCATCGCTGCACGCTCCACAGCCCCCCAGCCACCATGGCTCCCAGCCACAGGCCTCGGCCCAATTGAGTATGACCGTCAAGCAGGCACCAGCCGCCCAAGATGCCCAGGCCCAAAGTGCTGCCCGCCACGGCGGTGAGCATGGCGCGCAGCGCAGCGTGGGTAGCCACAACTTGCTCAGCTAAATTTTCTGGAGGCAAGCCTGCGGCCAGGGTCTTCGCTGCCGCCTGAAACGATTCATAGCGGGCCGGTTCAACCTGGTAGTAGGTGCCCAGATCTTCGTCGCGCAGGGCCGAGACGGTGTAGAGGCCAAACTGCTTGGCCTGGGCGATCGCATCGCGAATCTGCCGCCGGGTGGCCACTGGCCCCAGGGCTTCAAACACCGACTGACGATAGACCCCGGTTTTGGCCATCGCCAGCACGCGATCGGTGAGTTCGAGGGGGGAAAAGGGGGAAGCATTCACGGGTTAGCAACTCCTGAACGGGCCTGGGCAACCGTGCGACCAGAAAACTTGTACTACCTGATAGTACGAAAAACCAGCGCCGACCGCACCCCTCACCCTATCCACCCCATCAGACCGTAGGCCAGTGCTGCGCTCCCCAGCGGTACGGTCAGGTTGTCGAGACCATAGAACGAGAGGGTTTCGAGCAGAGTGGCGGCGATCGCAACCACCAGTGCCGTGCCCCAAACAGTACCGGTGAACCCCGCCGTAAACCCCAGCACCAGAACGCACACCAGAAAGCTGGCCAGGGCCATCGTTAAGCTGCCCTCCCAGCTTTTTTGGTTGCCCAAGATTTTGTAGGGGTGGCGGCCAAAGTTTTGCCCAATCAGCGCGGCTAGGCCGTCACCCCAGGTCATCACCAAAATGCCAATGGCGGCGTACTGGGGTAGCCCCAGGGGCCAAAAAACGGCCGTCAGTACCCCAATGCTAACGGCGTAAAAAAACGTACCCAGGCTGTTGCGCCCGACGCCGTTAATACCCGGCAAAATTGGCAGCCGATACGACAGCAGCGCCACGCCGCTAAACACCACCGAGGCGGCGATGCCCACCCAGGCGGGGATATGCAGCCACCAGGCCAGCAAAATCACGTGGCCAGCCCCAATGTGAACAATTTTGCGGGTGATTTCGGTATCGAGGCGGGCGGTGCGGCGCAGCCCCTCGGCCACTCCCCCTACAACCGCCAGCCAGGCGGCAATCAGTCCAATTTGCACGAGCGCAGTGGCCATCATGGCAGGGGAAGCAAGTATAGTGGGGTGGGACTTCTAGACCGTCTTCTAGACCTTACTACACGAGCTTCCTATGGATACCACCTATATGGATAAACCCTATAAGCGAGTACTGCTAAAACTGAGCGGCGAAGCCCTGATGGGCGACATGGACTACGGTATCGATCAGAACATCGTGGAAGCGATTTCCGCTGAGATTGCTGAGGTTGTTAAAGAAGAGATTGAAATCGCCATCGTCGTCGGCGCGGGCAACATCTTTCGGGGCATCAAAGGCTCGGCCTCGGGTATGGATCGAGCCACCGCCGACTACATCGGCATGATCGCCACCGTCATGAATGCGATGACTCTGCAAGACTCGCTAGAGCGAATGGGGGTGCCAACCCGAGTCCAAACGGCGATCGCCATGCAGGAGGTCGCCGAACCCTACATTCGCCGCCGCGCCATTCGCCACCTGGAGAAAAACCGGGTGGTTATTTTTGGGGCCGGCTCCGGCAATCCGTTCTTTACTACCGATACTACTGCGGCCCTGCGGGCGGCGGAGATCAACGCCGAGGTGGTATTTAAAGCTACTAAGGTTGACGGCGTCTACGATTCTGATCCTAAAATTAATTCTAATGCCAAGCGCTTTCGCACCCTGACCTATAGCTATGTGCTCCAAAACGACCTAAAAGTCATGGACAGTACCGCGATCGCCCTGTGCAAGGACAACAAGATCCCTATCATGGTATTTGACCTGTCGGTGCCCGGAAACATCAAGCGAGCGCTGATGGGCGAATCTATCGGCACGATTGTAGGAGAGAACTGTGATGTCAGTTGACGATATTTTGCTCGAAACCGAAGACCAGATGCAGAAGTCTATCGAGGCTACCCAGCGCAACTTCAACACCATTCGCACTGGCCGCGCTAACTCCTCTCTTTTAGATCGCATCGAGGTCGATTACTACGGTGCGGCCACCCCGCTTAAAACCATCGCTAGTATTTCTACTCCCGATGCCAGCACGCTGATGATTCAGCCCTTCGATGCCAGCAGCCTATCCAACATCGAACGGGCTATTTCTATGTCTGACGTGGGCCTTACGCCCAATAACGACGGCAAGGTCGTGCGGCTTAACATTCCACCGTTAACGAGCGAACGCCGCAAAGAGTTTGTCAAAACGGCCGGTAAAATTGCTGAAGAGGGGCGTGTCTCGATTCGCAACCAGCGTCGCAGCGGTATTGATGCCGTGAAAAAGCTGGAGAAAGCCAGTGATATCTCTGAAGACGAGTCGCGCGATGCCCAAGACGAAATTCAAAAGCTGACCGATACGTACATCGCCAAGCTCGATAACACCCTAGCCGCTAAAGAAAAAGACATCATGACCGTATGATGCGGACCGCGATCGCGAAGCAGCCCCCAGGTGTCACAACCACGTCTCTACGCGGCGCAGCCCGGCCTGACAAAGTAGGCAAAATGCATGGGATAGCCTTCGGCGTAGAGCTTATCTACCCGGTTTTGGGCTATTTCTAGGCTTTGAAATACGTCTAAAACAGTTTCTCTACCGTTGGCGTATCGGATACAGAGTTCCCAAACCATAGCGATCTCCCTAGTGGCTATCCTGAAAAAGCGGAGGGCCTGACTTCATAGCCCCTTCACGGCTGGGCCAAGTGTCTTCATCCTAGGTTTAAAGGCCAGAGCTGTACTCCGGGAAACCCATGAACTTGGGTCTTCCGTGAATTTCGGGAGGTCTGAGCTACATCTTGCTCGGCTACCCCTGATTTGGAGGGCAAACGCCGTTTGCCCCTACCGGTTGGCCTGACCGGAAGTGGGGTTATTTTGGCTTAAATCTGACTTGGCGTTGAGATGTACTGATTGGCCTCGGTTGACGCTTCCCTAAAGCCCTGCTAGATTGCAAATACGTTTCAATTTAATTCGCAGCCATGTTTGCGTCAGCCCAAGTATTTTATTTTTGGTGGCAGCCCTCGGTTCACAGGCCGTGAGCACTTTTGTGTTGTCAACCTTGTGAACCGTGGAGCTTACCCTCTGCGGTTTTGTTTTTTCTGGTTCTATTTTTGCCTTTAGCAATGCAAATTCACACCCCCTATTCACCCTTGTCTAACTGGTACTACGGCTTTTTTTACACCACCGGGTCAGGCTTGTGGTGATAGGTCGTCCTATGCCGCTTACCTGACCCGGAGCCTACCGCTCCGGGTTTTTTATTTTCTGCTGCTATCTCTGTTGTCCCCTTCTTATCTTGAGTTTTCTAGCCATGAAAGATGCTACTTTGACCCGCAAATCTGCTGCTGACCACCGTTCGGTGATTGCCCTTAGCGACACGGTGACTATCGGCGGCGAGACCCTGCTGATTGTAGGCGGCCCCTGCGCCGTTGAGAGCGCCGAACAAATGGAACAGGTCGCCCAGCACCTCTCTTCTACGCCAGTGCAGGCGCTGCGGGGTGGGGTGTTCAAGCCGCGCACGTCGCCCTACGCCTTCCAGGGTATGGGGGAGGCCGGGCTGCACATTTTGGCTGATATGCGCCAGCGGTTTCAAATGCCGGTGATTTCTGAGGTGATGGCGATCGACCAGATTGCGGTGATGGCCGACTACGTGGATGTGCTGCAGGTGGGCAGCCGCAACATGCAAAACTTTGACCTGCTCAAGGCGTTGGGCTGCACCACCAAGCCGGTGCTGCTGAAGCGGGGGCTGGCGGCCACCCTAGAAGAGTTTGTGATGGCGGCAGAGTACATTCTCAGCCACGGCAACCCCAACGTGATTTTGTGTGAGCGGGGCATTCGCAGCTTTGACACCTACACCCGCAACGTGCTGGATCTGGGGGCCGTGGTGGCGCTGAAGCAAATTACCCACCTGCCGGTGATGGTGGACCCCAGCCACGCCGCTGGCAAGCGTGAGCTGGTACCTGCTCTGGCTCGGGCCGCGATCGCCGCTGGGGCCGACGGGCTCATGGTCGAATGCCACCCGGTGCCCGAGCAGTCTGTGTCAGATGCGCGCCAAGCCCTTACCCTAGAGGAGATGGCTACGCTCGCCCGCAGCCTCGACCCAATTGCTGCGGCTTTGGGTCGCCGCTTAGCGACCGATGGTATGGCTTCTATGCCAGAGACAGCGGAGGTTTCAGGGGCGATCGCGATCGCCGCCTAGGCCGGTCATTAGTATCTCCAATGGGAGGCATTAGCAATGGGCGCTGTCAATGGGCTTCATATTTTGTTACAACAGTAGGGGAATTAGGTGGTACTAACCTCTATGTTTGGTGGCTTTACCGGGTTTCAGTCCAAAGGGTCCAATGACTTTGGCGAAAGGATGATCAACTCTGTGGCTACCCAGTCGCTACGGCACCTCTTTAGCAGCAGTGATGCTGTGGAGGTAGCCGTGCGCTGCTCTCCTCCCAGCAAGATGCTCCAGGGCACGATCGACAGCTTTCGGATGGAAGGGCGCGGCCTGATCATTCGCAAGGAGTTTGAGGCCGCTGAGATGATGTTTGAGACCGATGCGGTGTCGATTGACGTCGGCTCGGCCATCAGCGGCAAAATTCGTTTGCGGCAGCCGACCCAGGCCGTGGCTCAGGTGGTCTTAAACGAAGACGCCATTAACCGTGCCTTCGAGGCCGAGCTAGTGCGCCAGCATTTGGAAGGGGTGACCGATGAAGCGGTAACCTCCCTCTCCGGGGGCGACCCGGTTACCTTTCGAGACGTCCACATCAGCCTGATGCCTGACCAAGCCGTCAAGATTACGGCCAAGACCGATTTGCCCAACCGCAAAGACATACCGATTCAGCTGTTGGCCAAGGTCACTGTAGAAAAGCGGCGGCGGATTATCTTTGCCGATGCCGAATTTTTGCCCGATGGCATTCCTGATGACATGATTCCGCTCTCGGAAACCCTGACTAAGGGCTTTGCCGAAGTGCTCAACCGCATGGTTGATCTAGAACGCTTCAATTTGGACGGCGTTTTGCTGCGGGTCAACCGGCTCGAAACCAAGGGCAACCAACTCGTGTTTAGCGGCTATGCCCAAATTGAGCATTTCCCCGGCATGGTTTAGGGGTTCAAGGTGTCAGGTGCCAGGTTCAAGGCTGCCCCGAAACCCGAAACCCCGCTTGGCCAGTATCATAGTTGGGTCCTCGGGTTAAGGCATCGACGCTATGGGTAACTGGTTTGTGGCCGGGGGCATTGTGATGTGGCCCCTGCTGCTGTTTTCGCTGCTGACCCTGGCCCTGGCGGTGGAGCGGGGCTGGTTTTGGCTGCAAGTCAGCCGCCAGCAGCGGGGGCTGGTGCCGCAGGTGTTGAGCACCTTTAGCCAAAATCCTCAGCGGGCGATCGCAAAACTCAAGCAGCACCAGCAGTTGCCTATTGCTCGTATCTTTCTGGCGGCGCTTACCCTAGGCGACGCTACCCCCGAAGAATTTCGTTTGGCCTTAGAAAGTGCCGCCCAGGCCGAACTGCCCGTGCTGAAGCGGTTTCAAACCCTGTTCGAAACGGTGGTGGGCGTGGCCCCGCTATTGGGCCTGTTGGGAACAGTCCTGGGCCTGATGCAGGTTTTCTCGACCCTGCGCCTGGGCGAGACCAGCGGGCCAGCAGCCAGCGGCGTGACCTCAGGGGTGGGCGAAGCGCTGACCTCTACGGCGGCGGGGCTGGTGGTGGCCCTGGTGGCGCTGCTGCTGGCCAACCTGTTTCAGGGGTTGTACCGCCGCCAGCGGGCGTTTATTCAAGAGGCGGGGGGCAAGCTGGAGATTCTTCATCGTCGCGCCCAGCGCCAGGGCACGATTAGTTCTACTGTTTATTTGCCGGGTCAAGTTCCGTGAAAGATGGGCCTCTAAAGCCAGACCAACGCCAATCCGCCTCGCTGATTGTGATTGGGGCGGGTGCTGCCGGGCTGTTTGGGGCGATCGCCTGCGCCGAAGCCAACCCCAACGCCTCTATCCACATCTTTGAGGCGGGCCGCGAACCCCTGGCCAAGGTGAGAATCTCCGGCGGCGGCCGCTGCAATGTGACGCACCACTGCTTTGACCCCGCCGTGCTGGTCACCCACTACCCACGCGGCAGCAACGCCCTGCGCGGCCCCTTCAGCCGTTTTCAGCCCCAGGATACGGTGGCCTGGTTTGAGCAGCGGGGGGTGCAGCTCAAAACCGAGGCCGATGGCCGCATGTTCCCCACCACGGACGACTCGGGCACCATTGTTGACTGCCTGCTGGGGGAAGCGCGGCGGCTGGGCATTCGCGTTTACACGGGCCAGGCGATTCGCGAAGCGATCCGTCCCGGAATCGCCCAGATTCAGCCCGACGACGCTGGCTTTGGGCTGACCACCCGGGCTGGGGCCGAGTGGCGCTGCGACCATCTGCTGCTGGCAACCGGCAGCAGCCCCAATGGCTACCGACTGGCGCTCAAGCTGGGCCACGACCTGGTGCCGCCCGTGCCCTCGCTGTTTACCTTCAACGTGCCTGACCCGGCCCTGCGCGAGCTGGCGGGAGTGTCGGTCGAAACCGTGCAGCTCTCCCTGGCGCTGGACGATGCGCCTACCCTGACCCAGAGCGGCCCGCTGCTGATTACCCACTGGGGAGTGAGCGGCCCGGCGGTGCTCAAGCTCTCGGCCTATGGGGCGGTGGCCCTGCACCATCAGCGCTACCGGGCCACGCTGACCGTGAACTGGTTGCCCGCCCTCAAGCCAGACCAGGTGCGGCAAAAGCTGCTGACCCTCAAGCAAGAGCAGGGTAAGCGCCAGGTGGCGGCGTTTTCGCCGTTTCCAGAGCTGTCGCGGCGGCTGTGGCAGTATTTGGCCCAGCACCGGGCCAATCTGGGCACCAAGCTAAACTGGGCCGACCTGTCGAAGGCGCAGCTCCAGGCGCTGGTGAACGAGCTGACGCGGGGAGACTACGCGATCGCAGGCAAAGGCGTTTTTAAAGACGAGTTTGTCACCTGCGGCGGCATTCCTCTAGCCGAGGTCAACTTCAAAACCTTAGAAAGCCGCCGCTGCCCAGGGCTATATCTGGCGGGCGAAGTTCTTAATATCGACGGCGTCACAGGCGGATTTAACTTCCAAAATGCTTGGACGACGGGCTATCTGGCGGGGCAGGCGATCGCCGCAGCTCGTGTTTGAGCGATCGCCCCTAGTCGCCAAAATCCGTACCTGTATAATCGGCGCATCCCTTTCCGCTGCGAGTGCATCCTATGGGTTGGTTGTTGGGTATATCGCTATTGGCTGGCCTGAGCGTTGTCGGTACTCTGGGGTTACAGCGGTGGACAAAGCAGCAGCGGTATAAGTCGCTGCGATCGCTCCCCTCTCCTCCCAAGCACTGGCTGCAGGGGCACATTCCGCCCCTGCTGGCGGCAGTCAAAAATCGACAGCTGTTTCAGATCTTGTTCGACTGGTCTAAAGCATTTGGCCCCAAATATGTGTACTGGGTGGGTTACCCGGTGGTGGTGCTCAGCCAGGCCAAACTGATTGACAGCACCATTGTGCAGGGCACCCGCGACGGTAGCCTGGTGCGTACCGGTCAGTCGCAGCGGGCCTGGAACGACCTAATGGGGCCGATTATGATTGGGCAAGATGGAGCCGAGTGGCAGTGGCGACGTAAGGCCTGGAACCCAGAATTTAGCTCTAGCGGCGTTAACCACTACCTGGCCCTGGTAGACCAAGCCTGTAGCCAGGTGATAACCAACCTGTACGCCGCCCCGCCCAACCAGCCCGTCCCCGTTGATCCGCTGTTTGTAGAACTCACCATGCGGGTGATTGCGGCCCTGGTGCTCGGCATTCCCATTGACCCCAACC
>NZ_JADEXE010000295.1 GCF_015207265.1 Nodosilinea sp. LEGE 07298 | reverse complement strand
GTAATCGCTCCCTGCATAAAGGCGAGGCCCCACACTGGCCCCCACAAAATTGACGATTTAGCGGTGTGTGTCTGAGCCATAGAGCGATCGCGCTAGTTAAGGTATCTTCGGTATCAAGACCTTAGCTCTTTGACCACCATTGCCGCCAGCTTTGCCGCCGCCCCTGCTTCGCCGCGCACCGATCGCAGCTCTTGCCGCATCACCTCCA
Source organism: Nodosilinea sp. LEGE 07298 (assembly GCF_015207265.1). Lineage (GTDB taxonomy): Bacteria > Cyanobacteriota > Cyanobacteriia > Phormidesmidales > Phormidesmidaceae > Nodosilinea. The sequence continues at coordinate 7,833 of NZ_JADEXE010000295.1, read as the reverse complement.
GGGCCGAAGGGCTTTCTAAGTAATCCACCACTTGTGCCGCCACATCCTGAGGCTTGAGCGGACCGAGCCGCTCAGGGACAATCTCGCGCTTAGCCCAAATGTTGGGCCAGGCAAATAGCTTTCCCTCCTTATAAATTTGTCGCAGCACCAGCCTGTTGATGATTTTGGCCAGGCTGTCTCCCACCAGGGGCAGGTTGGCTAGCAGCCCTGGAATGCCGTCCCAGGCTTTCATCGCCTCTAGCTTTTGGGTGGGCAGCAGCACCATCATCGGCACCCCGAGGGATCCTAACTCGGCGGTGTTAGCTCCTACGGTGGTCAGGCAAAACTGCATCTGGCTCATGACATCATAGGCGGGGCTGGTCTGCCACAGCAGCACCTCTAGCCCGCTGGGGGTGCGCAATCGGGGCAGGGGCGAATTGGGCTCTACTAGCTCCGCCGTAGCGGCCCCTTCGATCAGTTGAATATCTGGGTTTTGGGCCGCATCGGCAAACTGGGCCAGCGCCTCTAGCGACAGCATGGGTGCGACCGGAAGCACAAACTGGGTGTTGGGCCGCAGCCGATGGATCGCCTCGGCGGTGCCTAAGGCGAAGGGCAATCCCACGCTGAGCTTATTTTTTTTGGACCCAGGCATGAGGCCGATCAGGTCGTGGTCAGAGTTTAAGGAAAGGCGTTGGCCCCCAAGGGCCAGTCCCTGACTATCGTTCACCGCTTCCCGATTGACGGCCTCCCCTTGCACATCGGCCATTAGGTCGCCAACCACCTCGCACTTGTAGCGAAACTCGCGCGGGGCGGCCTCAACAATATTGGCGGTCATGCAGCCAAAGCGATCGATCCAGCTGTGCCAGCGGGCATCCCACTCGGCGTAGATCACGGTGCGGTAGCCCAGGCGGCGACCCACCACCACCGGGTAGATCTGGTCGCCGCCCAAAAACAGCACCACTCCGCGCGGGTGCCAGTCCCAGTTTTTGGCAGTCTTGCCGGTTACCAAAAAGGAGAAGAAGTGCTCTGGCCCCTGTACGCGATCGACCCCCGGCAGTTGACAGGCCATCTCGGCTTCGCGACCAGAGGCATTGGCGCAGGGCGACAGCACGACCGAGAGGCGAGCCTGGCTGTGGTCGGGCAGGTGTTCTCGCAGCGACCTGACCACCGGCCGCACCCAGGTTGAAATCTCCCCCGGCCCGTTGGACAAAATCAAAATATCGCAGGGGGATAACGGTGCGATGGCCGCTGAGATGGCGGCAGTATTGGCCTGGTCTAAGCCCATAAACTTGGCAGATCGCTACGACGCCCTATTCTAGCTAGAACGGCATTACCAAGGGAATTAGCCCCTGAATCAAGGGATGTGAATGGCCATTGGGTCGACTGCCCTGTGGCGGACGATTACTGCATAGGTCAAAGAATCTGTCTAGTCAGCTCTGCCTTTCGCAACACAACGATACGTAATTTAAACTACAGAGCAGTTTTCTCAGAATTAGGTTCTCTGCGTTTGCGGCTCTCATAGAGGGCTACGGATCCCCAAAGCCTTTGCAGATGAAGAATTCTCTACGGGCTATAAAAAATTACCTGAAGACAGCTGGCCCTCCCAACGGCGTTGTTTCTGAGAATTGTGATAAGCGCTGTTACAATTCGGCGACTTCATTCAGGATCATTGTCGCTCGCTGATCCCGGTGCTAACGTCTGAGTCAATGGTTCGGATGGTCTTTCGTCTAGGAGAGCAAAATCCATGACCCAGCTGCACAGTTCCCGTTTCTCGGCGCGTTAGGAGCAGGCCTCACATACCCCATCGAGCTACACCCAGCGCGTAGCAACGCGACCAAGGCCATACATTTATCTGGACTGAGCCCACAAAATTTACGAAAGCTACCGAGAACTGCGGCTGTTGAGGCTAATGCAGCCTTGTTCAACCCAATTCTGCACTCATCCTATCCATCGGTTCTACTGGTGCCGTCCCGTTTGCAAAGGCGCACCATCAGCACCTTAGATCTAATCACGCTGACGGCGCTATGCCAGTTTCAGCAGGAGGTTTTCTATGCTTTTTAACGGAAAAACCGCTTTGGTTACCGGAGCATCGCGCGGAATTGGCCGCGCGATCGCCCATGCCCTGGCCCGCCAGGGTATGCAGCGCATCTTGTTAGTAGCCCGCAACGCCCAACGCCTAGAAACTGTAGCCAACGAAGTGCGACAGCTCGGGGCCGAGGCGATCGTGCTGCCTGTCGATTTGACTGACCCCATTCAAGCCAATGTGGTGATTGCCCGCGCCTGGCAGCACCACGGCCCGGTGCACCTGCTGGTCAACTGCGCCGGGGTGGCTTACCAAACCCCATTCCTGCAGGCCAAGCTGCCTCAGGTACAGTCCGAAATCTCTACCAATTTGATTGGTCTCTACACCGTCACGCGCCTGGTAGCCCGCCGTATGGCGGCTCGCCGTGAAGGCTGCATTGTCAATGTCTCTAGCCTGATGGGCAAGGTGGCAGCGCCAACGATGGCCACCTACTCGGCTACTAAGTTTGCGATCGTAGGCTTTACCCAGGCCCTGCGGAGCGAGCTGGCCCCCCACCGGGTGCGGGTAGTGGCGCTGCTGCCCTCGCTGACCGATACCGATATGGTGAAGGGTTTTGACTGGTTTCGCGGGGTGCGGCCTTCCACCCCAGAGCAGGTTGCCGAGGCCCTGGTCAGAGGGCTGCGGCAGGGGCAGTCTGAAATTTTGGTGGGCTGGCAGAGCCATGCGGCGATGTTAGCCCAGCGACTAGCCCCCTGGCTGGTCGAGCCAATGATTCAGCTGTTGGCCCCGTCTAGGTCTGCTCAGCCCCAACGCAGACCGATCCGCTCAACCTAGGTCATGCCTGCTTAGCGCTATCCGAGCGGTGGGCAATGCCCACCCTACAGCTGCAAAACTCCTCAGTCCACATTTTTGGGGGATCTGGAGGTTCAACGTAGGGTGGGCAATGCCCACCAGATCTTAGCTAGCGTTAGTCTACCGGCTAAACCGAATCCTTCAGTCGTAGTGGTTTCTTGGCTCACAAGCACCTTAGCCTCTACTTGGCTCCAGCGGTGGTGCCGAAAAAGTCGATGCGATAGTCGGTGATGGTGACCCCGGTGCTGGCCTCGATTTGCTGAATCAGGTCTGCCGGGAGGGTCACCTGAATATCAATAATTTCGTCGGTGTCGAGGCAGTTGACGTGGCTGTGGGAATCGCTCAGGTGGCCGTAAAGGCGACCATCGGCCCGCTCCACGCATTCGATAATGCCCTGCTCGGAGAGAGCGTCGAGGTTTTGGTAGACAGAGGTGTGGCCAATCTCGCGCCCCTGCTGGTTGAGGCGATCGTAAATTTCTCGGGCTGAGAGGTGTCCCTGGTGCTGCCAAAGCAGTTCTAAAATGTAGCGCCGCTGCCGACTGAGGCGCATGCCAAGGGACTGACAGCGCTCAATGGCACTGTCTAGGGAGGTAATGGGCTGGTTAAGAGCCGCCTGCTCATCCATAACGGAGGAAATAATTCATACTCAGTACCACTTTACCTTGTTTGAAAGAATCGTGTCTATAACGCGACAGCTACCCCCTCCACAACAGTGTCCTACTCTAGGGAAGATTGCTGTATCCCGATCTAAATTTTCTGAGGGAGTTGCCCTCAGAAAATTTAGATCGGGATGGTCTACTTCTATCTCGGCGATGTAGCAGGCCCAACACTTATCCGTCGTCGCCACCGCGCTGGAACCACCAAAACTGCTGCCACCAGTCGGTGGGCTCATCTTTGGGGCCGTCGTGCTCGGTGGGGCGGTCGCTGAGGCCATCGACCACCAGGCTGCCCACGTAGTCGGCATCGGCATAGACGCGATCGATCTGCTCGCGAATCTCGGCCATATCCGCCTCCGACACCACGCCGTTGCTGGTGGCTTTGTAGAACTGCACCGTCACCCGAATCGGGTAGTCGGGGTCACGCTCGATGGCCATGCCGTCGATTTCGGTAAACGGGCCTTCCACCGCGCCGTGGCCGATCACCGCCGCCTCCACATCGCTGGGGGCGCGGCTGGCTTGCGGGGCCGCCGGGGCTATACCCGATGCCTCATCCATCATTAACTCGTTTTGTCGAACGTTGCGCTGCTTCAGCGGCACCTGAATTAGCAGCACCAGATTGAGGCCTTCGCTGCTTTCCTCAACTTCTCCACCAGGATGGGGACTGTCTGGGCTCTCAGCCTGGGCAGTTTGAAAGTCGCTCAGGCGCTGGCCCGTCAGGCTGGCCCGCTCACCGTTTTTGTTGAAGAATAATCGCTGACCCCAGGTTTGCCCGGCTTCAAATCCGTCCCGCTGGTTGTCGATGATAGTGGCGCTGGTGCCCTCTCGGGTGGCCAAAAGCGTCAGCACCGCCGGGTCGCCGGGTCGCGACTGGTAGTTAAACAGCACCGGGTTAAAGGTAGCCATGCCTTCCTGGGGAATGGGTAAGAAGCAGGCCTGGGCGCTGACCAGGACGTGGCTGTCGCGGCGGGGGGCTAAGAGCGATCGCACCCGACCCGGCCAGGAGTCGGGCTCGTGCAGGTAGCCGCGCAGATCGCCCAGCACCTCGTCGAGGGGCACCCGCCGCAGATCTTCGCCCGCCTCGTTGCCCACCAGCACGAAGAAATCCTCCAGGGGAATGTCGGCGCTGATATCTTCAAAGTTGGGGTGGCGAATCACCGGCATCAGGTGGAGCTGATAGTCGCCGCTGTCAGGGTTTTGCTGCTGCACCTGAATGGTCATATCGCTGATGTTGGGGCCGACCGATGAGCCGTAAAAGCGGCCAGTGTCTTCCCAGGTGACGTTGAGCACGTTGAGATCGAGCGACTCGGCCAGCTGACGGGCGATCGGGTCAGAGACCATGGCCTGGGTGCGCTCAATCACCTGGCGATAGCGGTTGTAGTGGTGGCGCTGCACGATCGGTGGCATGGGGGTTATCTCAGCCTCTGAGGATTGTGCGGGAGCGTCAGGTGCGCCGACCTCAAGACCGGGGCCAATCTGCCCAAGGGCTATACCACCCCCCAGGGCGATGGGCAAAGCACTAATAGCAGCGACTACACCCAGGGGTAACCAATGGCTCAGGTTACGAATCATGTTCAGGCTCCTCTCAGCTCTATGTCCCTAACCTACGCAGCCTGAGCGGGTTTACCCGGTCGGTTACCAAAACTGAAACTTCATGGCGCTAATTTCCATTGGTCGATAAGAATCCTCTACTCGTAGGGTTTTCAGAATTTTTGCACCAACAAAGTATCCAATAACTTCTAATTCTGCATAAATTAACAGACTAATTTAATTAACTCGATCTTGTCGTCAGGTCTATGCCAATAACTGTGATATCGTCTATGTTCGAATGCTCCGAAGAAATTTGTCGCCAATAGTCCTCAAGGGCAGAAATTAATCCTGCAAAATCCACGCGATTATCGGCATTAGGTACATCCCAGCCTGCCTTCTCACCCTGATACACAAGCACAAAAATGCCTCGGCTTGAGCGGTTATCGCGCAGATAGTCACCACAAAGCTGGTTTTCAAGGCGCTCAAAAAGTTTGGGGCCAGTCCATTTATCAGCAAGCTTTAGTTCCGCAGGGACTGGCCCATCGAAACCTACTCCATGAAATCTTAGATCTGGCCTTCTGGCATCTGCCAATTCCTCTTCTTGAGGAATGGTGTATCGTTCGAATGCTTTCTCGCGCAACTCTCGCCCGATATAATTACGCATTTCGGTTTCCTGCGTAACTTTTTGCAGAACGTTCGCGATACTACTGTCACCTTGTTCCAAGTCATCCTTGAAATCAAGGAGCCGTAGTATAGCAAGTTCAAACAGTTCCCTATGATTACTAGGTGTGCGTTCTAGCTTCTCATGGAAATCCTTTACCTGCGATGGCAACCAAGGCTTAATATCACCGTCCTGTTGAGCTTTTGTCTTTGCGTAATGGAGGATCCATGGTCGACTCTCTTCGTCAGGATGCATCTTAGCAATGTCTCTTAATGCTAAAAACGATTCCTTGCCAGCTATCTGATTCAGTAAGTTAAAAAGGTTTTCCCGAGCGCTCTGTGCATCATCGCGCAACTCTGGTGAATAGACACCCGTGCTGATACGATCGATGTCCTCTTCTTTCCGAATATGTTGATGCATTAATAAATATAGCTTCTTTAGATATTGTGGCGTTTTGAATGCTTGCCGTCTGCACAGCGCATTGCCTCTATGGTCGCCTAAAAGATGAGTTATGAAGGTCATTACGAAAAAGGTTTTCTCCTTCAATCAGATATTTTGGCAATCCGATTTTCTAAGGCCACAATTGCGGCTCCAGGAGCAACGCCAGTCCACACAGAAAACCAACGGGCAGCATGGTCTATACTCTTGAGAGCATGACATTTTCGAGATGCCAATCTTTCAACTGAATTATCTGTTAAGTTTGATGACTGAAGAATATTTAGCAGTTTCTCTAAATTGCCTAAGTTCTTCGGTTCTCGTTTAATTAAGTCGTAGATACTGGGCGCGAGCAAGTTCCAAGACCATTGACCTGAATGACTTATATCACTGATTATGTAATGTGTATCTGTTTCTGGCTTCTCAATGGACAACTCGTAACGGATTTCTTGCATAAGGAAATCACACACAATGCTTGAATTTTTCTCGAACAGCCTAGGAAACCAAGTCGGAAAGCCGTTTAATTCAAAGGATGCATATCTACATGCACGTTCGGCTTCCGCAGCAGTCAGATTCTTGGGCCAGTCCCTAATTTCATTGGCCTCAATTTCGAGGCCAATGAGACCGATGATGACAGAATATGGCGTCTCGTTGGCTGGAGCACCTTCTGAACGTAACTTTGGTTTGTGTTGTCGCCAAAATGAAACCGTGCTGTCTCGATAAAAGCATGCAACTTCCTCTCCATATTCTGGTATCAGAGTTTTCCAGTTATACTCTGTCCAGCGTCCTGATCCGCTTCTTTTATTCTGAGTTTGATCGAAGAGATAAAGTAAAGGGTTAGTAAGTATCCCAGGATTATCATGGAGCGCTACTCGGGCTTTATCAAGGCTGTCATTAAAGAATTTCTTCCAGTCCCTATGATATTTCTCTTGTTTCTTTTGTTTGGCTACAGTAATTCGTCGATGTCTAGCTTTCTGTTTCTCCCAATAGCGAAAATCTTGACTTTTAGAAGGTGGTTTTAAGCAGTTGTCAAGCCTCGCAGATAGCTTATCGTTATCTGCGACTACTCTTTTCAGTTTCATCCGCCATCTACGTGGGCGATTAGCCATTTTGTAAAGATGGAACGCTAACGACAAGGCAATTAATTTGTTGTCTAAAAATTCTTGAGAAGAAATTTGTTCGGTTATATACTCAAAATCGCTTTCCTCAAATTGCCAGAATCTACCGTACAGTGAGACGTTCCACCAACTGGTCAACCGCTCACCACGTTTCTTGTCAAGAGTCTCTCTCGACCTTTGTGATTCAAACCAGAACAATTTTCGATTTAGCTCATTCCATGTGGGGATGAGCTTTAAAAATTCGACCTTGACTTCAGAATCATCAATTCCATAGCCATATGCAGTTGAGCACTTGTGTAGAATTCCAAGTGAATTTGCTTCAAGTGATGCGATATGGCGATCCAAAATTAATCGCTCTACCGCTTGAGAAGCTGGCGCTAAGTAGGGAGTTTGAATTAAACGTAAGATGGGAGGGTTAACTAGAAAGCCCCCTTATGCCCGCCCCATTGCGTATCATTTTGACCGAGGAGGAAGACCGTACCTTAAGTGAACTGCGGCAAGCTCAGACAGTTCCTTATCGGACCCGTGACCGTGCGCATATGCTGCGCTTGAATGCTCAAGGGCTGAACGTGCCTGCTA
>NZ_JADEXE010000002.1 GCF_015207265.1 Nodosilinea sp. LEGE 07298 | reverse complement strand
AGCCGCACTTCGGACACCGGATAACGCCGTCGGGCCAGCGCAACGTCCGAACGCTGTCGTAGCACTTGGCCTCTTCCAAAAGGTGTGTCAGGGTTAGCATGAGATCGCAGAGCAGGTGCACTTTAGTGTTCAGCCTAGCGAATACATCATCTGCTTGCAGGTCACCTCCCTGAAACACCTATTGAGCCATACAAAGGTCTAACCAACGACGAATAGCACCCTTTAAAAAATTCTCTAGCCTGTAAGCATCAAGGGAATTACTGGGTTATGCTGACCTGCTTACTAGGGCTTAGCCACTGCGGATAAACCAGGCTCCTTTGGTGTTTAGGAACTCAGCTTTAGGAACTCAACGTATGAAAAGCAATCTTGTATCGAAATGGGTTGGGGCGAGCGCACTGGCGCTGAGCCTGGCGATTTTGCCCTCTGCGCTACCGGCATCTGCCCAGGTAACCCCTGACCCCGTTGATCCAACCCTTTCTGACGATGTTGCGCCCGAGCCGATCGCGCCTAACACAACTTACGCCGACCCGGCCTATGCTGACGACGGCTTTGATTGGGGCTGGCTCGGCCTCTTGGGCTTGCTTGGCCTGGCTGGTCTGGCCGGACGTAACTCTAATCGAGCCACGACCTACCGCACGGAAGATCGCGTCACCACCCCGACCTCTACGGATCCTCGCCTGTAGAGCGTAGTGGTTGTAAAGAGAGTTGATTTAGCCAAACTGCTTGGGGAAGGGGTGCCAAATGGCACCCTTTTTTTTGGCTAGAACGGCAGCCGGGGCAGCGAAAAGGGAACTCGACGGCGAATTTCGTCTTCTACCCGGTCTTGCACCTGGTCAACCAGCGTGGTGGCGATCGCATTGACTGCGCTCTGCACAAAGTCGGGTTGGCCGGTGGCAGCCACATCAAACACGCAGCCCTCCATCATCCACTCGTTGACGCCCGCCTCTCGGCACAGGCGGGTAGCATTTTGAATTTGGGCCGGAGCCACCCCCAGCAGGGTCGGAAACTGACTGGGAAAGTCTCGTTGGGTCAAGGTTGCGGTCGATTGGCCGGGGGCATAGTCAAACAGCGACTCGCCAGCGGTGACGCGCCAGCTATCGCCAAACTGGCGGTAGAGCTGCTCAAAGAAGGCGGTTTGCACCTGGCTTAGCGGCACTGGCACTGGAATTAACCCCTGCACCAGTTGGGCTACCGGAGCGTAGGCATCTTTGACTGGCACCACCGCACCGCCGCGAATTTGCAGGTCATCGTCGGGGTTGCGGTTCAGGTTGCCCAATAGCCCCTGGTAGCCCCCAACCTGGCGCGGCACCTCTGGAGACAGAGCCAAGAAGGCCGCGCCGCCCATCGTGGTTTGAGACACCTGCAGCGTTTCGCCCGTGGGCCAGAGAATCTGGTAGCGTTCCGTTCCGGAGTTGCCCGCCCGCAGCACAGTACCGCCCCCCGGCAGCGTCATTGGGCCTGTGCCCAGCGCCAGCGGCTGGCCATCGAGCCACAGGGGCGAGTGGCCATCGGGAGCATTTTGGGCATAGATGGCCAGTCGATGGCTTCCAACCCGCATGGCTACCGCCGTATTCATCGACAGGGGCCGACCGGGAATTTGGCCCTGCCGCGCCTGCACCTGAAAGTGGCCATCGGTGGCCGCCGTTAGCCAAAACTCGCCAATGGTTTGAAAACTGTAGCGGTAGCCGTCGTAGGTAATGATGTGGGGGTCACCGTAGCTGGTGCCTCGGGCGCGATCGCCGTCGCCGCCCCAGGGCGTACTGGGGCCTGTCGCCTCGGGCTCGTCGTCTTCGCAGGGGTTGTCGATTGGGTCGATGCCCAACTCGGCATCGCCAGGGTAGCCGGTAAGGGCAATGACGGCCCGATCTGAGTCGACGGAGGTGACCCCCGCTGGACGGGTGCCATCGGGACAGGTGCAGGTTTCGCCCAAACAGTACCACTGGTTAAAGCTGCCGCTGATGCGGGTCGTGTTGCGATCGCCCCAGCGAATTGCCCCGTGGCCGTTGCCCAGCACCTGCACCGACACCACTTGAGCCGTGGGCAGGGTGAGCTGGTACAGCCGCTGAACGGTGCGGGTAATCCGCCTGCCCTGGGGGATAGAGAGCGGCACAACGTCTCGGCGATCGCTCGTAATGCCCGGCCCGCTAGTGTTCCAGTCGCGCTGGCTGGAGTTGCGCTCTAGGCCCATCGCCCAAGTTTGTAAAAAGCCCTCGCGGTTGGCCATCAGGCCCAAAAAGCGATCGATCCAGGCTGCCTCATCGGCGGGGGCAGGCAGCGGCGGGGTAAGGGCGCGATCGAGCAGGGTCCACACCGACTCGCCGCTGTGGGCCATATGGGCAAACACGCCCTGGGCATCGTAGCTGCGATCTTCGATTTGGCTGTAGCTGGTCAGGTATCGTCGCCAGCGACTTTCACCCAGGGGTGACCCGCCAGCATAGGTTTCTCCAGCCCAACTTGCAGAACCTTCTAAAACCCAGGGCGGCAGAGGAGACAAGGCCCCGGCTTTCTCGCGCTGGTAGCAGTGGTAGACCTCGTGGGCAATATTGCTGCGCTTGGCCGGTTCCGTCAGCCCGGTCCAGGCATCGGCCACCACGATCAGGCAGGTCTCCCACGCGCCAGTCGACGGCAGGCCTGTGCGGCCTTCGAGAACGCGAATATCGACCCACTGCCCTGGAGCGGCCGGATCGCGCACGGCGGCTCGACTGGTGGCCAGGTTGTGCTCGCCAGAGGCATCGCTGCGAATGTACTGGCTCTGATAACCGTCGTCATTGGTCGCCACAATCGGGTGGATAAACCGATGGCCTGTCTGGCTTTCAATATAGCTCTGCGCCTCCGCTACCCGGCGGTCTAGGTCGGCATCGGCCGGAGCCGATCGCGATAGAGTCGTCATCACCAGGGCCAGCGTGAGGCTAAATAACACCACCAACCGCAGCCAGGTCAAACGGGGCCAAAACAGAGCCATAGCGGTACCAAAACATCAGCGCATGACTGCACTTTCAGCTGAGGTTGGGGTAATTCCGGATAGGGTTTAGCAAACGCAAGATTAAGCTATATGGATGGCACCAAAAAAGGGCTTTAAGCGAGCCAGGCTATATCGATCGTCCATGCCGCTAGCGCAGCAACCTCAACAACAAAAACAGCCATAGCCGTTCCCATCGACTTCGCTCAGGGAACGGCTATTTTTAGGGCAAACTTCCGAAGACGGCTAAACGACTGCCATATTCGGAAGTGCGGGAGTCTAGATCACGTTGAACCCCGGACAAACAGGCCATTCGCCCCTAAGCCGCGATGGTGTAGCGATAGACCGCTGCCACTGGGGTCTGGGTAGGCATCGCCTCTTCGTCGAGTAGGTAAACAGTGCCCCCCTGTAAAAAGGTTTGCACAGCCACCAGATCGAGCAGATCTTGGTCGTGGGGCTGGGGTTGGTCGTGCTGCTGCAGCTGTCCCGAATTGAAATCGAACTGGCCCCAGCAGTGAGCGTTGGCTTTGGTAAATAGCACATCGACCTGGCCGCGACAGGCGGCGGGCAATAGATCGGGCAGGCGATCGCTAGCCTGATCGGTGCTCTTAAGGTTGTTGTAGTGCACCATCGCCTGCTGGTGCGACGCCTCTAGCAGTGCAGATACTTTCTTCCAGGCGGCCTCGCGCAGGTCATCGGGCTTGGCCTCGTCGGGGTTGCCCGAAACGCCGTCTTCCAACAGGTGAGGATAGGTATTCACCTCGCGATAGATTGGCTGTAGGTAGTCAACCGAGGCGATTACCAGGGGTGCGTCTTCCTGATTGAGGTAGGAATGCAGCCCCTCGTTCACGGTCCTCAAAAACCGCTGAATGTTTTCTTTGTTGTCGTCGGTGCCGACGCCGTGGCCGTGGTAGTTGGGCGTGCTGCCCGAGCCGCTGACGTTGTGAAACTGCAGCTGGGCCTGGGGGTCGTCGTAGCGCAGCGCCTCGGCTAGGCTGGTAGGCACCCGCTCTAGGTCAACTTCGCTGATATGGTAGCGAGTGGCCTGGTACAGCCGCACCTGGTTCTGGCTAAGCGCCAGCAGGTAGAAATAGCGATCGCTCGAAAACAGCGGCAGCAAAGGCTTGAGGTGAAAGCGATCGCCCACCACCACCAGCAACTCAAACTCTAGCGGCAGCCGGTACAGCTCCATGGCCTCAGCGGTTAAAAATAGCGCTAGCCCCTGGCTTTGGTGTCGCCAAAAGTGATCGTCTTCGAGCAGATCAAAAGCAGGCTGTAGCAGCTGCTGTACGCCTCGCTTGTCCATACCCGCTGCCAGCAGTTTGGTTTCTGCCTCACCGAGCAAATTTTTGAGCCGAATGGGGTCTTGCTGAATCTCTGGCCCGGCCACGTGGGTGGGCAAATAGATTGAAGCGGAGTAGTCGCTCGCAGACTGGCTCAATCGCTTAAATTCTGATTGGGATAGTAACGGCATAATCTCTTTAGCGTTCGTCTTACTAGCAGCCTAACGAACGGGCCAAAGATTGCCTTCTATCGATTGGACTGTTATCTGTAGGACTTTCAAAACGCTGTCAATGAAGTGGGGATGCCTCTACTTTTGTTGATGGTTCCATCATTTCTACATCAGTGAGAATCAGTTTGAAGCTAACTACGTCTCAACTAAGAGAATCGCAGCCTCAAACCAATAGATTGAGCGAAACCTGCGTGAATGTTGCCCTTGCTTACGCCGATCGTTGGAGCCGCAGGCTTAATACGGGGGCGGCATGATTGACATGCTGCAATGACAGCAACGTTGTGCATTGAGCATATCAATGTGTAGTGGCTGCAAACTCGAAATCACTCTATGACAGCGAAGGATGCTATAGATGCAGAAAGCAGTTGAGCTATTGCAGCGGCGTTGTCAGGGCGCGATCTAAAGGATGCAGCCCTGCATCTAAAGGTTGCAGCCCTGTATCTAAAGAATGCAGCCCTGCATCTAAAGCATCGCGCTTCTACAACGACAGATTGCGGCGACACACCAAAGGTGCAAAGGCTGAATGGAACGTTGTGCGGCAATACACCGATGATATTGCGTCTGAATGTAGCTCTTACCACAGCGGCAGCTAAGCATCAGGGCTGGCACAGCGCCATCGCCCCCGCAATGTAAAGGTTCACGACGGAGACGCACTCTGTAGCGATTGTGACTTGCTTGAGCGATCGCAATAGGTTAAATTTCTCACTTAAGAGCTGTGTCAGAGCAGCTTGTTTCCCAAAATTTGGTCGAGCGCCACTGGAAGGAGATTAGGCCCTCCAACCAGTGGCTGACCCCCAAGGCTGAAACAGGCAGTCTCGGAGGCTGAGTAGCATTTTACTCTTGGCCGCTCCGAACCGCACGATGTCTGGGAGCGGCCAAATTTTGGTTTCCTACCCATCCATTCCTTTGGAGGAAACCCTCATGTTGTGTTTTACCCGTCAAGATCCCTGGGTTCTGCAAGAACCCAGGGATCTAAATTCGCTTCGCCTCGAAACGCCCAACCCTCAGCCGGGGCGAGAGCGATTGCGCCATCTGGTAATCGGCTCCCCAGACGGAGTGCGAGGGGCGATCAACCACCTGCACCTGCTCCGCTACGCCGAACAGCGGGAGTGGAGCCAGTTGGTGACAATCCCAGAATCAGGGATTTTGATTACCCCAGAGCAGGGCGAGGTGTTTAGCTACCTGCTGCGCTGGCGACAGCTCAGCTAATTGCTAAGGGACCGGGTACCTTCAAAGCGCCCGGTCCCTTACTCGCATAATGTACGTCATGCTCACGTTCAATACGCTTGACTGCAAAGTGCCTATGGCAGACCTTTACGAAAACATTGAGTTCGGCTAGCTGCTGGAAGAGGCAGCATTTTCCCATGCTTGTTTGCCTATTGCCAACGGGGATGGTAACTACAATATAGAGATAACTGGCAAGTAGGTCGGCAATATGAGCCCAATTCTACAGCGCATGATGAGTGATTTGAGATTGCTCAGCCTAGAAGAACAGTGGAAGCTAATGAGCTACTTAGTCAATCGGCTTCGTCCTGAGGTTGTAGGGGCCGACCAAACGCAATCTGAGACACTGCTTGGCAAGAATGCTGCCGATATCGATGCAATACTGCAAGCCACCCAGGGATGTTGGGGAAACTCAAGTATTGAAGAAATTGATGCTAATCTCGACCGACAGCGACAGTTAGATTGGCAACCTCAGGATGTCGGCTAATGAAGCTGCTCTTTGACACCAATATTTTTATCTACCATTTCAATAACCAGTTGCCTGAGTCAGGCACTGCCCTTTTGCGAGAAGGCATTGCAGGGGAGGGTGCCTATTCTGTCATTACTCGTATTGAAGTATTGGGATATAAACAGTCTGAGGCTGCCGAAAACCAAGCCAAACAACTTCTGAGCCAACTAGTTGAGTTACCGCTTAGCTCCGAGATCGCTGAGCGAACAATTGCTATTCGAAAAAGCCTAAAAATTAAGGTTCCTGATGCCATCATTGCGGCTACGGCTTTGGAATACTCGCTACAGCTCGTCAGTCGCAATGAAGACGATTTTGCTCAAATCAAAGAGCTAATTTTGGTTAACCCCTTTAAGCAGTAAGGTATTAACCCTGAAGCTTGGCAAGCTGCTCCACTGCCCATTTTCTAAGCTGCTCGTCGTTGTCGTTTTGGGCGCGATCGCGCAGCAGTTCCAGAGTTTTGGGATGGTCAGGATATTGCTGTACCAGGACGTTGAGAGCAATTTGGCGAGGGTTGTCTTGCCAAACAAAATCCATCACAAAGGGATCATTGAGAGTAGTATTACACCAAATTTCAAACAGAATTGGCTCTTCTTTCCAGCCTTTAGCTAATTCCTCCATTACCTCCCTACGCACATCGTAATTGTCATCATGTTGGGCACGGTTCTTGAGCCACAGTAAAGTATCAGGGTCGTCTTTCCAGCCCTCGGCTAACGCCCGCACTACTGCTAACCGCACACAGTAATCACCATCACATTGTCCACGGTCTTTGAGCCAGGTTAAGATATTGGGGTCGTTTTTCCAGCCCTTAGCTAACGCTTCCACCGCTGCCCTCCGCACAACGCCGTTATTATCACGTTGGGCACGGTCCTTGAGCCATACTAAGGTATCAGGATCGTCTCTCCAGCCCTTGGCTAACGCCTTTACTGCTATCGCCCGCCTAATGTAATCATCATCATGTTGGGCAAGGGTTTTGAGAATGGACAACGTCTCGAGGTCGCATTGCCAGCCCTTAGCTAACGCATTCACCGCCGCTATCCGCACAGCGTTGTACTTATCACGTTGGGCAATGGTTTTGAGGATGGGTAACGTTTCCGGGTCGTCTTTCCAGCCCTTGGCTAACGCCTCCACAGCTGCCTCTTGCACATCCTCATCATCATCCTGTTGGGCAAAGTTTTTGAGAATGGGGAACGTCCTAAGATCGTCTTGCCAGCCCTCAGATAAGGCTTGCACCGCTGCCCTCCGTACACGGCTATGATCATCGCGTTGGGCAAGATTTTTGAGCCAGGGCAACATCTCGGGGTCGTTTTTCCATCCCCTGGCTAGTGCCTCCACAGCGGCTTGGCGCACAACCCAGATCCTGTCCTCTTGGGCACGGCTTTTGAGAATGGGCAATGTCTCGGGATCGTCTTTCCAGCCATTAGCCAACGCCTTTACCGCCGCTATCCGCCCATCGTCATCATCATCATCACGTTGGGAACGGTCTTTGAGCCAGGGCAACATCTCGAGGTCGTCTTGCCAACCTTTGGCTAACGCTTGCGCCGCTGCCTGCCGCAGAAAGAGGTTCTTATCACTTTGGTCAAGGGTTTTGAGCCAGGGCAACATCTCGGGGTCGTCCTTCCAACCCTCGGCTAATGCTTCTACTGCTGCCACCTGCACATCGAAATCTTCATCACGTCGGACACGGATCTTGAGCCAATGCAACATATTGGGGTCGTCTCTCCAACCTTCGGCTAGCGTCTGCACCGCCGCTATCCGCACAGCTTTATCTTTATCACGTCGGGCACGGATCCTGAGCCAACGTAACGTCTCGGGGTCGTTTTTCCAACCCTCAGCTAACGTCTTCATCGCCGCTATCCGCACAGCATTATCTTCAGCACGTTGAGCACCAGGAGCGTACTTGTCATCACTTTGGGCAAAGGTTTTGAGCCAGGGTAAAGTGCTGGGGTCGTCTTTCCAACCCTCGGCCAATTCCTGCACAGCGGCACAGCGTACATTGCTGGCATTGTCCTCTTGAGCACGGTTTTTAAGAAAGGGCAATGTCTCGGGGTCGTCTTTCCAGCCTTTGGCCAACTCCTGCACGGCGGTGCGGCGCACAACCCAGTTCTCGTCCTCTTGGGCACGGGTTTTGAGAAAGAGCAACGTCTTGGGGTCATCTTTCCGGTCTCTCGCCAACTCCTGTACAGTGGCGCGGCGCATATCGCTCTGGCGCATGGCTTCCTGATCGTGCAATTTCAGCAAGTCCCGCAGATCATCCGAACTCCACAAAATGCCCTTTACGGCCCGCACGTACTGCTTGCCAATCTGCGGCCAGTCAAATTTTTCAGGTAAGGGGCGCAACTCTAGCGCTTGCCACCGCAGCGCCAGCACCTCGGCATCAATGGTGCGGCAGTCTGGCTCAAAGGCTCGGCCCAGCGTCGCCTTCACATCCTTGTCCTTCATAAACTCCCGCAGGGGAATCTCGTAAAAGTCGCGAATCTCCGCCCCAGAGCAGCCCTGAAACTCCAGCTCTGCTTCGACCAGTTCCACAAACGCCTTTAGCGCTTCGCCTAGCGCTTTTTGCACAGGCGCTTGGCTGGCTAAACCGGCTGCATCGGCAACACAGCCCTTAAAAAAATCCTTGGCGTAGTCTTCCAGGCTGCCTTGCAGCAGGGGCAGCAACACATCTTTGGCGACGTACTTGCCTGTTTCCTTCAACCCGATCGCAGCAAGAATGTCTAACACCATAGCTTTCAGGACCGTGGGCGCAGTTTCTACAACTATATCGCTGGTAGAAGAAACCGCTGGCGGACCTTAAACCCAAAATTGCCCGGATGCTCCATAGAGGAAGCATCCGGGCAGCATGGTTGTCAGCAACTGGGTGACGGCTCAGGCAGATGCGGCTGACTCAGACTCATTCTTGAGCACTTCGCGGGCTTTGAACGATAGCCCAATCCGAGAAATGCCCGTAAACAAAATGCTGGCCCCCACCAGCGTACCCAGCAGCCAGGGCGCATCGGAGGGGAACTGGAACCAGATCATGGCACCCAAAATTAGGGTGACGATGCCGTTGCCCAAGGCCCAGGTCCAGTTTTGCTGAGGCCGCAGCTTAAACGCCAGAATCAGCTCAAACACGCCCTCGGTGAGCAAAAAGCTGCCCAGCAAAAGCGTCAGCGTCAAAATGCCGGTACGGGGGTTGATAAACAACATCACCCCTGTAGCGATGTAGAGAACGCCGAGCAGTACTTTCCAGAGGGTGCCGCCCTGGGCACGGGTTTGGTAGGCATAAAACAGTTTGGTCGCCCCGGCAGAGGCCAAAATAAGAGCAGCCCAAGTTTCAACAAAAATGGTAGAAACAATAGGCAGCGTAATGGCCACCAGGCCAAAAATGGCGAGTACAACGCCAGTCCACAGCGAGCGATCGCGCACCTGCTTGACGTCGTTAGTATCCAATGAAACATCGCTAGTCATAATCACTTTTCTCCCAATTTCAATAACTAAACGCTGGTCTCAAACACAAATGAGCCCAGAACTACGCTGGCTGAGCGAAGTCGAAGCCAAAACCCACCCGAGATGTCCCCTTCGACTCCGCTCAGGGGACGGTTACGTCTCAAACTAAAGAAAAAATCAAAGCCTGAGTAGCGTCAAAGGGTAGAACGTGTAACTCTCCAGCTTCAAAAATGCTGCGGAGCAGGCTGGGCTAATCTAAGTCAAAAATTTCTTCTCCAGAGGTGGGATGGAGACCAATCGTTTCGGTCAACTCTGCCACCGTTAGCCCACGCTGTAGCGCCGGCACAAATCCCTGGATCATCTCAGAAGCTTCATCACCCACCAGATGCAGACCCAGTATTTCTTGAGACTTGGCATTGACTACCAGCTTGATCAGCGACTCTCGTTTTTGGGGCGACAGCAGGTAGCGCAGCGGCGTAAATCGGGAGCAGTGCACCTCAATCTCTAGGTCGTCATGGGATCTGGCCTCGGCTTCGCTCCAGCCCACGGTAGCCGCTTCGGGGGAGCAAAACACCGCAGAGGGTACCCAGCGGTAAGACATGGCCTGGGGACGATCGGTAAACAAGGTTTGGGCGGCGGCAGAGCCTTCAGCTTTGGCTACGGGGGTTAGGGGCACCCGATCGGTGCAGTCGCCAATCGCAAAAATTGACGGCTGGGCCGTGCGGCTGTAGTCATCTACTGCGATCGCCCCATCCTTGACCTCAACGCCCGCTGCCTCCAGGTTGAGGCCCTCTAGGTTGGGTTTACGCCCCAGCGCCAGCAGCAGCGTATCGGCCAGCAGCGTATCGTCGTGCTGGCCCGACAGGGAAATATGCATACCGCTCTGGTCGGTGCGCACAGCTTCGAGGGTTGTCTTGGGCAACAGTCGAATGCCTTGATCCATCAGGCTATGGTGCAGAGTTTGACGAATATCTTGGTCAAAACCGGGCAAAATCCAGTCGTTGTTGTCAATTAAAGTGACATGGCAGCCCAGAGTCGCAAAAATATTGCTAAATTCTGCCCCAATGTAGCCACCCCCCACAATCGTGAGCTGGTCGGGCAGCGCCTCTAGACGAAACATATCACGCGAGGTGAGGCCATAGTCAATACCGGGTAAATCGGGCTTTACCGCCTTCGCGCCAGTGGCGATGATAACTTTATCGACCGTAATGGTTCGATCGCCCAGTTCGACTTTGTGGGGGTCAACAAACCGGGCCGCCTCATTCAGTACGGCAACGCCCGCTTTAGTCAGCTTCGACTGATACGACTGCCGCAGTTCGGCGAGTTCCTGATCGATCGCGCTGCGTAGCGCCAGCCAGTCGAACCGACCGCTGGGGTTGACCCAGCCATAGCTCTTGGCTAAACACTGCTGGCGAGCAAAATCGGCGGCAAACACCATAAATTTTTTGGGAATGCAGCCGCGATTGACGCAGGTTCCACCCAGGGGTCCAGGGTCTGCGATCGCCACCTGTGCCCCATACTGGGCGGCGGCTGTTGCTGCAGAGAGGCCAGCCGACCCGGCCCCGATGACGAGTAGATCGTAATCAAACATAAGGTTAGTCAACTTGCTCCAGGCTGTCTTGCTTGTGGGTAGCCTCTAGTCCAAACTGATCGCGTTTCATTTCACAGCGCCCCTTCATAGCACCCCAGAACGAGGATTGTCTCTAGTACCGCATGGCTGAAATAAACCAACTATTGCAAACCCTAACCCTCCAGCCCGCTGGCTCCATAGCTCCCCCGAGATTGGCAATAACCACCCAGTTTGTGCCGTCGAGTACTAGGTGCCATTACTCTCTAAATCGGCTAACGAGAAATCGGCTAATGAGGGGGCGGCTGAGAGTTTTGTCTATGCGATCTATCTATGTAGCTCCGGTGATTTTGCCCTGAAGCCTAGTCCAGCGCAGGCCATCCCTCGCTTAAAACTGGCTAAGAACCCGAAAAAATCGTGTTCTCTACAAGGCGAACGTTTGAACGCTTCTTTAGCTTAAAGAGAATCCTCAGCCATGCCGCTCTGTCTTTTGGTAGAACCCAAGCTACTCAGAATCCTCCTCTCCCAGCTTTTGGCCTGGCTTAAAGCCTTGCTTGAGGACAATGAATGCTATTTACAGGCTTGAGTCGCAGTGATTTGGGCCATACCCGCTCGGCGGCTGAAACCAGCGATGGCCGCTTCAAACGCGGTCTTTGGCTATTGACAACCAGTGGCCATGAGAGCTGGATATACCTTTAGACAGGCAAAACTGTACCTTTAGATGGTCTCGCCAGCTAGTCTTGTTCCGCTAAAGTAATGTTGAAAAGAAAAAGGCAGCAGCCCGGCATCATAAAGTTCTTGATTGCTTTTGTTCTAACTGCCTTTTGAATATCTGGAGTTAATTTATGAATATTCTAGCTTGGATCGTATTGGGTCTGATTGCTGGTGCAATTGCTAAAGCCATCTACCCTGGCCATCAAAGTGGCAACATCTTGGGCACACTCATCTTAGGCGTTATTGGCGCGTTTGTCGGAGGTAGCATCTATACTTTGCTGACGACAGGAACATTAGCCCTTACGGCGACTGGGTTTAGCATCGGTGGCATTATTCTTTCTGTCGTAGGTGCAATCATCGCCCTATTCATCTACTACGCAGCCACCAAGCGGACTGCCTAGTCAGGACACTTGTTGCTAGCCAAACTGGATGAGCGCAAATAATCTAAACTTCGGAGCGCATTGTGGCGATCGCCCAATGTGTCCTCCGGTGAGACGTTGACATCCTATACAGTCTAGTAACTTGCCTTGCAAGTATAGTTTAGTAACTTGCCTTGCACGGGTGAGCTTACCTGATTACAATGATTAGGGCAACTCAATAGCAGTTGTCCTAAATTTTTTTTTGGAAGCAGAGTTTCCAGTGGTTTTGTTGTATCAATAGGGTTCTCTGTGAACGATCAGCTCAAGCGATCTGAAATTTTAAAGCAAGAATTATATGATTTTGTTCTCGATGCCGATGGTGCTTTGGCGACAGCTTTAGAAAGCTACAGCGCCGATCGCCTCAAGCATTGGTCAGCGACCAACCTACAGGGAATCAGTCGCTCAGAGCTAGCTATTGATATGTTTTTAACCGAGGGTCGGGCTGGTGACCAATCGGTTCTAGATATTTTTTTGCAAGACAAGACCAGTTTGCCCCAGGCTGATCAGACGTTGGTCAAGGGCTGGAAAAACACCTTCAACGGTCTGTTCAAGGTCCTCCAGGTTCCAGAAGAGGGCGCAACCGGACGCTACGAGTTAATGAATTGGCTAACTGAAAAGCGCTATTGGGTAGAGCCCAACGGGGCGCAGTTGGCAGAAGAGTTGTCTCGGCTCAGCCCAGGAGAAATTGTTGTTACTCGCCTGTTGCCAATTGCAGCCACCGATTGGACGTTTTCAGGTCCTCTCATGCTGCTGGGCAAGCTGGGCAAGCCTAAGCTAGCGGTCGCCATTGGCAACTTCAAAAATTGGTTTCCTCGCTACCTTTATGGCGATGCCCCAGAGCTTTTAGAAGAAGCTTGGGATTCTGTAGAGCGCTTTCACCACGATTTTGTTGATTTTTTTGGCGGCGATCGCGTCACGCTTTCGGGCTACGAGTTAAACAAAAAGCTGCAAGAATACCAAGACATCATCACCCAGCGGCGCTTAGAAGAAGCCGGTGTGGATGGCTCTAAGTCTCTACAGGAGATAGCCGCTCAATCCGGCGTTTCTGAGGAAGAGCTGGCGGAATCGGTAGAGTCGCTTGGGGCAGACGGCGACCAGGTCAGTCGTCTGCTCAAGAATAAGAAGGCGGTCAAGATGGCCATGCCGTCTATTAACCTGCCGGATGATCTGCGTCGGGCGGAAGCCGTGACGGTATTTGTTCACCCTCGCTGGGGACAGACATTTCTAAAAGACTACGGTCGCCTTATCCAGTTGTTTGAGGCAACCGATGACGAATCGGCAGCCAAGCTGGATCAAATGATCCAAAAATATCTCAAAGACGATGCCGTCAATGCCTACATCTGGCACTGCCTGGCCAAAGAAAATCCAGCGCCACTGATGGCGTCTCTAGAGCGAGTTCTCGACCGCTCAGATCTGACGGCAAACGATTTGGATGATGTTTTGGTTCAGGCTGACAAGCCCCTGGAACCAGAGCTGCCAGAGATTGCCAGTGTGCCTATCCACCTGCACAATCTCTTCCAGGAAGCCCTGCAAGAGGTGAACCAAAGTTCGTCAAAGAAAAAGTCAAAAAACAAGCGCAAGCAAAAGACAGGTTTCGCCGTTTAAGTGTTCAATGGGGCCAGGCTTTCTAACCGGCTGACGGCGCGATCGACAATATCCAAACTGGTCTGCCAAAACTGGGGTTGGCGAATATCTTGCTGGAGGTGGCGCTGCACTACCTCCTCTGCCGTCATGCTGCCGGTGTCGCGCAGCAGGGTGGTGTAGAGGTCGTTAAACGCACTGCCATAGTGCTCTTTTTGAGCGTAGATGCCCAGGCTAAACAAGTAGCCAAACAGGTACGGGTAGTTGTAAAACCCGAGTTCTGCGATCGAGAAGTGTAGCTTGCTGGCCCAAAACATCTCGTCGTAGCTCATCAGGCTGTCTTCGTACCAGTACTGCCAACTGTCGCGCATCATAGTTTTAAGCGTATCGGCAATAATGAACCCCTGCTTGCGAGCTTCAACTAGTTTTTGCTCAAAGGTAAACCGAGCGGGAATATTAAGCAAAAATGTGATGGCCGCCGCCCCTTCTTCCCAAGCAATTTTGAGCTTTTGCTCGGGCGTGCTGGCCTGCTCAAACAGGGCGTCGCGCACCAGGGTTTCGCCAAAAATACTGGCGGTTTCGGCCAGGGTCATGGGGTAGAAGGTTTTGTAGCGCGGCAAGTCTTGCATCACCCAGTTGTGCCAGGCATGGCCCAGTTCATGGGCCAGGGTCAGCACGTTGTTCATGCTGCCCTCAAAGGTCATAAAAATGCGCGGCTCTTTTGGTTCGGCAAAGCTGGCGCAGTAGGCCCCAGTAGCCCGATTAAGGGTGGGCTGAGCGTCAATCCAGCCTTTTTCAGCCATCATGATCGCAAAGTCGCCCATGGCCGGGTTGAACTGGCTAAAGGCTTTGGCCACTAAATCAACGGCCTCGGCAAAGGTAAACCCTTGGCTCTGACTGTCGGTTGGGGGTGGGGCAAACAAATCCCACGGAGCGGGCTGAATGTCGAGCACATTGCCCATCGCCGTTAAGGCTCGTTGGCCAATGGCTCGCCGCTGGTAGGTGGTATCCATCATGGCATCGAGGGTGGCGCGATCGATGCGGCTCTGGTGGCAGCTTTTGTCGAGGTAGTGCAGGGTGCGGTGGTGCGATCGCTGTTTGGTTTCTTCTAGCCGCCAGCCGTTGATAGCGTTAAGAATGGCTGCCACCGTGTCAGCTCGACTTTCCCAGGCGGCATTGACACCGTGCCATGCCTCAGAGCGAGTGGTGCGATCGGGGGAACTGAGTAAATTAAAGGCCTTAGCCAGCCCTACAGAATCGCCAGCGACGGAGCAGTGCAGCGTACCCGATAGCTCGGTGTAGAGATTGCCCCAGCCCTGTAGCCCATTCACAGCCAGACCGGTAATCAGCTTTTCTTCAGCCAGGCTGAGCAGTTGGTCATTGAGCTGGCGCTGGTGCTGCAGCGAGAAGCTCAGCTCTTCGAGTACCGGATCGGCGACTAGAGCCTGAATAAAATCGTCGTTAACCCGTAGCAGAAAAATATCTAAAGCTTTGGTCGCCTGGCTCATTTCAGCGCCAAGCTGTTGAAGGGTAGGTTTCCACCGGCTGGCGCTGGCATCGCGGGAGTCAACGCTGAGAATGGAGGAAATAAAGGTGCGCAGGTTGCCCAATTGCTTGGCGGTGGCGGTGCGCTGCTGGTGGGCAGATCTAACCTGGGCCAGCCAGCCCTCGAACTGATCTGGAGCGATCGGTTCCGCCGCCTCAATCTGCTGAGCGAAGGAACTACAAAGGACTGAAAGGGTATTGATTTCAGTTTTGAGGCGATCGACAGTGATAGCGATTTGAGGATCGTCGCTACCGGTGTAGAAGCAGCTATTATCCCAGGTTTGCTGCAGATTAGGCATGGGGCAGTAGGGCTAAAGATGTGACTTTAGCTTAGCCAATCTCTGAGAGTTTACCCGGTAACCTTTGGGGCGTTGCTGATTCAGGGGATGAACCGATGCCTGAAAGCTCTGAAATCTCGTTCAGAATTTCGCAAAATCATCCCGCTATTCAGCAACGCCGGGTTTCTCCCTACGTCTAGATTGTTTAGCTTCTGGAATGCGATCGCAGCTCAGACCAAAGTGCCACTATTCCTACCGTTAACGGGGCCAGCAGCGCCAGGGTGAGGGTAGGTGCGCTGGCTCATGCCCAGACAGGCCAGGGCAAAGAGCGCCGCGATCGCCCCCACCGCCACCCGTGGCCCTTGCTGGTCGATAAAGCGCCCCACAAACGGCAAAATTAGCGAGCCGCTAAGGGTGCCCAGCAGGTACAGCAGCGACACCAGCGATCGCGACAGCCCCAGATCCGCCATGATCGGATCGAGAAACACCGACACCCCAATAGTTTGCCCAGGGGTGGTCATTAGCTGACCTAGGGTGCCAGCAGCAAGTACCACCCAGCCGTAGTAGATCGGAGAAGCCGCGATCAGACGGCTGTGCTGAATCGGTTTTGGCTGAGGACTCACAGTAGGGTCTGTCCTGATGGGTCATATTTTGATAGGTAGCGCATGCGGCGATCGCTGGGGTTAAACCTCTACCTCAAGATCGCGAGGAACCACGAGGTCGGTGGTAGGAACTAGTTTTTGCTGCGAAATCGCCAGGCCTTTATTCAAGGCCAGCAGCCGATCGTCCATCCAGTGGTCTTCAGGAATAATCCCGGCAATTCCCAGCTTTTCTAGTCGGCTCTTAACTTTTTTATTCGCCCCGATCACCATCACCTCTCGGCCCGCCTCGATGGCTTCTTCAATGGCATTTTCAATCGCCAGCGCTGAGGTTACGCCTAAAATCGGCACTTCGCTGAGGTCAACAATCAGTACATCGTAGTTGGCGATCGCATTGTGCTCCCGCGAAATCGCCTTGGCGACTCCAAAAATCATCGGCCCGCTGAGGTGAAATAGCAGCACCCGATCATTGGCCGCATCTAAGGCCGCTTTTTCTGCTGCCGTCAGCACAATCTGGTCGTCGGCATCGGTGATGGTCTTTACCGACTGCGACTGTAGCTCATCCAAACGAGCGATGGTCAGAATGTTGGCAATAAAGACGCCGACGGCCACCGCCACCATCAGGTCAACAAACACCGTTAGCAGCACCACACTGTAGACAATGCCCGCCGCCTTCCAAGAGATCTTGTGGGCTCGCCGCAAAAAGCCCCAGTCAATAATATCGACCCCCACTTTCAGCACAATGCCCGCCAGCACCGCCAGGGGAATGCCCGAGGTCAGGGGCGCGGCCCACAGCACCACCACCAGCAAAATCAGCGCCCGGCTAATGCCTGAGAGTGCCGTGCGGCCTCCAGCCTGAATATTGACCACCGTCGCTGTCGTTGCCCCCGACCCAGCAATGCCGCCAAACAGGCCGGTGATCAGGTTGGCGACCCCCTGACCAATCAGCTCCTTGTTTGACTTGTGCTCGGTGCGGGTCAAACTGTCGGCGACCAGACAGGTCAGCAGGCAGTCAATAGAGCCCACCGTCGCTAGCACTATCGCGTTGACAAAGATCAGCCGTAGATTGTCGGTGGTAAAGGTCGGTATCTGGAGCTGAGGCAGGCCTGGGGTAATCTCGCCAATGGTGGCGATAGTGCGAATATCAATATTGCTTAGAAGCGTCAGCGAAACGATGGTGCCCGCTAGCAGCGCCCCTAGCTGGGGTGGAACCAGCTTTTTGAGCGAATTGGGATACAGAAACAGAATGGCGATCGTGAGTAGACCCAGGCCTGTTTCCCAGGGGCTGGCGCTGGCGACCAGGTTGGGCAGGTTTCTAATCACCCCAATGACGCCGCCTGCTGGCGTCTCTTGCCCTAAAAAGGGTGCGAGCTGCATAAAGATGAGAATGACGCCAATGCCAGTCATAAAGCCTGAAATGACGTTGTAGGGCAGCATTGTGATGTAGCGCCCTAGCTTCAGCAGGCCAAAGCCAATCTGAAACAAGCCCGCCAGCATCACCACCGTAAAGGCCATCGCCAGCCCGGTTTTCGGGTCGCTGGCGGTGGCGGTGGTGGCTGCAATCACAGCGGTGATAATGACGGTCATCGGACCGGTAGGTTCAGAAATTAGGCTGGGGGTGCCGCCAAACAGAGCTGCAAAGAAACCCACCAAGATAGCTCCCCATAACCCTGCCGAGGCTCCGGCACCCGAGGCAATACCAAAGGCCAGCGCCATGGGCAGGGCAACTACGGCGGCGGTAAGGCCGCCCAGCACATCCCCTCTGGTATTGCGAAAGTTGATGCGATTTGCGATCGCCATGGGCTGTGATCCTTGTTGTGCGTCAAAAAACTTGAACGGGCCAGACTTGAGCAAAGCAATGCTAGCGGTAGAGCAGCACCGGAATTTGGCAGCTGCGGAGTAGCTGTACCGTGGTGCTGCCGATCACCAGGTGGCGGATGCGGCGGTGGCCGTAGGCTCCCAGCAGCAGCAGGCTGATGTCGTGGTCGTCGATGTAGCGGGCGATCGCTTTCTCCGGCTCCCCTATTTGCAAACTTGCTGTCGGTGTTAGCCCCGCCCCTTGCAGCATCGCCTCGGCCTCGGCTAGGCACCGTTTTTTCTCAGCGTCTGAGTCTGACGAGGCCACGGTAAGCAGATGAATCTCCAGATTTCGCAGACTGGGAGCATCGGCGACGAACCGCAGTAGCTTTTGGCTGGTAGGGCTACCGTCGTAGGCCACCAGCAGCCGCTCCATCGGCACCACGGTGCTGGGGGTAATTAGGCAGGGCTTGTGGCCGCTGCGAACGATGCGATCGACGTTGGCCCCCAGGTGGCCAGAGGCAAAGTCGGCGGCTTCACCTCGCTTACCCATGACGATCAGGTCTACGTCAGCTTCGAGACTTTCCAAACAGTCGACCAAAAAGCCGGTCTTGTGAATCAGCTTGACGGTGGTGGCTCCGTGGGCGGCGATCGCGGCTTCGGCATTAGCCAAAATCAGCTTGGCTTTCTGGTGGTTGAGCTTGGCCCGCTCGTGCTCCACTTCTACCAGCTTTTTCAGCAGGTTTTCGGCGGCCCCTAGGCCAATGCTGCCGCTGAGGTCGCTGGCTTCGGCCGTGGCCTGACCCCGCGAGTCGGTGACGTAGAGCACGTCAACACTGGCCCCCATGCCCTGGGCAAACCAGGCGGCGTAGGGATAGCTGCTCTGGGCAAAGGCGGAGCCGTCAGTGCAAAGTAAAATTCGTTTCATAGTGTGATTAGTCCTGCACGGTGGCTTTAGTAGGGACGGCGTCGGGACGGCTGTGAACGGCCAGCTTATTGACCAGGGTGGCGCTGGCTTCATTGAGGCCAATCACCTCTACCTCGGCCCCAGCCCGGCGAAACTTGTTGACAACTTTGTCGAGCGCCGCGACGGCCCCCTGGTCCCACAGGTGGGCATGGGTGAGGTCGATGGTGATGCGATCGACAAATTCGTTGAAGTCAAAGGCCTCGAAGAATTCATCCCTTGAAACAAAGAAAATCTGGCCCGACACGCTGTAGATGCGGTGATTGCCGTTGTCTTCCAGCACCTTGTCCACAAACACCAGCTGGGCAATTTTGCGGGAGAAAAACACCGTGCTCATGACGATGCCCGTCGCCACCCCGAGGGCAAAGTTGCGGGTGAAAATCGTCACCAGCATGGTGGTCAGCATTACCGCCGTTTCGGTGCGGGGAAGTTTGGCCATATCGCGGAACGACGCCCAGCGGAAGGTGCCGATGGAAACCATGATCATCACCGCCACCAGGGCTGCCATAGGCATCTGCTGCACCCAGCGGCTCAGCACCAGAATGGCAAACAGCAGAAACAGGCCGGAGGCCAGGGTTGAGAGTCGTCCCCGTCCGCCCGACTGCACGTTGATCACCGACTGACCAATCATGCCGCAGCCGGCCATACCGCCAAAGCAGCCGGTAACAATATTGGCAATACCCTGACCCTTGGCTTCGCGGTTCTTGTCGCTGGAGGTGTCGGTGAGTTCGTCCACCAGCGATGCCGTTAGGAATGAGGCCAGCAGCCCCACCACAGCCATGGTCAGCGAGGTCGGCAGCACAATCAGCAGGGTTTCTGTGGTCCAGGGCACCTGGGGCAGGGCGAAGATGGGTAAGGCAGTGGGCAGCTCGCCCATGTCGCCGACGGTGGGCACGTCAATGCCGAGGGCGATCGCGGCCACCGTCATCACAAATAGCGCCACCAGGGGCGAAGGCAATACCTTGGTAAAGCGCGGCAGAATGTAGATGATCGCCAGAGACAGCGCCGTCATCACGTATACGGCCAAGGGTACATTCGTCAGCTGGGGCAGCTGCGCTAAGAAAATCAGCACCGCCAGGGCGTTGATATAGCCCACCATGACGGCGCGGGGCACGTAGCGCATCTGGCGACCCAGCCGCAGCACGCCAAAGATCACCTGGAATACGCCGCACAGCAGGGTCGCCACCAGCAGGTACTCCAGCCCGTAGTCGCGCACTAGGTCGATCATTAGCAGGGCCATCGCCCCAGTGGCGGCAGAAATTGAGGCGGGTCGCCCCCCCAGAAAGGCGGTGACCACAGCAATGATGAAGGAGGCATAGAGGCCGACCTTGGGGTCAACCCCAGCGATGATAGAGAACGCGATCGCCTCTGGAATCAGCGCCAGCCCCACCACCGCACCGGCCAGCAGGTCGGCTCTGGGGTTAGACCACCAATCTCGCTTCAGGGCGCGCAAGTTTAAAGGAAGATTGAAATTGGAGTTGTTCAAAGGGTCTCCTGAAGCCTGGAAAATTAAACTTAGTCGGGCTAGACAGAAAAATATCTGCCTAACTTTTCCAGCCCTAACCCAAAGCACTGTGGATTAGCTCACAGGTCAATTGGGGGTTAGTTGCAATGGTGTCGTGGGGCGATGGCCTGCGCGATGGTCAAAGACCAGTCCTCGGGGACCATCGCAACCGACTATCTCAAGTTTTGGCTAAATCTACGCTTGGGACTGACAAGAGCGATCGCCGCCTGCGGTCATCAAAGGCTGTTGAAGTGCTTAGAGCGATAGGTTCCCCGAGTTAGGGGGGACTGCCTACCAGCTGATTGCCTTGGGACTGACCGAGAAAGAGCGACATAGTTCGTGAGTAAATTTGCTTAATACTTTTTACCTGCTCCTATGTAACGACATATTGGTAGCTATGTCTAGGGGCAGACCCAAAAAGATAGTAAGTAGCAAATTTCGGCGTTGCTGATTCAGGAGATGAACCGATGTCTGAAAGCTCTGAAATCTCGTTCGGAATTTCGCAAAATCATCCCGCTATTCAGCAACGCCCAAATTTCTTCCCGAGAGCAGATCTGATTGACCGGTACAGCTACTGTCAACTGGGTATGACGCCCCAGCGGTTTTACGCCAAGTGGCAGATGAGCCAGGAAGACATGGCCGCGATCTGCCCCGGTCGGTCTCGACGGTGCGGGGCCGGTGGCGCAAAGGTCGCAGCTATCGCCGCCCTACTCCAATTGACCTGCGCCATCTGATGGATCTTTTGCTCGATAACTTTGACCAGATTCCGGCAGACCTGCGGCAGGCCCTCTGCGCCACCGCAGCGGGGCAGCACTACTTTTGGGGTGTCGGGCAAGCTATACCAAAGCCGCTTGGTGATGTGCGATCGCGCCGACGATAGCCGATGGGTGCTGAGGTGGAGAGTGGGAAGCAATTACTGATGGTTGAGAGACCAGTCGTAGTCGAGGTAGGTGAGCTGGTAGCTACCCGCCTTTAGGTAGGCCTGGTCGTCGGGGGGGAGGTATTGGCTGATGAAGTTGAGGGTAGCCCGCTGTTTGTCGCTACCGGTAAAGCCGTCGTCGGTGGCGTACTGGGGCTTCCAGTCATCGCCAAACCAGTCAAAAATAGCGGAAATAGCCACCTGATTGGCCGCCTGGTCGATCGCTAGCCCGTAGGGGCCATCGAGCCACTGCTGTACCTGATCGTCGAGCTGCTGATCGAGGGCGGCTCCGGTGTAGGGCTCTCGGCGCAGGGGTGGGCAACTGAGGGCGGCACAGACCAGAGCGGCATGGATACGGGGTTCGCCAAAATCTTTGCGCAGGATGTCGTGCTCGATCGCATCAAGGGTGAGCGGCTGGCCCATGACGGTGTGCTTTCTAAAATTCCAGACGCCAACGATGTCGCGAATGCTGTCCTTGAGCGGGTTTTGGTCGATGATCGACTGGAGCGTCAAGATGTTGTAGGCGTTGATTAAAAAGGCGATTTGGGTGGGCTCATCCCAGGCGGCGTAAGCCTCTGGCGACACCGCTGCCAGCTCGGCTACGACGGTCTTTAACCCCTCAGGATTGGCCTGGAGCGCGGCATAATCGACCAGGCCGCTGCTATTGACGTAGGTTTGCAGCAGGGTGCTGTAGTCGTCGTAGGTAAGAGGGGCCAAGGCCCCCGTCGCAGATACTGCCGCAGCGGAGGTCTCGGCTTGGGGGAGCGATGGGGCGCTACCGCAGCCCGCCAGTAGTGCGATCGCACCGAGCGCCATCCATACCTGAGGTCTAACCATAAGAAACCACTGCGAGAGGATACTGTTTAGTTATCACTGGTTGGGCCAGATTTATCTGACTATTCTCTAAGGCTTTGCTGAGGATTTGATGAGTAAAGAGCCGCTACTAGCTCGGTGGATCGTTTCGCCTGCCCCCGCCCGATCGCTTCCCGCCATAATTTGTTTGGCTTTCGCTCGGTGATGAACTAATTCTCAGGCGCTACCCCAGAAACTCTCAGTCTGTTCTCAGGTTGCAGCCTGCCGTTGTGAGCATGATTACGGTTACCCCCAGTCCAGCCTGGATTGGGTTTATATACCGCTAAGTGAACCGTTACGGGAGAAAAATTATGCGTGTTCAATACCTGGGTGCCTTGGCGATCGCGGGCTTAATCACCGTAGGCACCGCTGCCTGTGGTGCTAACCCTTGCGCTGGCAGCACAGAACAGGTTGACCCCTGTGCCGGAGCTGATCCCTGCGCCTCTGCCAATCCTTGCGCTGGAGCTGACCCCTGCGCTGGTGCCGATCCTTGTGCTGGTAGCTAAGGTTAATTGTTAATCCCAAACCGAAAATCTGACTATTGACAAGCTCTTTCTGTCTTTGAGAGCAGGACAGAAAGAGCTTTTTTGTAGAGAATTTTAGACTTTATTCAAAGATTTCATTTTTCTCAAAATGGGTATCAATGTAAGGTGGGACAAAGGGATGTTTAGTGCGGCGTATCAATAAGCACGCTATATAGAAGAGATAAAAGGCTCTGCAGCAACGCCCAGAGCCCGGTATCGTTACCGGTACGAATTCAAATCGGTAACGATGACTTCTACTATACGAGGGCGACGACACCAGGTAGCCGACTATCTAAAAGCGCAGGGGCGAGTGGCCCTGCGCGTGATAGCTGAAGCGACGGGGCTGAGCCGCAGCAGTGTCCATCGCCATCAGCAATCAATAGACCGTGCTGAGCAACACCCGGAGTTGAAGGGGTGGGACAGTGCAGTGGGATACCTGTGGTTGGTGCGCCTAGTGATTGCGGTGGTGTATCACTTTGGGATTAAGCAGGGGGGTGGTGCCGAGAGCCTACCGGCGTTTTTCAAAGCGATTCATGTCGATACTCATCTTGGTTGTTCGCCCACAGCGCTGCGACAATTGAAGCATTGGGTGGAGGCCGCTATTGTGGCCTATGGCAGCACCCAAGCCGAGCGATGCCAACCAACTGAGGGCCAGGGGGTTTGGCTGGGGGCCGATGAGACCTTCTTTGGGTTGCCCACTCTGGTGCTGATGGAGTTAGCCAGCGGGTTTATTTTCAGCGAAGTTGAAACCGAAGATCGCACCTACAGCACCTGGAAAGCGCCGTTACCGCCGGGATGGGAATCTGCCGGGTGGAGGTGTCATGCCTTGGTCGGTGACGAGGCCCGGGCGCTGATTAAATTGGCTACGACCGGTTTAGGCACGGTCAGCGTGGCGGATGTATTCCATTCGACTTGGAGACCGGCCAATGGCAACTGGCCACAGACCTTAGGGCGCGACTGAGCGCCCTACTGCCTACCCTCAACGCCCTAGCCGCAGACTATGGAGGAGCAGCAGCGGTGGCAGCGGTGGCGGCCTTTGAACACCAGATCCCAGCGTTAGCCCAAGGCGTTCACGCCTGGTGGCATTGGGTCTCTCAAGCGATTTCTGTCTAGGTGTTATTTAGTCGCCAGATAAAAGCTTAGCCGTCGAGACATGAGGGTGTTTCGGGTCATACTTGGGCGATGACTTCTTTTTCTTTTTCTTCTTCTTTTGCGGAGGGGCTTTGAGAAAGCGTTTGAGCTTGACCTTGGCGGCTAAGACCTGGAGGAAATCGGCTAACTCAACGACCGGCATTCCGGCAAAGCCTTGCCAGAGGTGAGGTGGAATGGCGATCATCATGCCCTGATAGGTGCCTTGCAATTCATTGACCACGTAGAAATCAGACAACGCCGCTTCAATTTTGCCCACCCCGTGCACACTGGCCAACGCCGCTTTGAGGGTGGCCAAAATGTTATACGCCATCAGGGCCAACGTAAAACTGAACAACGCCGCTTGGGGATAAGCTAGGGTTTTGATTTCCCCGTCAAAGTTTCGAGTCACCGACAAAAACAGCCCTTCGACTTGCCATCGTTCTCGGTAGAGTTGCACCACAAGGGTGGCCCCGGCATCAGGGGTGGGTAAGTTGGTCAAACAGACAATCTCATCGTTCCCGTGTCGAGTCGGTCGAGCTAAGCGCAAAACCGTGCGTCGCAGGGTCAACGTTTCCTCCCCCTGCTGAATCTCGATGGGCTGTTCCCACACCTCACCGGCTTCCCGTTGGCCCACCCGTTCCAGTGTCCCAAGGGCTTGCCACGGCAAATTCTGATGTTCACGGACAATGAACGCTGCTTGCCGCCCAGCGATGCCCATGAGAAACGCCAGAGTACACATGTTGCGGTCGGCGATCCAGAGTTGACCGGCTTCGACGGTGTCGATGACCTGCGAAAAGAGTCGTCGCTCCTGGGCATGACCATCCTCACACGGGAAAATATCGACCGCCAACCGTGAGACTGGGTCGAGCACGACTAAGGATTTACCCGGTAACGGGGCGGCAGACACTGTCTGGAGGACTTTTAATCGATGCTCGGTCGCTGCTAAGGCATTGCCATCCAACACTTGGGTCTCGTATCCCGCTAACAACGGCGGGGAACTGCCTCCCATCTGTTGAATCAACTGCCCGAGCTCGGCGGCGGTTTCCCGAAGCAGGGCCGCGCTCACCTGGGTCTCAACTCCGTTGAGTTTTTGGTACACCGCACTGCGATTTACATTTATCTCCGCCGCTTTGGCCTTGTACGCCGCATTCACGGAGGGCTGGATGCCGCACACGACCAAGCTCATCAAGTTGACCAGCGTGGAAAACAACAGTTCACGGGTGTACTGCACCTTCGCATGGGTTTCGAAAATCTCATCGAGCCGTTCAGGACGAAAGATGCGTTCCATCAAGGCGCGCATCATCACACTGACAGGACTTTGCTCGACAAAGGCGGTAAAGACTTCTCCTAGCATCGGGTTACCTCCCGCTACTAACCAGGACACCTCAACCCTAGCGCCTTTATTTTTCTACCCCACAGATTTAACACCTAGACAAGAATCGGGCTAACACCTGAAGGATTCCTAGGGCAACGGCATTGAGATTGACAAAGCGTTCCATCGCGTCCACTTTAGCCAGGATTTGACCTTGAACGGATTCAGGATAATCAGCCAGATTGAGATTCTTAGGCCAACTCGGAGCGGTGGTCATGGCTTTAAGCCAAAAGCGATAGGCAAAGCCCCCGAGCAGGTGAATCAGGGTGCGGAAGGTGAGTTCGATCTTAAAGCGCAAGCCATAGGCCGCAATTATCTCTGGTCCACTCAACGCCCCATCGGTGGAGAGCAGAATGAATTGCCGACCATTGGCGAGTTGGGTGAGCACAAAGCGCACCGTGGTCTCAGGACTATCCCAATGCAACTCAAAGCACTGGTAATAGACGGTGACGAACTGACCATAGAGCCACACCTTAGCCTGCTGGCAGTGCTCAATGGGGGCGAACAGGGTCTGGAGTTTCACCTTGCTGCCCCATTGCCGAGGCCGTCCAGGACCTTTCACCGTCGGCACCGCCGAAAACTGAGCATGGGCGACGGTAGAGCTCCGCACTCGGCTAATCAGATGCACCTGATGACGGCGAAACCGCGTCATCACGGGTTCGCAGGCAAAGTAAGCATCTAAGACGATATAGCTCCCGGCTTGGGCGTAGGCGGTACACAGGTCGGCCATCTTTGTCACCAAGGTGGTCTTCGGCTTAGTCTCAGTATCAGTGGCCTCGGGGGCAGCGGCGGTCAGGCCCTCGTGAACCTTCAGGATTATCGGGACGGCAAAGTAAGCTGAGCCCGCCCCTAGTAGGATGCTCAAGGCATTGAAGTAATGACCTCGAATCCACTCTGGCTTGCTGACGTCCTCTGATTCTTGATGGAGCCCTTTGACTCCAGGCATTTTGCGGCCTTCTTTGGCCACTTTAATCCCGTCGCCCACATAGACCCGTTGTCCCTGGATGCGATGGACATGAGCCTGCTCGCTCAGCCATCCCCCCCATCGCCTACACAGCCCCTCCGCGCTAAAAGCACTGGACTCAAACCAGTGCAACGCTTGGCCGTAGTACCCTTCTCCCAGGCCTATCGCATTCAAGTAACTGGTCACCGCTGGCGGCTGCGTGTTCAACAGCACGCCCCACACTAACAGGACAAACCATCGAAAATCGAAACGTGGCGTCACGACTAAAGGCCGGGCGCAAGGCCCCCAAGATTTGCTCTAGGCGTTGATAGAGCTCCATAATAAGTCTGGCTGTTGATAATCACTTCAGCCAGTCTCGGACATGACGGCCCTCCGGGGCGCAGGCGTGTCCGTTTTTCTTCACCTTCCCCACGGCCTGAGAACTTCGCACTGTCCAGATGAACTTAGATCAGCGAAAGTTTCAGGTGGTAGGCAAGGGCAACAAACGGCGGTGGTGTTTTTACAGTGACGACGCGGCTCGGGTTCTGGAGCGATACCTAAAATACGAGCGCCACTCGGGTTGTTCGGCCTTATTTACGGCCCAGCAGCCCTTCACAGGGGAAGTAAGCCGGATGAGCTATCGCACAGCTCACCAGGATTGGACGGATTTAATCGCCCAAAGCCCAGAACTAGAGGGCATTCGGATGCATGACCTACGGCACACCTTTGCCACTGAGCGAGTAGGACTGATGGGCATCGAAGAATTGAGGGCGCTAATGGGGCACCAGAACATTCAGACAACCTTGCGCTACCAAAAGGTGACATCGCAACGGGCCGAAACAGTCGCCCAAGCGGCGCTTGCTGCGTTAGCCGAAAGCTAATTAATAATCTACTGAAAGCATTGATAAATATATGTAGTCGTATAGTGTTTATCCCTACATGTTCCTGCTGATGCAGAGTATAAGCAATACTCTGCATCAAGAAAGTGAGGCCAAAAAGGGGCACCATCCAAAATCCATAGTAGATGGATCCAAACTGAGACAAAAATAAGCGCCTAGTGGATATTCAACGTCTTGCTCAAAAACTGTATCCAGCTTTTTGAGTAAAACCACCTCTTTAGCATTGGGGTGGATGGAAGAAGCTAGCGCCGCTTATAACGAGGAAATCTGAGAATGCTCCAAACTTTGAGGCTGGCTACTACTGGCTGTTGTCTTCTACCTCTGTAGACTTGCCTGGCTCAATCATGAGAGCTGTCTCTCCGAGGAATAGATGCTCTTTGCCTACCGCAGCGTCGGCATAGCTATGAGGCCGCGACGTGGCTGGCTTTTCCTGGATGGGTTTTGGCTGCACATCAGGTTTTAGCAAAGAGACCTTGATCCCAAATACCAGCAGTCTATCCTCAAGCCGCTTGAGCAAAATTTCTGGCCAAACGGGAATCACCGCCCTTCCATTGGCAACTGCATCAACTGCCTCTTGCTTTGCGAAGGGGCAGAGTTCCAAGCTCCCCTGGGCTTCTCTCTGCAAAAGCATGAAGCGCTTGGTAACACTGTACTGCTCAGGATGCTTGAAAACGTTTGGATCTGACGCTTTGAGAGTCGCTAGGTATTGACGGCAGACCTCATAAGTCAAACCTAGAGACATCAAATACTCCATCGTGGTCAGTTGCAATAGATCTGACAAAGAGTAGTACACCGTGCGTCCGGTGCCGGTGGCGTTGATGGTAGGCACCACTACATCTTTTTGCCGCCAATACTGAAGCTGCCGAGCAGTGCAGCGCGTGATCTGAGCTGCCTCGGCACTGGTAAAAAAGCGTTGGTCTATCAAAGATGAATCCATAGACACATCCTACCGGAAAGACAAAAACTGAAGTTACTCTATAATGACATGATGTTTTTATAGAGCTATGGCATATAAAACTGTCCGGTGCCGCTTGATCGCTTCAGCTGAGGCTCGGCAAGCCATTTGGACGTTAATGGCCGAACGTAATACCCCCTTGGTCAATGAAGTTCTTCACCGAGTGCCAGGATATCCTGATTTTGTAAGGTGGCAGCAGCGAGGCAAGTTGCCTAATGAAGTCGTTATAAAACTGGTTAATGGACTAAAAACTGATCCTAGATTTAGTAATCAGCCTGTCTGGTTCTACATCTCAGCGCAAAAGCAGGTCACTTACACCTTCAAAAGCTGGCTCAGCCTGCAACGTCGTAAGCAGTGGCGGCTAGAAGGCAAACGCCGCTGGCTCGGCATTCTACAACCCGACTCTACCCTGGCTGAACAAGCCGGATGCAGCCTTGAGAAATTGCAGAACACGGCAATCCGCATCCTTAAAACTGTCGAAGCGACTGACCCCTTCAAGCACCTATTTAAGGAGTATGGGCAGGCCAAAAAAGCACTTCGTCAAAATGCCTTGGCCTATTTGCTCAAGCGCGGTGCCAAGCTCGACCCTGCAATCGAAAACCTAGACACACTGGCCAAGCGCTACCGCAAAGCCGAAATTTCTATTCAGAGGCTAGAAACTCAGCTTCAGGCCAGCCTTCCGAAAGGACGCGATTTGACTGGCCATATCCAGACGGAAGCACTCATCCAGAGTATCCACACGCCCCCTCTAGATGATGAGAGCTACAGCACCTGGCACCAATCCCTCACCAGAGAACCCGCCACTTTTCCTTTCCCCATTATTTACGAAACCGGCAAAACGCTTGTCTGGTCGCGAGATGAGCAAGGCCGTTTGCTGGTCAGCTTTCAGGGCCAGGGCACAAGTCAGCATTGGTTTAAGGTGTACTGCGACAAACCTCACCTGCACTGGTTCGAGCGGTTTTTGGCAGATCAAGAAACTAAAAGTGCAGGAGGAGATCGCCATTCAGCGGGCTTGTTTACCCTGCGATCAGCTCGGCTGTCTTGGATTCCGTCCAAAAAGCATCAAGATGAGACTGAGCCATGGAACCGCTACCACCTCAACCTGTCTTGCACCGTAGACACCGCCCTGTGGACTCAAGAAGGCACCCAACTTGTGATGGCCGAGAAAGCCGCTAAAACCGCCACAAAACTGGCATCCATGCAGACTAAAGAATCGCTATCTAAAACCCAACAGGTCTACGTGGGACGGCTAGAATCCACCATTGAGCGGCTACCAACCCCTTACCCTCGCCCCAGCCGTCCCCTTTACCAACCTAGATCAGACATTCTGGTTGGGGTCAGCATGGGGCCAGAGAAGCCTGCCACCGTTGCTGTCATCAATGCCATAACCCAAGAGGTGCTGGTCTACCGATCTACCAAACAGTTGCTGGGCGAGCACTATCCGCTCCTACAGCGTGCCCGATCTGAACGGGTAAAAGTAGTTCACCAGGGGCACCGGCAGCGCCGCAAAGGCGGCAAGCGCATGTCCCCAGAGTCTGACCTAGGTAAGCATGTTGATCGGCTGCTGGCTAAGGCAATCGTTGAACTTGCCCAAGCCTATCAAGCAGGCAGCATTGTCCTACCAGACCTTGCCCACATTCGCGAAATTGTTGAAGCAGAGGTCAAACAACGAGCGGCAGAGAAGGTGCCCGATTTTGTAGATGGCCAAAGACAGTACGCCAAAGCCTACCGCACTCAAGTTCACCAGTGGAGCTACGGTCGTCTGCAAGACGCCATCGCCTCTAAGGCTGGACAGTGCCGGATCACCGTCGAAACGGCTCGGCAAGGATGTTCTGGTTCGCCCCAAGAAAAAGCCAAAGACCTTGGCCTGCTAGCTTATGAAAAGCGTTTAGCACTTTCTACTTAGCCCCAGTATCTATAGCCTGATGTGCTAGCTAAGTTAGTGTCGCCGTCCTGAAATTCCTAGCGAAAACCCCTATCAAGCCAGGGCAAACGCATATTAAATGAAAACTCTCAATCTACTGACTGATAAGGCTTTGAGCTTCTGGCACTTTGCTATCAAAGACTTGGGTAGTGTATGGCCAGAACGAGTTTCCTGGTTTACAGCGACTGTTTATTAAGAATGGAATCAATAGTTGATTTCAACGCAAACACTGTAGGCCCTATTGGAAAAGGGGTTGAGGCTCTTCAAAAAAGTATGCGTTTGCCATGCCTATCAAGCCCTACTGTACAAGAACTTATTCGTAGAGTAGGATACTTGTATTAAAAGCGCCGCAGGACATGCGAAAGTCTCTGTTCTGTGAAAAATGAGGGCTTGTTTGACTGCGAGATAGCAGCCTTACTTTCTGGCCCTGGCAGGCTGGCACTGGACTGCTAAAGTAAGATGCTTGTTAGAACGCTTGCTGCCCAAGGGTTTTGGACAGCGAGAAATCAAGGATCATATTTTTAGAGACCAGTGCTGGCTACTGACCACTCCGATGCTGCTGTTGTAAGTGAACGTCTGGAATCGGGCACCGTGCAACAGGATAGGGGCGCACCCAGCAAGAGAGGACGGACTTACTGTAGTGTTGGCTGCCAAAACAACTCCGACCGAGGAGTAATCCATGCACCCATATCGATATCTTAGCCTCCGCGAACCCCAAGCGCAGGACTTTTTCCTGGCAGGTTCGCGCAGCCTGAAGGCCTTACCCGCTGGCATTTCGATGCTGTACGCCGTGGTCTGGCCAGTTAATCAGGTCGTAAAAAGGCAGGTTCGCGATCGAAAGGGCCAAATGGCCCGCGAACCAAGAGTTTTGAGTGGGTGCTGTCGCACTGGGCTTCTACAGCCCATGAGGATTGAAACAACCAGCAGGAGTAAAGATCAAGCCAGCAACCTCTGTCGCACTGGGCTTCTACAGCCCATGAGGATTGAAACTTGGTCTTGCCCCCTAGCTGAGGTAGCGGGATGTAGGGTCGCACTGGGCTTCTACAGCCCATGAGGATTGAAACCTCGCTGGGCCTAGCCTGTGGAGCGGCGCTGAGGTTAGTCGCACTGGGCTTCTACAGCCCATGAGGATTGAAACAATTCCCTCGCGGCGAGCTATACACACTTTAGTTAAAGTCGCACTGGGCTTCTACAGCCCATGAGGATTGAAACGACTACCGCCGCGAGGGCGACCCAGGCGAAACCGAGCCGTCGCATTGGGCTTCCACAGCCCATAAGGATTTAATCAAAGTTCCAACCCATTGGCCCATTCTGAGGCAGTAATATCTACAGCTCTAAACAAACCATATAACCGTAATGGTTCAACCAAACTATCATTTAAGAGCATGGACTGAAACGAATCCCGCCATCTCGATTAGGCAAAGCACAGCTGAGAGACACTAATTCCGGAACGCCGACACTAATTCCGGAACGATGACAAATAATTCCGGAACGTGCAGCTACAAGGCGCTTCCGCAGTAGGTTTTAGAAGAATCGGGATGGCGGGATTCGAACCCACGGCCCCTTCGTCCCGAACGAAGTTCAGAAAATCTTCTAACCCTTTCTGCCCCTTGATTATAGCGGTTCTCAATAAACCGTCCTACCAATTTCCTACCGCAATCTGCTCAAAGGTTTGCTCGACAATGGGGATGAACCAGCTTTCGGGATTGCTCCCGAAAGCTGGTTCTAGGATCGCAGCGCGTGTCGGTTAGCGCTCTACTGATTTACAGAACTAGCCGCTAGGGCTTGCACCATTTCCAGCGGTACCTGTTCAGCCCGAACCAATGACAGGTTAGCCTTCAAGCTGGTGACCTCCCCAGCACGGATCGCGAAGAACTCGCCGACCTGTTGGTTGGCCAGCTTGCTGGTCACATCTGTCTTGGCCTCGCTGAGCATAGGCTTCAGCTTGTTGAGGGCGGTGTTTTCCTTCACCTTGCCGACAAACCAGGACGAGATTTGATCTCTACACTTGTAGTCCAGGTCGCCGGGGCTTTGGGTAGCAAGCAAAATACCCAGCCCGGCGGAGCGGGCTCGCTTGAGCAGGCTTTCCATCGGCTCTTTGGTGGAGGGTTTGCCCTGGGCGGGCAGGTACAGATCGGCCTCATCAAACAACACCACCGCCTGAAGCTGGCCCGAGGGATGCCGCTGGGCATAGCGGTTGAGGTTGAGCAAAAACTGCGATACCCAAAACAGAATGCTGGCGTTGTCGCCTAGGCTGCCCAGATTGATTACCGATAGCCGGGTCTTCTGGGGGTGAGACGGGGCCAACAGCTGCTCGGTGGAGAGTTGTTCACACTGAGGATTGAAGAGTTGCCCGGCCATCAGGCTGAGGGTCTGGAGGTCTTCCGCCAGCTTCTTGCAGTGCTTCGGGTCTAGCACCCCGATCGCATTCACCAACAATGGATCCTGCTCGGCAATGAAGGCAATTAGCCGGTCGATGCTCAGAGGGTTATCGGTTTGGAGGGTGCTGAGCACGGCGATCGCCTGCCCCAAAACCGCCATCCGGGTTTTATCCAGCCCCGCCGCTTTATAGCCCATAATGCCGCCCAGGGCGGCGGCGCAGTAGTTGGCAATTTGCTGCCGCTCAGCGCTGGGAAGTTGCCCCAGACCCGGCGGGGTAATGGCAATGCTCAGCGGTCGCCCGGCGTCGCCCAGGGTGCCAGGGGTGTAGACCGCAACATCAATGTGGTCGCGCAGCAGTTGCCGGTAGGCCATCAGCCGAGGATTGTCGGTGGGCTGTTCCCAAGCCTCGGGGTTGGCGTAGCTGCACAGATCGCCTTTGCGATCAAGCAGAATGGCGGGCACGCCCCGTAGCAGCAGTTGTTCGATCAAGGTCAGGGCCAGGGTGGTTTTGCCGCTGCCCGAGCCCCCCAGAAATGCGGCGTGGCGCACTAGCGCTTCCCGAGGTAGATCCACCAGAGTCGGCACTGCGGAGCGAGTTTGGCCCAGGGGGATGGCTGAGGCTGGCTCAGGTAAAGTCGGTTCAGCCTCAAGGTCGGGAATTGGTTTTGGCGCGTCTTCAGGAGCATTATCCCCAAGCTTTGTGGCGGTTGGCTGGGGCGTTGGTTGGGTTGGCTGAGGCTGGCCGCTGGATGCGGAACCGGCGGCAATTTTCAGGTTGGCCAAATTCAAGATGCGCTGGAGCGAGGGCAGCTGAGACAGGGGCTGTTCGACCTGGAGCCAGGCGGGGTACTCGGGGCGATCGCCGTACTGCTGCTCGAAGCTCTGAATCGCCAGCATGGTGCGCCAGTCAGAATCGGCCACCTGGGCGCGACGACCTCCCTGACTGAGAAACTCACCAATCTGCTGGGCGATTTTTGTTCGAGGATTGCTAGGGAATTCAGTGGTGCGTAGGGCGACGGGGATACGATCGCCAGCGTTTTGCTGAAGCTCCCGAATTTGTTTGGCTAGAGCACCACCCTTTGAAGACTTCTGACATAAACCCAGCCGTAAAGATTCCCTAGAGTTATTTGGCTCCAGGTGCAGATCTGCGGTCATGTACTCCCCATCGATCTGGGTAGTGAAGTGGCAACCATGGCTTAGTTCTTGCCCACAGCGCTCGATGCTGTTGCCAATGAGGTGAAGTAGGTCGCGATCATCGTCGGGAGGCTCAAAGCTCCCCGCCAGGTGATCATTCCAATGTTGACTCAGCTCATAGTCTGGCGAAGGCGGCGGATCAATTTTGGGTGGTGGCTCAGTAATATCTATGTCGGGTAATTGTCCTGTGGTGATGCTTTTTTCTCGCTGGCGGCGACACCATTCCAAGACATCGCGAGTTGTCTGACCCGCTAGCGTCTCAGCGATAGAGTCAGGGAAGGGATATAACGCTTCGTCACTGTTGACCGATATTTCTGCCAATTCGTAAAGATTTTGCAGTCGCCGCGAGAGAATTTGCCTGACTTCATCTTCTGAACGCCGGGCACTAAGGCTTACGGGGGTTGGATCTAGCTCTAGGCGATCAAGATGGGATTTTGGCAGGTGTTGTTTCAACAGATCGTAAAAGCTCTCTAGGCAGGAGAGCACGACGATGACGTTGGGAATCTCAGCTAGCGTAACGATAGTCTGAACAGCTCGCCGGAAACGCTGCCCAGCTTCATCCATACTGTGAATATCTTCAAGCTGGTCTAGGCAAACCACAAAGGCCCCGCCGGTAACCGCCTGAATCAACAAGGCAAAAGACCGTAGCATCCGCAGGGGATCATCATCGTGATCGCGGCCAACTACCCCACCTAAAACTCTACTGTCGTAGGGGGTTAAGGGTTCGCACCGTAATAGTTTAAGGACTTTAGCGCTGATAGCAGGCTGGCCGGGTTGCAGGTATAGCAGCGCCCGAATAACGTCGATATCAACCCCATTGAACTGTGGCAGGGCAATCACACGATCTGCGATTGGGTAGATTAAATCGATTAGCTCTTCCTGGGATAGATCGTCTTCTTTCAGGAGAGTAAGTTCATTAGGCGTAACGACGCCTGAGCTTTCGGCTAGGGCATTAGAAAACTCAATCAGTCCAGTTTTTGGCCCAAAGGGTTCGTAGTAGGGCTTATCGAAAGAATCGATGGTGTTTCTCAGCACATACCGAGCATAGTTCGACACCGCAGAGGTCATCTGCATGTAGCTAAAGAAGCCCTTCTGTTGTTCGTGGGTTTGATTGCGAAAAAACCGCATCAAATGAGTTTTACCCGCCCCCGACTCTCCCAACAGCAATAGGATGCGGCCTGAATCGCTAGCGGCAGAACTATCGGCTCGATTCAGCAACCGTTCGTAGGCTAAGCGAGCTTCTGGATGAATGGTGTCAACGTCGTATAGGTCGGGCTGCCAGATTTGGTGCTGGTGGGTGACGGCATGAAAAACATCAAGCCCCTGGTGAGAACAAAAGGCGTCAAATCTCGGATCAGTAGTCATAGATATTGGCTTTAGTCAAGACGAATAAAATGGAACGTACTGTTTAGGTGATTAATTTCAGAGGCCGATACATCTTTGGCATCCAAGGCATAGGCTAGGTCAGCCCGACTTAGATCGAGTCTTCGCTGCTGATTAGCGTTTACCAAACGCTGTTTGAAGCCTTCTAGACTGAGCTTTAGGTCTGGGTGCTGTTGCTGTAAGGTTGCCCAGACCCGCGAGATAAATACTTTGGAGTCTCCTAACCGGCCATCTTGAGTTGCTTTAGCCGCATTGAGGGTAAGCTCAGCAAACTCCTCATCCGATAAGGTGGCCAGGTCATTCTTGTTAGAGGTATCAGGTTTTTGGGGTACCGGCTCTGTGCTGGTCAGGGCTTGACGCAAAATCGCGGTGCGCAGTTCATCAGGAGTGGTGCGCTTGGCTTGAGCGACCCTGGCCACCAGCTGTGATAGCGCCTTGTCCCAGGGCAGGGGTTTGGGGGCTTGAAGCAAATCATTCAGCAGTGCGGCCATGACAGTGCCCTGGTTAAATGCGTGCTGTTGCAGGTCGGGGAGCTGGGTCTGGAGCTTTTCAGCAGTTTTGGGGTTACACAGGTGCTGCCACAGTAGGGCATTGCGAGCCTGGGTGAGGGTGCTGAAGGGAGCAATGGACAGGTCAAAGCCCTGCTGGAGGATGGCCGCTCGCAGTCCATCTGCCTCCGCTAGCCGTCTACGGGTCTCGGTTGAAAGGGCGGGGAGGTTGAGGGCGTGGGCAATCCAGTCGGTGTTCTTCAGGGTTTTCCACTGGAGTCTGGGGGGCAGGGTCTTGAGTCTGAGGCCGTTAAGGATGTGCTGACGCCCGCGACCGCTCAGTTGGTGGCGGGACGAGCTGACAGGCTGGGTGTAGTCTTGCTCGCTGAGGTTGGTGAGGGTGGTTTCGATTTGCTCTGTATAGGCGGTGTTCGATAGCTCGCTGCCAGCGATCGCCTTGAGGGCAACTTTCAACTCGCTGATGGTCATACCGTTGGTATCGGCGAAAAGTAGGCGGCTCAAGAGCAAGTCTGATAGGGGAATGGGTCGCAGTGAAAGCATCATGCCTCCGAAGGGTGGGGGTTTAGGGGGGAGTGAGTGGCGATGGCCTGGTCAATGGCATCGAGAATGCCTTCGAGGTCACTGACCACGTCTTCTGAGAGGAAGCGCAGCACCAGAAACCCCTGCTGCTGCAAAAGCCGATCTTTGCGGCGATCGCGGCGGTAGTTATCGAGGGACTGGAAGTGATAGTGGCCATCTAATTCGATCACAATTTTGGCCGCTGCATCGAGAAAGTCCACCTCCATAGGGCGACCGCCAAAGTCTATATCTAACCGCGCATTCACCTGAAATCGCCCCATGGTCGTCGGTTTGGCCTCTAGATACTGAAACAAAAACCACTCCGCCTGACTGCGATAAACCTCTGCTGCCTCTGCTGTCGCGGGCTGGTGAGCCTGATTAAGGAGAGTCAGTGCGGCATCCAAGGCTTCTGGCGTAGTGCCGTGGGTTTCGGCTAGGTGAAGCAGGGGCTGAAGCTGCTCGTCGTCTAGGCCGTGAGTGCTCAACCACTGCCTAATGTTGCCCGGTTCGGGAGAGGGGACATCGATCAGGCCACCGCGCAACATTGCCTTAGCTCTCGATTCGGGCAGCTCATTCAGTAAGCCTTGACCCTGATCTGCGGTTAGCGCCAGAGCCACCGGAATCTGTGGCACCGCCTCTACCAACTGGGCAAGGGCGGTGAGGGCAGCCTCGCCCCAGTTATCCTCGGGCAGCAGCACCAATAGCCCCGGCACCACAGACTGCGGAAATAGCCGCG
This sequence comes from Nodosilinea sp. LEGE 07298, assembly GCF_015207265.1. Taxonomy (GTDB): domain Bacteria; phylum Cyanobacteriota; class Cyanobacteriia; order Phormidesmidales; family Phormidesmidaceae; genus Nodosilinea. Next base: position 32,335 of record NZ_JADEXE010000002.1, on the reverse strand, counting down.
ATACAGCAGCAAAGCTTGCCAACACCGTAGACGAGTCCTCAGACGCCAAATGCTTGGTTTGTGGCTCTAGGCCTGGGGAGTCAGGGAGCCAGGTGAGGATGGCTCGGAGCTGGTCGGCATCCTCTGAAAGGGGCGCTAGCTGCTGCCAAAACAGCTGACGCTGGTAGTCGCTGGTACTGGCTAAGAAGGCGGTTAGTTCCGCTTCGGGGCGATGGGTCAGAGCGGCAAGGCTTTGCAGAATCCGCGATCGCAGGTTGTCGTGTTGGGCAATTGCGGTGAGCCAGGTTTCTAGGAGGGCAGCAATTGAAGTGTAAACTCCCACACCCGTCTGGCGATGGGTCTGATCTGACCACAGGAGCCACAACTGACGAGCGGCAATGACTTTTCCCCGCAGAACAGACAGCGTCGGGATGGCCTGGCACCGCTGGGACTGGTGTAGGGCTAACCGGGCGATCGCGGTTGATTGCTGCTCAAAGGTCAAAATTTAGAAACGCCGTTTCACTAAAGGCCGGATTTCCCTGAGCGCCAGTGGCCAACACTGGGGCAGCAAACCGCGTATAGCCATCACCCTTAGACGACCCGACAGTACGTCCTAACCCGGCTGCCAATGGCTATGGTAGCCAAAATTTAAAAGGCTTCTCCCAAATTAGCTCTGCTTAGCCAAAGCTCAATCGATGTGTGAAGGTATATTTTCAATCGTCCTTCCAACGGCAGCAATGAGAGGTTGCCGCTTACGATTCGACTCTGGTGTCGGTTCTAGCGCCAGTACCGTCCTCAGCCTTCACCAACGTGAAACGGGTTATCCCATCAGCGATTACTCAGCTGTGATGCAAGAGCGACACTCCCATCGCTTTCAAACGAACATCTCTCCATTGATCTTGGGAGTAAGCAGGTGCTGGGTAGAGATGGATCAAACACAGTGGTGTGGTGAGGATGTCGTGGTATCACCCTTGATCAAATGGAAAGAGCTACAAAAGCGTGACATAGAACGTCAGCTTGGGAAGCTGATATATTTCCTTGATATACAAGGCTTTCAGGCAAAGGTTTTCAGGCCTATACCAATCTTATACCAGATTTATGGCTAGCTAGGATGCGCGCCCTGCGCTCGACTGTAGGTCAAAATAGAGAGCCTAGCGGCATAGAGCACTTCCAAACCCCACCGCCAAATTCATTAGCAGCGAGAACAGATCTACTCAGGAGATCGGAAGAGAGTAGATGCGCCAGCATAATTGCTGGCGCATCTATAGGTTGGCTACCCTTTGGGGCTATGGTGATTGCCTTGCCTTTGAAGAAGTTGTCTGTCAAGGCAGACTTCAGAAGTTCATCGCCTTGCCTTCGCTTGTCTTACAGCCGCAGCGGCGTTTACTAACCCCCTGCCAAAATAATACTGATCGGGCGAGACGGGGTCTGGGAAGTTGAAAATCCCTGTGGGCCGCAACACTTGGCTATCGAGCACGGTACCAAAGCCGACTTGAGCCTGGAGCCGATACTGATTGGCCTCAGATTGGGTGAGCTTCAACCCGTCATAGCTGGCTGTTGTGCCCAGAACTTCGGTGACCTGAGTGCGACTTAGCCTAGGGTTGGCGGCTAGCATCAGTGCTACGACCCCGGAGGTTGCCGGGGCAGAAAACGAGGTGCCCTGCACCTGCACAAAGCGACCCAGTTCATCGACACCCATGCCCCAGGGGTGCTTCGGTTGTTCTATCCCCTGCCAAAAGCCGGGCACCCAGGTGCCGCCTGTGGTTAAGATGCCGTGCATGGCTACTTGGCTTGTGTCGCCACCGGGGGCCACCACCGTGAGCCCGCCGCCGTAGCTGCTGTAGGGGGTGCGATCGCCGTTAATTGTCGTGGCCCCCACAGCGATCACGCCGGGGACAGCCGCCGGGAAGCTGACGCCATCCAAGCTCTCGTTACCCGCAGAGGCAATGATCACGAGATCGGGGTTGGCGTCGAGCACCGCCATGATCTGGTCGGTCAGCTCGCGGTCAGGCAACAACCCACCCAGGCTGAGGTTGATTACATTCGCGCCGCGATCGGCGGCGTACCCAATGGCTTCGACCAGCGATGCGATGGTGATTTCGCCCCCCAGACCAAACACTCGCACTGGCAAAATCTGAGCCTGGGGCGCAACGCCGATAATGCCCCGCTCTGTACCGGGGTTAGCGGCGACCACCCCGCTCGACCAGGTGCCGTGAAACTCGGCCATAGTGTCACCCTGAATCCACTGGCGAATGATGGTGGCCACCTGTCGGGGCAAAAACTCAGGCCTGGCTTGTTGGATGAAGTGGGTCAGATCGCTGTAGTGCTGAAGCAGGGCGCGATCGCCCAGTAAGAAGGTGTTCTGCAAATCCTCTCGCAGCAGATCTAGTTCTGCCGGGCTGATGCGGGTATCGGGGTCGCCCTGGATGCAGGCGTCAGCGTCGCACACCACGTCCTGGCTAGAGAAATCCCAACCGTGAATTTCGTTGGGTAGGCGGTTGGGCTGGGTATCGGGCACGGTGTAGAGGCTCTGCTGCAAGTCAGGGTGATCCCACTGGATCAGGCTATCGATGACGGCTACCACTACGCCTTCGCCCTGGGTGCCTTCCTGCCACGCCTGGGGCACCTGTAAATCGGTACGGACCTGGTGGGGGCCGCGAAAGGCAGTGCTGTCGAGGTGCCAGTGGAGGGGAAACAGGTCAGTGGCTACAGGCCAGTCTTTGGGGCCGGGCAGTCGCGCCAGCCAGTCATCCACGCGGGTCGCAGCACCTGAGGATGCGGCCATGGTATCGAGGGATTGGGGCACGCTGCGGTAGGATGCCGTTTGCACAAAGTTGGGCGTGGCTGACTGCACCCCGGCTACGCCGTTGAGTTGGTTGGCTAGGTTCAACACCCGTAGCCCATCGCCTTGGCGGGCGCTGACCAGGTAGCGGTTTGAGCTAAAGCGCAGGGGACGAATAATCTCCAGCCCCTGGCGGTTGAGGGTGAGCTGCACCTGGCTCTGGGGGGTGCCCGGCTCAAAGCTGACAATGATTTGGTTGGGCAGCAGAATGGTGTCGTCTTGGTTGGCGCGACTGAGCACGGGCACGGTGGCTTCGATGTAGGGCTGCTGTAGCCTTTCTTCAACGGCGGCTACTAGCTCGGCTTCCAGATTGGGTAGCTCAATGACAGCGTAGCGACTGCCTAAGGGACGTACCGAAACCTCTAAGGCAGGTGCAGGTTCTAGGTTGCGGGTGCCGCTGGGCTTCCCCAGCAGGGCTTGCTGCAATTGCTGGTACGGAGTAGTGACACTGCGAGTACCGCTGGGTTGGGGGGTGAGTAGGACGGCGATGCGATCGCGCCGTTGCACTAATGGAATGCGCTGGCCATAGAAGGTGTAGTAGAGGTCGTCGCCGCTGGGCTGGGCCAAGGCTGGGGCCAGCAATGGGGAAAGCCCCAGCAGCAGGCCAGCGAGAAAAAGGCACAACAGTTTTTTCATGGAGGTTCGCTCATAGGATGGGTCTAGCCAGACCTATCTCTAGCGACGATGAGCTTATTCACTCACCGAGCCCATTCGTCGGGCATGGGGTGCCAGTTGCCCGAGAACAAGAATGAGGCCCAGAGTGCCATACTTTGGCTAGGGGTTTATCTGGCTCTACCAAGGCCCGGTCTATAAGCCATTGCCAATCAAGATGAAGGGTGCCCAGTGATAGGGATGCTGAAACCCGGTGTCTGAGATGGGTTGACTGGGCCGCGATTCCAATTCGATGGTGGCGCGGCTAGCAGCAAGGCGAGTTTCGCTATCTTCGTCGTAGAGCAAACTGAGTTGGGCCTGGCGTAGGGCTTCCGCTTTGGTCAGTTCGCCAGAGGCCAGCAGTTCGTAGAAGCGCTGCATCAGCAGGCTGGTGCTGCTGTCGTTAACGGCCCAGAGGGAAGCGATGACGGTTTTGGCCCGGCCTGTTTTGAGGAAGTAGGAGCTAATTCCGGCAATTTCGGTGCCGTCTCCGGCTTCGGCACCTAAAGCGGTTTGGCAGGCGGAGAGCACCACCATGTGCAGGTTGCTCAGGCGTCCGCTCATATCGTCAATGTCGGTCACCCGTAGTTTTTGCCCATCCCCCAGGAGAATAAACGAGTCCTCTTTACGACCGGGCACAAAGGCGGCATGGCTGGCAATGTGCAGGACGCGATGGTTCAGCACGTTATCTTTCAACTGATCTAGGGTAAAGGCTTCATTTAGATATATTTGACCGGGATAAATGCCGATGGTGTCGGTGGCATCGCTGAGGATGATGTTATCCAGCTCAGGCTCAACTGCAGGTAGAGGGGTGAAGCCAGAGATAGGCTGGCTCAGCCCTAACCCCAGCACATGGGACTCGTCAAGGCCGGTAAGGCGGTCTTCAGTGTCGGTGAGTGCTGGTGAGATGACGGTGGAAAGGGTGTAGCGTTCAATTAGAAACTGCTCCCCATCGAACAGGGCCGCCATAGGAATGTAGCGAGTGATGCGGTCATTGACGAAAATCAGCTTTTGGATGTTGTTCCTCTGTAGTTCGGCTTCCAGGGGTTCCACGATCCAACCGTAGAGTTGCTGGCTGGCAGCCTGCAGCTCGGCCAAGTTTCCCCCAGAGGTGAGCAACTCACCAAAGCGCTGCACAGTCCTGGCCAGTTCCCCCTGTGAAACCTCGACCTGGACGGTACCGACGGCGCTGCCAGCAGCCCACAGCAGCCACAGTTTGTCTTCGGTGATGAAGGGATAAATCAGCACCGAGTTGGGGTTAGCGGCCAGTAAATCTTGAGCCGCTCCACTGAGGTTGTCAGGATCTTGGAACAGTGGGTCGTCATAGCGGTTGTCCCGCACGGTGGCTTCAAAGGCTCTCACCTGTTGGTTATAGGCCTGGATCAGCTGATCCTGCTGATCCAATAGACCACCGAGCTGATTGCAGTTAGTCTGCTGGCATTCATAAAGTCTCTGGCCAAAGGCGATCAGGCTGAAGTGGGCCTCAATGACAGGTTCCTCTAAGTTGGTATAAGCCAGTTTGCTACCCGTCCAAGTGGCACGGGTAGTATGGGTAAACTCCCGCAGTTCTTCCAGTTTTAACAAGTCGAGCACCTGCTGGGCTTCAGGAATACGTCCCTGTTCCAGCAGCAGGTCGGCCAGGTCGCGGTAGGTGTCAGCAACACTGTCGGTGTAGGACTGCTGCAAATCACGGGACAACTCCCGCAAACTACCGCGAATGCCCTCCCGCAGGTTGACGGCTTGTTTATAAAACACGATGGCCAATTCGGGCTGAGTTGCTTTCAACACCTGCCCTAGGTTAGCCAGGGTCTCCGCCTCTTTGGCCAGTTCCCCGGTTTCCTGGTGAATCGCCATGGCCTGCTGCAAAATTTCCACGGCTTTCGAGATTTCTCCCCGGCTGCCATAGGCCAGACCCAGATGGGTCAGGGTATTGCCCTTATCGAAGCGAACTCCGATTTGGCGCTGGGTCTTCAACGCTTGCTCCAGCAGCTCAATTGTGTCGTCAAATCGCCCATTCAGCTGGTGAAGTCGGCCAATCGCGACCAACCCCCGAGCTTCGTTAGCGACATCCCCCATGTCTTGAGCTAGTCGCAGGGCCTTTTGCAAGTGTTCTAAGGCCAGTTCATACTGGCTTTGAGCCTGGTAAATCTTACCTAGCCAGCTCAGGGCAGACATTTCTGCGGCTTTTTCTCCAACTTCCTGGCTGATCTGGAGAGCCTCCTGATAGTAAGTCAGGGCCTGGTCATACTGCCCTAATTGAACATAGATTTGCCCCAAACCTGCCAAGGCAGAAACCTGGTTAGGGCCACCTCCCAACTCCTGACGAATGCTGGCCGCATGCTGTTGTACTTCTAGAGCTTTAGCGTAGTCTGCTTGAGTGGCATAGAGAGCCGCAATGTTGCCTAAAGCAGAGGCTTCGGCAGTGCGATCGCCCGTGGTTCTGGTAATATCTAGAGCCTGATAGAGGTACTCTAGAGCTTTTTCATTATGGCCCTGCTCATGGTGAATCAGAGCCATGTTGTTCAGGTTTGTGTTGTCCGCTTCGCCCAGTTGCTGGCGAATATCCAACGACGTTTGATAAAGGTCTAAGGCTTCTGTCAGCTTGCCTTGATCTTTATAAACACCGCCAATGTGAGCTAGCAGAGATGCTTCTGTAGAGGGATCGCCAATATCTTGAGTGATCGCTAAGCCTGTTTGAAACAGTTCCAGCGCCTCGGGATAGCGCCCCTGCTGTTCATAAACCATGCCTAAGTTGTTCAATGCCGTGGCTTCTTGGGAACGGCTATTAATGTCTCTAGCAGTCTGCAAAGATTGCTGATAGACCTCGATTGCTTGGGTGTACTCTCCGATACTGGCATAAACTGTTCCCAAATTGTTTAAGGCTGTCATCTCATTGTGGCGATCGCTAATGCCTCGATGAAACTCCAAAACCTGCTGATAGACTTCGATGGCCTCGGAATAACGACCCAGCCCGTGGTAGACCAGCGCCAGATTGTTCAGAGTGACTGAATTGCGATGCTGGAAAATACTCAGGCAATTTTGCTGCCCCCGTACCCCCAAGCTGGCTGCACTTTCCCCACACAGGCGTTCAACCGCTTCTAGCCCCTCAGCTTGCAACTGCTGAATCGCCGATTGGTCAATCTCCCAAGCTTGTTGTAACGGCTCCAGGGCCTGCAAATATTGACCCCGAGTAGCATGGATTGCACCAATATTGTTGAAGACGACATTTCCTATACTGGGGTTGTCCAATTCCTGAGCCAGCAACCCAGCCTGCTGGTAATACTCCAATGCCACATCATACTGTCGAGTATCATCATAAATTTTGCCTATGGCCAGCAGCAGGGAAAGTTCCAATTCTTCAGCCTGAGGGAGTTTATCGTGGGCAATTTTCAGGGCCTGCTGCCCTATTAATAGCGCCTGTTCATATTGATCCAGACGTGCGTATTCCTGAGCAACTGAAAGTAGTTGTCGTACTTGAAAATCGAAATTTCCAAGTTGTTCTGCAATGGCCGCACTGGTTCCAGAGGCCTGAATAGATTCTGTAGATTGAGCAGCATTGGAATGAGCTATTCCTAAATTATTTAGAGCCACCATCTTACGTTCTAAAAACGCTGTTTCTGGCAAACGCTCTCGATAGGTCTCTAAGAGGTCTAATGTTCGTTGAGAAGCCACTACTTCTTCGACATAGTTATTCTGATAGCCATAACTCCAAGCTAGATTCAAGTAGCTACCGATGATGCCCTCGATTGCATTCTGCTCTTGCTGAATATCTTCCAGTTCTAATGCAATGATTCGGGCTGCTTGAAACAGTTCAATACTTTGTTGGTAAACTAACCGACTTTCCTCATAGGCTTCGGTATCCCGTAAAGCATTTCCCTGTTGGATGAGGGTATGGCCTAGGCCAAACAGAGCATGAGCTTCCTTGAGGCGGTCGGAAATCTGCTGGGCAATGGTCAACCCCTGCCGATAGGCGGCCTCTGCTTCAACGGTTTTTTCCTGAAAGTAATAGACTTGCCCCATGCTATTCAGCACATCGGCCTCGTACCAACGATTCTCTTCTGAGCGGTATAACTCTAGCGCCTGCTGATAGGCCGCCAGCGCCTGGGGATATTGCTCAAGACTCTGATAGGTAATGCCCAGCCAGTGCAAACTGTGAGCTTGCTGGTCGTAATCTTCCGCCTGCTCAAAGGCGTTGGCCGACTGTTGATAGGCTTCTACGGCCTGTGCGTCCTGGTCTTGTTCGGTATAAAGCCTGCCGATTCTAAAGGACGTGGAACCAATCCTCAAAGGCTGTCCTAGGGTCTGGTATAGCGACAATGCCTGCTGATAGGCTTCTAGGGCTAGTGCCTCCTTTGATCGCTGCTGATACAACTGCCCTTTGGACAATAACGTTCCCGCTTCCACTGCCAAATTGCTAATGGCGCGGCCAAGGGTAAGCGATTGCTCAAAAAAGCTCAGGGCTTGATCGAATTCCTCGGCTCTTAAAGCTCCCAGCCCCGCCCATTGCAGCGTCAGGGCCTGGTAGTACTTTCGCCTTAGATCCAGTTCTGGTGAAGATGAGGGCTGCTCCAGGTAGGCCAGCGCCTGTTGAAACTGCTCTCGGGCGGCGGCGATGTTGCCCTGCGCCATATAGACTGCACCCAGATTGAGCCGACTCACGTTCAAGGGAAACTTATCCTCTAAAGTTGAACCCAGCTCCAGGGCTTGCTGATAGCTAGCCTCAGCTTCCTCTAGTTGGCCTAGGTTGCGTTGGGCCACTCCCGCAATATTTAAGGCCCAGACTTCTCCCCAATCGTTTTGGTGAGTACGGGCGATCTCCAGGGCTTGTTGAGCCAGGTCTAAAGCTTCGTCATGGCGATTCTGCCAGAGGTAGACTTCTGCGATCGCGGTCAGACTTGCCACCTCACCCCGGTAACGCTCCGGCCTATCCCCTAGCGCCCGGTACTCAGCCAGAGCCACCTGAAGCACCTCCAGAGCCTCGGCAAATTTGCCTCGATAGTACAAAGCCTGCCCCTCTTGAAGCAGCCGACCCGGTTCAATATTCTGGCTGGCAGACAGCAAGTTAGCCCTGATCTGGCCTGGCGCTTGAGGGGGAAGTTCTTCTGAAAATCCCGCTGCCGACGTGATTGGCACCATCAATGCCGTCAGTACCACTAGACCAAGCCACTTTGTTGAATATCGCATTGTGAGCAGTTGGAGATAGTTAAGGTGTCATCAGCATATATCTCTGGCTAGAAGAGACTGATTCACTTTGGGGCAAATTTTTAGCGGACTCTCGCTGCCTGAGCGGCAGTAACTCTAGATCCCCTTGCGCCGTTGCACCAGTGGCATGCGCTGACCGTAGAAGGCGTAGTGGAGGCCGTCACGGCTGGTAGGGGTTTGCCCCACGATATCTTTACAATCCGTTCAAGGTGCAGGGACAAAGCTTAAAGTGCCTCAGGCCACCGACGAATAGCCATCACAACCTCTCTGCCTCAAGGGGCCTCAGGCTGTTCATCGGAACAAAACATCTCGACCACCTCAACCTGCCGCTGTTGCATCTCGGGCGAAGGCTCAGCCACCGCAAACAATGCTTGCAGCGCATCAGAGGCTAGCCCCCGATCGGCGAAGAAATTGGCTCGGGCCAAGGCGCTAGTTTCAACATCGGCATTCTCAGCCGCTAGAGAATCCTCCAGGGTTTCTAGCTCGGTAGCAATTTGGGCATAGGTGTCATCGTCCATCACTTCAAAAGGCGTAAAAATCCCAGTGGCCAACAACGGGCTAGAAAAGGCCAGCTCATAGGAGCCAGGGGCCAGCGGTGCTTCTGAATAAAGGACGCGATGTACCCCGTCCGGTGCGGCTGCTTCTACCGTTTCTTCCCAAAAGGGCGCTTGGGCAGGTTGTCGCAGGGCAATAGTTTTCAGCCCTGTCCAGACAAAAGCCGGGTTGCGGTTCCAGACGAGTTGATGATCGGCGATGGTGATTTCGCACTGACCGGGCACCCTGGGGCCACCATTATCCCCAGCGCGGCGGTCTTCGGCTTCGCGGCGAAAAAAGTCCCACATTGATGCCAAACCCGGCGGGTCAGGGGTTTGGGCTTGGGCTAACCCAGCCCTGGCTAGACTGACGCTGCCGATCGCCACTAACCCAACTACTGCCAAGCCGAACCGAGAGAGTTTATGCAGACTGACCATGGTGTCTCCTTAAAACGGGTAAAAGATACAAACCGGTCGTGATAGACGGCAGGAACCAGGGCAGCAGGATTAAACCGCTAACGTAGAGCTGCAGGCACAGCAGCCCGTAGCCTGCCGTAGCCCCGACAAAAATGCCCAGCGATCGCACCGGGTAGCGTCCCATACGATGCCCTAACCCCAGAGCGATCGCCTTGCCCCCCACAGCTGCCACCAGCACCATCCATAGATCAGGTACCGGCATTACCAGGTGCCCGGTCAAAAAATGGTGGGCCATATAGGCGTGGGCTTCCCCGCCGCTGAGAATGCCGACGCCATCCCCACGCCAGTAGGCTACCGCTGCAGGCAAGGCCCAGCTATCCTCTTCTACCTCGTCATAGCCACCGGCCATAATGATCACCACCTGCCCTTGCAGGCTGGGTAAATCTAGCGCTTGCAGCGCCTGATCAGGGTTTTGCAACAGTTGCCAGGCGGGAATGGTTTGATACACCTGGGCTGGAGGAATCGAAAAATCGAGGATGGGGTGCAGCCAGCGCTGATAAAACCAGCGGGAGAGATTGGTCACAATGCTAAGGTTGGCCCGAGGGGAGATCGGTGGCTCGCCTCCGTAGGCCGCTTCCCAATGACTTTCGACCAAAGACTGAAGCGGCTTTTGGCTCTGCAAATCGGGATAGGGCAGATTTGGGGCTGGGTTTTGGCTGAGGTGGTGGGCGATCGCCAGCTGGTAGCTAAAGGGCAAAGGCCGCTCCGACCATCCCCGCAGCTGCACATGCCACCAGGGCACGCGAATATCGCCCTCCAGGCTCCAGTTGTTGACGGCCACCTCGGGATGCACCGTCAGCCATTCTCCCGGATCGTTGCGCTTGGTTGCTAAGGCAAACCACTGCTGGTCTTGCTCAACCCCCTGCTCTAGGGCCTGCCGGAGCAAAGCATCGTTTTCAGTGGGGCGATCGAGCAGATAGTCGATGCCCACCACCTCGGCGTCTAAGTCGCCCAGCTGAGTGACCAGATCGGCCAGTAGGGTGCGATCAATAGGCGAAGGTCTGAGAATTCGCCGCTCTTGCAGGGTGCGATCGTCGATCCGCACCAGCACAATGGGGCTGGGGCTGGGGCCGAGTTGGGCCGTGACATCGCGGTAAACCGCCTGGGCCAGCACCCGCTGGCTGAGCAGCCAGTCTTGCACCGGGGGCAGCAGGCTCACCACCGCTAGCGCCCCCACTGCGGCCATTTCCCAGGGGGTGGGTCGCCAGCGCCGTAGGGTTTTGCGCCATCCCGCAGGCTGAAGCTGGTAGGGCACCGACTCAGGATGGCGAAACAGCGAGGGTACCAGGTAAGCCGAGGGGTGGGTGAGGTTTTGCTCTAGCTTGAGGAACTGGCAGGTGCCTTGCAGAGCCTCCTGCACCGTTTGGTAACGAGCCAGCCGCTGCACCAGCTGCACCAAAAACACCTGGGCCACCTCGTTGTGGATTGGCTCACGCATCACCGCCACCTGGCTCAGGCCTAGGCTGATTAGCCCCTGGGCAATGTCGAGGCCGCTGCACGAATTAAACAGGGCAAATTGCAGCCCCCGCTGCTGGGCCTGGCGGAGGTAGGGGCTGAGTTCTTTGATGGCAATGGCAGTGTGTGGCGCAATGGAAATCTGCCCATCCAGCAGCGCGGCCTCGTTGCTGTGGCCAGCAAAAAACAGCACGTCCCAGCCTTGAGGAGCGGCGATCGCCTCACAGATGCGCTGCTTTAGGGCAGCAGCATTTTCCCCCGGCTGCCAGCCGACGTAATGAACGTCTAGAAGCAACTTTTGACTACTGAGGGCACGTCGCTCATCCGAAAAATCGAGGCCCGTGTCATCGCCCAAAATGGCTAGCACCCTGGCTTTGCCCCGCCGGAACCCTTTACGATCGACGGTGGCAGATTGGATGGTGGCGGGCGATCGCACCATTTGTACCTGGGGGCCAAACTCCCATGTTTCCCAGGGGAGACGGGCCAGCTCCAGGGGGGTGCAGGTCAAGAACAGCTCTCGGTTTTCTGCAGGCACCTGGGCCATGCGCCGCAGCTCTTCCCGCAGGTCATAGAGATCGCTGTGCTTGAGCCAGGTGTGAAACTCCGACAGCAGCCGCGCCTCGGCCTGCACTAGCTGACTGTGCCAATCTACCGCCAGGGCCGCCACCTGCCCCACGGCCCCAGGCCGCCCCCGCAGCGACTGCTTGTAGTAGCCCAGGTAGGCCCGTCGCCAGGCCTCGTACAGCCCCGACAGCTGAGCTGGAAACGTCAGGCTGGCAGTCAACCGCTGCCCCTTGCCCCAGGCCAGCTCAAACAGGCAGCTCTGGTCGATTTTGTGAATCGTGAGTCGGTAAGTCATGATTGGGACATCTCAGGCTGAAACACAAACGGAGGCCAGTTGAGAGTGTTACCGTTGGGCAGCTCGACGGTGGCGGTAAAGGCTTCATTCCAGGTACCGATCGCCTGAGCGTAGAGAAAGCCGTTTTCGTTACCCTGAGCCAGGGTTTGCTCCGCCAGAACGGTGGTGGCATCGCGCACAGTCAACCGCGTGCCGGGAGGCAGGGTTTCGCCGGGTACCGGGCCCAGAAACAGAAAGAGCGTCCACTCTGGCGGCTGGGCGGTTGGCATTGTCCAGGTCAGTGCGTAAAGGCGGAAGGGGAATCCGGTGCTTTGCAGGTCGGTGTAGGCCCCTCGCGCTGTGGGAGGAATTGTGACCCCTGCGGGCTGCAACTCCCGCAGAATATCTTCCAGTTGCTCAGCCGGTTCTCTGAGGTTTGCAACGCGACCGGAGCGAATGGCACTGGCCAGATCCAGGGGCGGTAGCAGCATCCAGGTCAATCCATCGATTGCGGCATTGAGCTGATTTTGTAGCCAGCGACCGACGTTGATGGAAGCGCGCTGGGAAACCGGTTGGACGCGGGAGGAAACGGGTGCGATCGCAGCCTGGCTCAACTGCACCGGGTTGAGGCAGGTGAGGTACAGCAAAATATCGTTGGGAGTGCTGTCGAAGGCGGTAACGGGTAAGCGGTAGGTGCCGTTGTTTCGAGCGATTAGCATTCCCTGTTGCTGGAGGGCGAGCAGGCGATCGCGCCGCAGCCCGGCCAAAATGGTCACTTGGTCAACTTCTTCCTGCACCTCGGCCAAAATATAGAGGTGGGCAAAGTCAGTCTCGTCCTGCACCGTAGCGGCTGGAATAGCTACCTCGTCGTCGCTGAGGCTGCCCTGGGCCACCAGGCAGAGACGATAGTCGCCCACTCGACCGTTGATGCCGGGGGTAGGGGGCTGGTGGCGATCGTAGTAAAGGGCCAAATCTAGGGCACCGGCCTCTAGCCACTGCCGCAATCCCTGAAGCGCCATGGCTCGCAAAAACGTTGACCACTGCTGTGCCCCATCAGGCACCTGTTGGCCCACTTGCGCCGCCCAGCTTACGGCCTCGGTCGAGAGCGTGATGGTGGTGGCCCGCAGCGGGTCAAACTCAAAATCGATGGGGTCTGGGGAATCACTCATGGCGTTTAGGTTAGCGGGTGAATGGAAGGTGGGGAAAGTCATGGTCTTACTCCGAATCGGGCATGAATTGATGAATGGTGGCGCAGAGCTGCTGGGCAAATAGACTGGTGGGGCCAGAGCGGTTAGGGCTTTGGGCAGCGGCGGCGTCTTCGGCCAGTAGGCCGTCGATATGCTCAGCCAAAATAGCCTCTAGGGTGTGATCGAGCTGATGGAGCTGCTCGGGTGAGCTGTAATCAAAGGCCTCCTGCCGCACCTGTTCATACAGGGTAGGGAGCAGCCGATGGCGCACATCGGCGCGCAGGCGCTGGAGGTCTAGCAGCCGTCGGGCACGGGCAAAGTTGCCCAGGCCCAGCTCAGTCGCCAGAGCGCCAATGGTTTGCCCCAGACAGTAATAGCGATTTAACCCCTTAACGTAGACGTCATCTTGAGGGGTTTTCTTCTGGCTGAGCCGGTGAATATTGGCGGCGATGACCTGGGCGATCGCCCCTTCTAAACCCTGCTTAACCGCCTGACGAAACGCTTCTAAAAATTCCTCTTGCTCATCCGGCACGGGGGTCGAGTCGGGCACTTGATCCCAGTCGGGAACTTCGGCCTGGTAGGGGCCACCTGAGCCACCTCGCACATGGATGCGGTACTGGCGCAGCTGTTCGGCCAACTGTTTGAGCTGCTCAAGGGTCGCGTTCATTTCCCGCAGCTGCTCGGGCGTAGGAGGGTGGCAACGGCGGGGGCTACCGGCCTGGCGCTGACGAATGCGATCGCGACAGTACACCCGTTGATAGCGCTCTAATAGGTCTACCGCGGCCTTCACCTCGTACTCACTGCACAGATGAAAAGTGCGCAAGATTTTCTCCACTTGCTCCAGGCTGGTGTCGTTCAAAATGGCCCAGGGGCTGGCCCGGTAAAGCCCTTTTTCGAGCAGCAGCTGGTTTAGCTCCGGGTGGTTGCAGGTCAGCTGATTGCTCCAGGTGCTCAGGGCAGCTTTGGCCGGATCGTAGCTTTCTAAAATTTGCTGGGTAAAGGGGCGATAGGTCGAGGGCGATCGCCCGTCGTCATCGAGCACCAGCGCTAGCAGCTCGGCGGTGGTGAAGCCATAGGTTTGGCCAAACTGTTGCGCCAGGCGATCGCAGGCATCTCGAATTTGGTGGCTGACAAAGCAGCGCAGACTGAGCAACGCCAGATCGGCCTGGGCGGCCTTTGAATGCCAGCGATCGAGCAAAGCTTTCTGAAAATCGGTCATTTGCGTATCGGCGCGGTTCACCGAGTCGGCAAACGCCTGCTGAAGCCACTCCTGTACCTGGGTAAGCAGGTGCGCCTGATACTCACCTGAACTGGTGATGCGAATGAGTTGCCAGTATCGAAATATTGTCATAATTCCGGGGGCTGGGTTGCGACTAGTTTTGCATTGAACAACCAAAGATCCAACGCGCTGTCTTTACCTATGGCTGGGCCAGAGGAACTTATTCATCTCCGGCTAGCAGCGACTCAACGATCACCGTCATCGCTCCCAAACAGAGCATTAGCGCTACCCCCCGCCAGAGCAGAGCGGGCACAATCGCCGCAATGGCCTCCACGAGAAAGCCCACGCCCAACACAGAGGCCACTAAACAGGTCACCGTGCCGCTAGCGACACTCAGCAAAAAGTACTTCAGCAGGTGGCCATAGAGCGCCAGCATGCAGTGGTTAGCGTGGGGCTGTCTCATCGTGAGTTCTCCCGATAGGTAAGTAAGGGGCGAGCGGGCGCACAGTGTTAGCCAAAGCCTTAGCCTATCCATGCGCCACTAGCGTAAATCTTTGGGGTCAATTAGGCGGCCACAAAATCTAGAGCTGGAACTACGTTAGTCGTACCAGCCACCACACCAATCAGATCGCTGCCTGCGAAAATTAGCGTGTCTAGAGTATTGGTAGAGGTAAACGGCTGAAATGACAACGAGTAATTGCTAGCGCTACCAAAAACCTGAATTAGATCGCCCTCAAAAGGGTTGAAGTCATCAATAATGGCGTAGCCTGACTCTAAATAATAGGAGCCAAGAGCATCTCCTAGTACGAAGAGATCACTACCTTCACCGCCAACCAAAATATCGACCTCGTCGCTGGTAAAGCCATAACCACTTAGGAGATCATTACCCAATCCGCCAATTAAGGTATCGCTACCCGACCCGCCAAACAGCAGATCATTTCCACTATCGCCAAAGATGAAATCATCACCGCCAGCGCCAGCGAGAATATTGTCTTGACCATCGCCAAAAATCACATCGGCCTGGCTAGTGCCAATCACATCAGTAAAGTTGACAACAGTTCTAGAAAGGCTATCAACGCCAGGAATGCCGTTAATGGTCAAGCTATTGAGGGCCAAATCCACCACAACGGATACGGGAGAATTAAGCGGTGTTGAGGCATCAATGAGATTAAATTGATCCGCAGGCGCGACGATCGCTTCAATAGAAGACATCTGATCAGTGCCAGCCAAACCTTTGTTGACGACTCCAGTTGCTTCTAAGGAAATCGGCGTGTTTAACGAGCTGTAGTCCACAACATCAAAGCCAGCACCGCCATCGATAGTGTCAAATCCAGTGCTGCCAAAAATATAGTCGTCTCCGGCTCCAGCATAAACGTTGCTGTTGTCTGGAGAAACGAAGATTGTATCGCCAAAGTCGCTGCCAAAAATAACAGTCATAGTGAAAACTCCTAGCTACAAATAACGGCCCAATTGCGGCGCGTTACTCATAGCTATGTCTGGCGTCAGAGAGCTTATTCACGGGAGAGGGCGATAAATTAGAATTACCCTCCACCCGGTTTGCGAGAGTTAGGCGTTGACCCTGACGACATTGAGCTGTGACGCCTAAGGCTAACGCTGGCATAGGCAGGCGCTGAATCTTTGAACCAGTGAATAAGTTTCTGAGACTGAGCCATAGGTAAGGTCAGAGAGACCCAAGGGCCTCTTTGCCATTACCTCAGAGGACTTTCACCATGACTGTTATATCCACTGCGCTTCGACCAACCCAGCGTCTGCGACGGATCGCGGCCTTGATTGGGCTGTGCAGTTTAGCGGCGGCGGTGCCCTCTCTAACGCCCAATCCTCAACGCATCAGTTTTCCCCCAATCGCTGCCTCTCTTGACGGCATCGCCACGCTACCCACACTGCGGTTGCCGGTCTCCTTACCCACTGGCACCCATGTCACGCCGCCCATCGGTAGTGGCTACAGCCAGCTCACGGTCAAAAACGGCAACCCTGTCGATGCGGTTTTCAAGCTCGTGGATGTCAACTCGGGTCAGACCCTGCGATTTATGTACGTGCAGGCCAACGACAATCTCACAGTCGATGATTTAGGGACCTGCACCTGCGATCTGCGCTTCGCTACCGGCATTGACTGGGATGTTGAGCAACAGCAGTTTCGCCGCAGCATGGCCCTCTCCGCCTTTAGCGACCCCGCCGAGTTCGCCATTACGATCGAAGACGATATAGAGTACTGGAGCACCCTCGAAGTCACCCTGCACCCAGTCCCAGAGGGCAAAGCCCAGACAGAAGCCCTAAGCGAAGATGAGTTTTAGAAGCAAGGGCTCAGAGCTGAGAAAAGCCATTGTTGATCTGTCACACGTTACTGAGCAATGGGTTGTAGCTGCTGGCTACAGCCCATTGCCGATCAAAATAAAGGGTGCCCAGTAGTAGGGATGGTTAAGGGTGCTGTTGGATGGTTCTGAACCGGCGGTAATCAGCTCAAAGTCGGCGCGGATGTCTTCACCTAGGAGAGCCAGGTCGCCTTCAATTAAAGCCTGCTGGGCACGGCGTAGCGCTTCCGTTGGGCTGTAGCCGTTTTGCAAAGCGGTGTAAAACGCATTCATTAACACCTGAGTACTGCCATCGTTGACGTACCAGAGCGATGCAATCGCCGCCCTGGCCCCCGTGCGCTGGATCTGATAGCCAAAGCCCAAAATTTCTTCGCCCTGCCCCAGTTCGCCGCTGACTGCTGTCTGACAGGCGCTGAGCACTACCAGGTCAACACCGGGTAGCGACCAATTGGCAATTTCTTGCAGGTTAACGCGATCGCCATTGCCAAACAAAATAAACGACTCATGGGGACTGCCCACCACAAACTCGGCATGGGTCGCGAAGTGAACAATGGAGTGATTCTCCAGTTGAGATTCGACGGCGACTCTGCTGAAGTCTTGGTTGAAATAGGCCTTGGTAGCGGGAATGTCGGTGGCGATGCGCTCGACCTCTATGCCCGCATGGGGCAAGCCGTTATAGTCCAAAAGTTTGTCGCCCACTTTGACTTGGTGGTTCCCTTCTGAAAATGCTCCGGCCAGTACCGAGAGGTCAGCCGATTGCGATCGCCCCCAGTCGGTCAACGAAGCCGCCGTAATCAGGTTGACGTTAAACCGCTGCGCCAACCACTGTTCGCCGTCGTGCAGCGCCGCCAGGGGAAAGTAGCGCAGCTGACCATCGGCGGCATAGAGAATGGTTTGGGTCTCACCCAAGTAGGGGGCTAAAGGCCGAATCAGCAAGTCGTAAAGCTGCTGGGCCGACTGTTCTACTTCTGGCTTCCGGCCAGTGATATCGGTGCGAAAGGTGGCAATCAATTGATTGAGCTGCACGCGATCGATGGCAACCGTTTCGCGCGTCAAGCCTTCGGGGGTGACCAGCACCAGCTCTAGGCGGTCTCCCAAAATGAGCGGGTATAGCAGAACGGCATTGTCTAACTGCTTGAGGTCATTTTGGAGCCGCACCAAAGTTTCAGGGTTGAGGTTTTGCCCGCGCGCGTTGCGCTGGAGCTGCTGGGTAAAGGCTTGCACCTCAGGACGATTAAGAAAAGCATCAAAGCCCTGCCCGGCTTCTACCATCTCCATATAAATAGCCAAAAGCTGCTGTTCGGCCTCCCACAGGTCAAGCCCCTCGGCAGTCTGGGCATTGCCTCGCATATCGCGCAGGTACTCGTCAATTTCTTGCACCCGCAGCAGTTCTAAAACCTGCTGGGCTTCTAGCACGCGATCTTGCTCTAGCAGCAAGCGCACCAGTTCTCGGTAACTCTCTGAAATAGACTCTGTGTATGACGATTGGAGGTCTTCTGGTAGCTCTTGGAGATCCGCACGAATGCTTTCGCGGAGGTTGACGGAGGCTTTGTAGAATGCGATCGCCAGCTCAGGCTGTTCTTGTGCGGCTAGCAATGCTCCAAAGTATCTCAGTAAAGCGCTCTGTCCGGAACGATCTTCAATCGCTTGGTACAGCGGTAGGGCTTGCTCGTAGTAGGCGATCGCCCCTCGGTGGTCACTCAAAAACCAGTAGGCAAGCCCCACACCCGTCAGTGCATTGGCCTGCCCCTGTCGGTCTTCGATGGCTTGGTATAACGGTAGGGCTTGTTCAAGATAGTCGATCGCTCCTCGATGGTCGCTTAATGCTCCGTAGGCAATACCTAGATTGGCTAGCACCTTGGCTTGCCCTTGCCGGTCTTCGAGGGATTGGAACAGCGGCAGGGCTCGCTCATAGTAGGCGATCGCCCCTCGATAGTCGTTCAACGATCCGTAGGTATTCCCTAAATTATTCAGCACCTTGGCTTGACCCCGCTGGTCTTCAATCGCTTGGTAAAGCGGCAGGGCTTGCTCATAGTAGGCGATCGCCCCTCGATAGTCGCTCAACGACCTGTAGGCAATCCCCAAATTAGTCAGTACATTGGCTTGCCCGTAACGGTTTTCGAGAGCTTGGAACAGCGGTAGGGCTTGCTCGTAGTAGGCGATCGCCTTCCAGTAATCACTCAATGATTGGTAGGCAACTCCCAAATTCATCAGCACACTGGCTTGCCCCTGCAGGTCTTCGAGAGCTTGGAACACCGGCAGGGCTTGCTCGTAGTAAGCGATCGCCTTCCGGTAATCACTCAATGATTGGTAGGCAGCCCCCAAATTCATTAGCACAACACTAGCTGGTCCCTCATGGTTCTCTATAGTTTGGAACAGCGGCAGGGCTTGCTCGTAGTAGGCGATCGCCCCTCGATAATCGCTCAATGACCAGTGGGCAAAACCCAGATTCGTTAGCACACTGACTTGCCCCTGTAGGTCTTCAAGGGCTTGGAACAGCGGTAGGGCTTGCTCGTAGTAGGCGATCGCCTCCCGGTTGTCGCTTAGTGACAAGTGGATAAACCCCAAACCCGTCAATGCATCGGCTTGCCCCTGAATGTCTTCGATGTCTTGATAGAGGGCTAGTGCAGCTTCCCAGGACTGCAATGCATCTCGAAACTGGCTTTGCTCAACCTGGTGAACGCCCTGTTGGAATAGCGCATCGGCTTCGGCTTTGCGGTCTTCAGTTGCCCCAGCCTGAGCTACCGTGGCCTCTGCCTCAGCCGGGTGTAGATTTTGCACCTCTACCGATAGACCAGGCCTTTGCCCAGCAGCCAGCACCGCCGCCGCGAACAACCAAACCCACATTGCGGAATGACGCATAAGCAACCCTCTGACGGGAACGACACCAGCATATATGGCTGAGTGAAGTGAACTTATCCAGTTAGCCAGTTCAGTAAGGCCTTCAGCAGTATCGGCAACTTTAGGGCCGCCAAGTGAATCAGTGCGGTACCTCCAGACATAGATACGTCTAGGAACCTAATTCGCCTCTTTTGGAGTTGACCCCCATGCACCTCTTTTTCTCTTTCGGTACTGCCGCCTTCGGCCTGGTACTGGGCTTGACCAGCTACCTACCCGAGGCACTACGCCCATCGTCGTCTCTGGTGGCCAGAGAGCTAACTGTAGGCCCGATTCTAGCGGATGCGGGCAGCGCGCCCTCAGAGCTGGGGCTCGATCTAGAGGTCAGCGAGCCGATCATTCCCGCAGGGCTGACTATCTCCAGCAACCCTGCCGAGGGCAGCCGCGCTGTGATTGGTGAAGACAAGCGGGTACCGGTGACTAGTCAGGCTTACCCCTGGTCGGCGGTGGGGCGAATTTCTGGCCTCGCCGCCGATGGCAGCGCTTATATTTGCACCGGCTCTCTGGTGGCCGAAGACATTGTGCTCACCAGCGCCCACTGCATCATTGATTCAGAGACTGGAGAGCTAGCTCGCAATATTCAATTTAAGCCCAACCTGATTGATGGTCAGGTGGCGAGCCCAGACGATATCGCCAATGTAGAACCTCTGTTGCTAGGTACCGACTTTGCTGACGGGCGCAAACCCAACCCGGACGACTGGGCCTTGGTCACCCTCGACCAGCCCTTGGGGCAAAAGTACGGCACTCTGGGGATGGCCCCCCTCTCTACTGAGGCCCTGGCCGAGCAGCCCTTTGCCGAAAACCTGGTCATGATGGGCTACTCTGGCGATTTCCCAGTCTATAACCCTGGCGAAACAGCCAGCGCCCACGTGGGATGCAGCATTGTGGGTGAAGAGCAAGAGGTGGTGCTGCACCTCTGCGATACCTATGGCGGCTCGTCGGGCGGGCCAATTTTGACCCTGATGAATGACGAAATTCGCATTGTGGCGCTGAACTCTGGCGAAGTGACCAACTCAGAGACCGGAGAGGGACTGGTGAACGTCGCGGTGAAGGTTCCACGCATTCTCAACTAGCTCAGGGCGATGGGCGATTAAGCGGTGACTTCAACGCCGCTAGCGTTGATTTGTCGAGGTGAATCAGTTCACGTCCGGCAGCGATATAGGCTGTTAGCACGTAAAAGGTAATTTTTATGAACCAGCGACGACAGCACCAGGTTCAGGCCGGGTTCGGGCTACAACCTCTGGCTCGACTGGCTGTTAGCGGTCTGGTGATGGCCGGGCTGGCTGGGACTGCCGGGGTGGGGCAGGCGGTCGTGGCTAGAGAGTTGGATGCGAAGGCGCATAAGCTCCCCGCTCAGCCATCTATCGGGCTGGCTCAGGCTCCAGCAGAGCCCCTGGCTGAAGCCGATGCACTCAATCAACAGATTGTTGAGCTGTATCAACAGGGGCGATACGCCGAAGCAATTCCTTTAGCAGAACAAGTTTTACAACTTCTAGAAACGGCCTTAGGCAAGACCCATCCCGCTGTTGCTGCTAGCCTCAACAATTTGGCATTCTTCTACAAAGCCCAGGGCAACTACAGTGCCGCAGCACCGTTCTATGAGCGATCGCTCTCGATTTTTGAAACAGCTTTAGGCGAGAGCCATCCTTTTGTTGCCGATAGCTTGAACAATTTGGCAGAACTTTACCGAGCCCAGGGCAACTACAGTGCGGCAGCACCGCTCTATGAGCGATCGCTCTCGATTCGAGAAACGGCCTTAGGCGAGAGCCATCCCGATGTCGCCCAAAGCTTAAATAATTTGGCACTCTTCTACTATGACCAGGGCAACTACAGTGCCGCAGAACCCCTCTTACTGCGCGCCCTCAACATTAATGAAACGGCCTTAGGTGAGAGCCACCCTGCTGTCGCCACCAGCCTGAATAATTTAGCAGAACTCTACCAAGCTCAGGGCAACTACAGTGCCGCAGAACAGCTCTTTGAGCGATCGCTTTCGATTTCGGAAACGGCCTTAGGCGAGACCCATCCCGATGTTGCCGATAGCCTCAATGGCTTGGCAACCCTCTACCAATCCCAGGGCAACTACAGTGCTGCAGCATCGCTCTTTGAGCGATCGCTTTCGATTTCGGAAACGGTCTTAGGCGAGACCCATCCCGATGTTGCCGATAGCCTCAATGGCTTGGCAACCCTCTACCAATCCCAGGGCAACTACAGTGCCGCAGAACCGCTTTTTGAGCGATCGCTCTCGATTCAAGAAACAGCTTTAGGCGAGAGCCATCCTAATGTCGCCACTAGCCTCAATAACTTGGCACTCCTCTACCAAGATCAGGGTAGCTACAGTGCCGCAGTACTGCTCTTTGAGCGATCGCTCTCGATCTATGAAACGGCCTTAGGTGAGAGCCATCCTAATGTCGCCACCAGCCTCAACAATTTAGCCAGTATTTACCAAGATCAGGGCAACTACAATGCCGCAGAACTGCTCTTTGAGCGATCGCTCTCGATTTTTGAAACAGCCTTAGGCAAAACTCATCCCTATGTCGCCACTAGCTTGAATAATTTGGCAATCCTCTACTCTACCCAGGGCAATACATCTCAAAGCATTGCGGTTCTAAATCGTGGCGTTGCCATTGAAGAAACCAACCTGGCCCTCAACCTGGCCATTGGCTCTGAGGCGCGCAAGCAAGCCTACATCGCTACCCTATCCGGCACCACTAACAGAGCACTCTCCCTGCATCTTCAGGGTGCGCCGCAAAACCTCGCGGCAGGGCGTCTGGCTCTGACCACGGTGCTGCGGCGCAAGGGGCGCATTCTCGATGCCGTCACCGATACCCAGCAGTTGCTGCGGCAAAACCTCAGCCCTGAGCTAGCTCCCCTGCTCGATCGCTACACAGCCGCCCAAAGCCAGCTGGCCACCCGCCTCTATGGCGGCCTGGGCAATCAAGAGCCCGCTGCCTATCGAGTCGAAATCGATGCCCTGCGCCAGCAGGTTGACGCCTTAGAAACCGATCTTTCGCGCCGCAGTGCCGAATTCCGCACGGCCACCGAGCCGGTCGAAATTGAGGCCATCCAGGCTCTCATTCCCGCCGATGCGGCGTTGGTCGAACTGGTGCGCTATTTCCCCTTTGACCCGACTGGAGCGGGAAGCTGGGGCAGCCCCAGCTACGCCGCCTACATTCTTCATTCCACAGGCGACCCCCAATGGGTCGAGCTGGGCGAAGCCGCCACCATTGACGAGGTCGCCGTTGCCTTTCTCAACGCCACCCGCACGCCCACTTCTCTCACTCAGGCTCGCGCCCTCGATGAGCAGCTCATGGCCCCCATTCGACCCCTGCTGGGCAATGCCACCCACCTGCTGCTCTCCCCCGATGGTCAGCTCAACCTGGTGCCCTTTGCGGCCCTGGTGGATGAGCAAGACCGCTACCTGGCCGAGACCTACACCCTCACCCACCTGACCACAGGCCGCGACCTGCGGCGGCTGCAAATCCCTATCGCTAGCCGCCAGCCTCCGGTCATCTTGGCCAACCCCAACTACGACACCGCCGCTGCGGAGGGTGCCACTTTAGCGGCGGGTACCTCTGCCTCCCCTCGCCCCCAGGCAGAGGGGTCGGGGACGAGGGCCACCGACCAGCGCTCCACCGACATCGCCGACCTGCGCTTTGGCCCCCTGCCCGGTACCGAGCGCGAGGTCAACGCCATTGCCCCCCTGCTATCCAACCCCATCATGCTCACCGAGACCGAGGCTAGCGAAAGTGCCCTCAAGCAGGTGCAGGGGCCGAGCATCCTGCACTTGGCCACCCACGGCTTCTTTCTTGAGGATGTTGAGTTTATACCCCCGGTTGACAGTCGCGGCGAGATTAATATCGTCTCTGCATCGCCGCTCAGCAGTAGCCCTTTGCCCGCTGCCAATCGCCCCACCAGCCGCGAGAATCCGCTGCTGCGATCGGGGCTGGCCCTGGCCGGGTTCAATACCCGAGACAGTGTCGGTGAAGACGGTGTTTTTACCGCGTTAGAAGCCGCGAGTTTGGACCTGCGCGGCACTCGCCTGGTGGTGCTCAGCGCCTGCGAAACTGGTGTGGGAGATGTTGCGAACGGTGAAGGCGTTTATGGCCTGCGCCGTGCCTTTGTCATGGCCGGGGCCGAAAGCCAGCTGATGAGCCTATGGAAAGTTGATGACCAGGCTACTGCCGATCTGATGGAGCGCTACTACCAGCACCTACTCCAGGGCGAAGGTCGCAGCGTTGCCCTGCGCCAGGTCCAGCTCGCGCTGCTAGCAGACCCTGCCTATGCTCATCCCTACTACTGGGCGGCCTTCCTCTTCTCGGGTGATTGGCAACCCATTGAGGCGTTGTAGACCCCCAACCCTAAAGCCAACTGCGTTCGTTCTTTATTCATTCTTTTCCCATGGCAAACCTCAAACGCCGACACTTTCTGCAAGCTGCTGGTTCTACCCTGGCGGCGATCGGTCTGAGCCAGATGAATGTGCGGCGGCAGGGCGATCGCTACGCCCACGCCCTGGCTCAGCCGACTAGCCGCAAACTGGCCCTGCTAGTCGGCGTTAATCAGTACCCCGCTGGGGTCACTCCCCTGCGGGGCTGCCTCACCGATGTACGCATGCAAAAAGAGCTGCTGGTGCACCGCTTTGGCTTTGATCCAGCCAATATTCTCACCCTAGAAAACCAGGCCGCTACCCGCCAAAACCTGCTAGACGCCTTTGAGACTCACTTAATTGACCAGGCCCAACCGGGGGATGTGGTGGTGTTTCACTTCTCAGGCCACGGTTCTCTGGTACGCGACCCCGACCCGATCGCGATCGCCAACGGGGTCGAGGGCTACAACGGCAGCCTGCTGCCTTACGATGCTCGGTTGAATGTGACCGACAACCAGGTCAACGACATCATGGGCAAAACCCTGTTTTTGCTGATGGCAAACCTCAAAACCGACCAGGTGACGGTCATGCTCGACAGCTGCCACTCCGGCGGCGGTACTCGAGGCGATCTGATCATGCGGGCTGTTGAGTCACAGGTAGCCCTGGGCGATGCAGAACCTAGCAATGCCGAACTGGCGGTGCAAGAGCGCTGGCTGGCGGAGCTAGGCTGGTCGCCTGCGGAGCTAAAGGCCCAGCGTAGCCGGGGCATTGCTAAGGGGGTGGCGCTGGGGTCGGCCCAGGCCAACCAACTGGCGGCAGATGCCTCCTTTGGTGAGGGTGCAGGACAGTTTTATGCTGGGGCGTTTACCTATGCGCTGACCCGCTACCTGTGGCAGCAGCCCGGCAACCCGCCGCTCGATCGCGTATTTGTCGACCTGGCCCGCAGCACGCGGGATGTAGCCAACAGCGCTCGCATTGTGCAATCGCCCATCTACGAGGTGGAGCCAGGGCGCAACTTTGGTCAAGAACCGCTCTTTTTTAGCCGTCCCCAGTCCCCGGCAGCAGAGGCCGTGGTTGTGGGCACTGAGGCTAGTGGCGAGGTCAAGTTTTGGCTGGGGGGCGTATCGTCCCAGAGTTTGGCGGCTTTTGAGAGCGGGGCTATTTTCTCGGTCGTGGATGGCAATGGCCATGAAATCGGTCAGGTTGAGCAAACCCGGCGGGTGGGGCTAGAGGGCTACGGTACTCTGGCGGATAGCACTCGGGAGCAGATCGCAGCGGGGCAACTGCTGCGTGAACGGGTGCGGGGAGTGCCAACCGATTTGACTCTGCGAGTGGGTCTGGATGCTTCTTTGGGGGCAGATGTGGAGACGGCGCGACCGCAGCTAGCTACCTTTAACCGCATTCAGCCCGTCGCGGTGGATGGCAGCCAAAGCCCCCACTATCTGCTGGGGCGCATGACAGAGCAGGGGCTGGCGATCGCCACCGCCGACGCCGTGCGTGACGTGGGCGAGGTGGGCAGCATTGGCCTGTTTACACCAGGGTTAGTGGCCATTCGTGCCAGCTTTGGCGAGCCTGGGGAACCTATTGCCGCCGCCATCCAGCGACTTAACCCTACGCTCAAGCTGCTGCTAGCTGGGCAGGTGCTGCGATCGGTGCTCAACAGCGACACCTCTAACCTCAATGTCGCGGTGGTAGTACAGCCGGTGGATAGCGATCTGGCCGTAGGTCGCAGTGTTAGCCGAGGTAGTCAAGGGGGCGTGGTGACCCAAAGGCTAGATGATGCCGTCCAAATGCTGCAATCGGGCAGTGAAATCGTGGTGACGGTCGCTAATGGCGAACCTCGCAACCTCTACGTCGCCATTTTGGCCATTGGCAGCTCAGGGAGCATGGCGGTGCTACACCCCACCGATTGGGATTCGCCAGAAAGTGAACCACTGCTAGAGCCAGGGCAGCAGCTCACCATTCCCCATCAGGAGCTAGGGCGCGACTCTAACCGTGACTATTGTGCTAATCCCAGCGAAGCCTTTCACCTATGTCTGAGCAGCTCGGGCTATGCCGAAATTTTGACCCTGGTGAGCACCAGCCCCCTGCGCGATGCCCTGCGCGGTCTTCGGCAAATTGCCGCTGCCAACAACACCCGCAGCGGTGAACCCATTGGCCTGCAAGATAATGATCCCGTCAATGTGATAGACACCCTACTGGGTGATATTGATCGCACTACTCGCGGCGAGATCACCGTGCGCGGTGGTGTGCGCGGGGTAGACACTACCCAACTAGCGGCTCTGTCTACCCTAATTCAGGTGGTAGAAAACTGAGCGCTCGGCGGGGACGATCCGCGTAGTGTAAAGCCTACGGCATCTTAGAAACGGGCTTCGACTCGGAACGAGTATCCGTACCAGAATCGCCAAACACTAGACCCTGAATAGGTTTGGCCCCTCCAGACATAGGTAAAAGGTAGACGAGTTCAACCCTACCTACCATGATCAGCCCCCGCTTTTTGATCGATTACCTGGCGCAGAGCTGCCCGGTAGTTTTGATGCAAATGCTCCCCGCAGTACAGACCATCGAACAGCGCTATCACCTCTCTTGGCTGCGGTCTGTGCCCGCCTGGCTCGAAACCGGCAAAACCCAGAGTGCCCTGGGCCACCTCTACTGCCAACTGGGCGAATGGGACAGGGCCGCCGGGGCCTATTTGCGATCGCTCAATGCCTTTAGCCACGCCGAGGATGCCGTAGCTCTGGGCCACACCCTCACTCACCTCAGCGTGGTGTTTGCCCAACGCCAGCAGTACCGCTGGGCCTACGACTATGCTGCCCAGGCCGTACAGCAGCTGCACAACACCGCAGACGACGCGGGCTATGCTGCCGCCCTCCACACCCTGGGCATGGGCTACTACTACCGTCGCCGCTATCGCCTAGCCCTTAAAACCCTCGAAAAAGCCCTCGCCCTGCGCTACGAACTGGGCGACAAACTGGGCGAAGCCATTACCCTGGGCTGCATGGGGCGTGTCTATGCGGTGCGAGGCGATCACTGGTGCGCCTTGGCCTGTTACGAGTCGGCCCTCGACGGCTATCGCCAGCACCAGACTCTGCTCGAAGGCAACAGCTACGAAATCATGATTCGCAGGCGCATTGCCCAATTAGCTAAATGTGCGGGTCATACGGATTTAGCGATCGCTCATTTTGAAGCTGCTCTGATGCTCTGCCAGAAGTGCGATCGCGCCCTGGCCGCCGAGATTTTAGCCGATCTCGCCAGCCTGCACGAAGGTTTACAGCAAAACAAAACGGCACTGCGTTATCACCAGCAGGCGCGACAGTTGCAGCAGGCTGCAAAGCCCAAAGTCAGCGAAAATATTGCCCCTACTTCAATGCCCTCACAGTTCCCAGGCGAAGGTTATTACTAAAGTGAATAAGCTTACCTCCGCGAGACATAGGTAAGAACAGGAAGGCAAACAAACCTACCTTCCTAACTCGAAAAAACTAACTTCTCAAAAGGAGAAACTTCCATGTCTGACATGATCAAGCTCAACGACATCATCACCGAAGCCGAAGAGGCCGCTAACCTGGCCATTTCTGAACTCACCGAAGGCGAACTCGACGATTGCAGTGGGGGCGTCAGCGGCCTAGGCGATATCAGCAGCCTGTTTAAAGGAGCGAGCAGCTTCTTCGAGCAGTCGGGTATCAAGATGGATCAGGTGAGCTTTGCTGGCCCTAACGGTGCTGGCAGCATTAGCTCTCTCACTGGCTTTGATACCGCCTCTGGTAACTCCGATGTGATTGGCTTCGGGCTGTAATCAAGCCCAAGTTCAAACGAGTGGTTTAAGCATTTAATCCGCTAAAACCACTCGCCCAACTATCGAACGGGGCTTCTATGCAGAGATGTGGCCTTACCATGTCTCTGCATGTCTCCTAAGTTTTAATGAGCCAAGTTCGATCCATTTTTTGCCTTAGATACAGGATTTTTAAGCCATGAAAGAGCATGATTTAGATCTCGCCCCTGTTGAGCTAACCCTGACAGAATTAGACGAGGTTTCTGGCGGACTAGATATTTTTATTTCGGGTTCGATGTTCGATCAAAGCGAAAGCCTTTTGGGCCAGACCGGAGGCTGTGGTTGCCCAGGATCTACGCTGGCGCAAACGTCTAATACTTCCTCAGGCACTTTCCAATTTGCCGGGCTGGGCTTTGAGTCGGTGGATCAAATTTTTGCTGTGTTTGCCGGGCTGTCGCGCCTGTTTGGGCGATAGCAGGTTTTGAGTCATTAACGAATCAGGATATTGCGATGACAACGCCCCTACTTCGAGAATTTAACCAGCAAGATGTGGATTGGCTGGTGCAGACCGGCACGCTGCGATCGCTTCAGGCAGGCGATCGCCTCCACACCTCTCATCAGCCTCTTAACCACCTGTGGATTGTGGTCAATGGTCAGCTATCAGTGGTGTTAGAGACCCCATCAGATGAGACTGGCAAAGCTACCCCCAAAGAAATCCTGCGATTACCCAGTGGGGAGCTGACTGGCGCACTGCCTACCGTAACGACCTACCTCTCTCAATCCACCCTATTTGCCCTCACCGATGCCACCGTTCTGGCGCTTCCCCTAGCTGTTCTCAGCCAAAAACTAGCAGACGATGCCGACTTCGCCGCCCCGTTCTACCGGGTGGTAGCCCTGACCCTGCGGCACCAGCTCACCCAGTGGGCGGCGCAGATGGGCTACAGCGTAGCTCTGCTCGGCCAGCTTCAGCTCAAAGAAGCGGCGACGGTGTTTGCCGAACTGGCCGACAGCGATCTGGACTGGCTGATGGCGGTGGGTCAGGTCGAATCGGTTAAGCCTGGTACGCCTTTATTGCGCTGCGGCTATCCGGTCGATGCCCTGCATTTATTGCTAGAAGGGGCGGTGGGCCTGAGCGCTGCTGAGCAGCCGCCCAACCTGGTCGTGACCGCCCTCATGCCAGACCCAGAGAGAGCCGAGACCGAATTTGCCCGGCTGTCGCGGGGTGACTTGATCGGTGAAACCCTGCTATTGGATTCGGCTCCGGCGGCGGTGGGGGCGATCGCCCTGCGCGAGTCTACTCTGCTGAGCATCCCTCGCTGGCGGCTACTGGCCAAGCTGCTCTACGATCGCCCCTTTGCCGCCCGCCTCTACCGACTGTTGGCACTGCTGCTGGCCAGCAAACAGCAGCTCATTCTGCAAAAGCTGGGTGTTTTAGCTCCTAATACCGATCTTGATAGCCAACTTTTGGAGCGGGTGACCCTGGCTGAGGCTCGCTTTGAGTGGCTGGTGCAGCGTTTGCAGGCTCAATCTACCCCCGGAGTTTGACCATGGTACCGGTAAAACATAGCAACCTATTTCGCCCCCAGGCGCTGGAGCGCAGCGCCTCTCCCGAACAGCTCGATCAGCTGGTGCAGGTAGTTAGCCCCAAGCGCTGGCTGGCGCTGACGGCCCTGGGTCTGTTAGTCAGTGCTGGGGCCGCCTGGAGCCTGTTGGGCCAAATTCCCTTAACCGTTACTGGGCAGGGGGTGCTGGTCTACCCCAGCGATGTAGTGACGGCCCAATCCCCCGGTGCTGGCCCCCTGCGCTCGATCGAGGTGAAGCCGGGGGACTGGGTGAAGGCAGGCGATATTCTAGCGGTTTTAGACCAGTCAGAGCTAGAGACTCAGCTGCGGCTGGCCCAGGAGAAGCTGACTCAGCTACAAATTCAAGACCAGACAGCCCAGCGGTTGAACAGCGATCGCAGCAGTCTAGACGAGGGGGCGATCGCCCAGCAGCGGCGAGCCTTGGCGCAAGATTTGCGATCGCAGCAGTCCCTCACCCCCACCCTGCAAGCCCGCGCCGAAGAATCGCTGCGCCAGGAGCGCCGAGCCCTTCAGCAGCGGCTTACAACTCTGCAATCTCGCCTGCCCATCTATCAAACCCGTTGGGAAAATTGGCAGCGTTTGGCCGACGAGGGAGCCATGTCCCAAGAAGAAGTGCTGAGCGTACAGCTGGAATACCAGGAGCTACAGAACGAAGTCAACGATGTTGAAACCCAGCTCGAAACCCTAGATCTGCGCGACACCGAAGCCCAGCGCGACTACCTCGACAACCTCAGCCGCATCACCGACCTCCAGGCCCAACTCCAAGATCTTGACGCCCGCGCCGCCGCCCAAGCCGAGCAAGACAGCACTACCACGGCCCAGCGCCAAAAAGAGATCAAAGATACCGAACGCACTATTGCCCAACTCACCGAACAGCTCAGCCGCAACCAGACCATCACCAGCGACCACGACGGCCAGGTGATTGAGGTCATGGCCCAGCCCGGTCAGCGCCTTGACCCTGGCATGCCTGTAGCGATGATCGCCGCCCAGGATGACGACACCCCCCTCACCAGCGTGGCCTTTCTACCCGTCAGCGAAGGCAAAAAAATCAGCGTCGGCATGACCCTTCAAGCCACCCCCACCACCGTCAAACGCGAAGAGTACGGCGGCATCCTAGGCACCGTTGACGAAGTATCGAGCTTTCCCGTCACCCAGGCCGGAGCCGCCCGCCTGGTCGGCCACCCCGACATTCTGCCCGGCATCATAGGCGACGGGCCGCACATCGCCGTCTTCGCCACTCTGCAACCCGACTACAACCCCAACAACCCCAGCCAACTGCGCTGGTCGGCCTCGCCCCAGGGTCCCAACCAACCTATGACCCCCGGCATGACCACCACCGTGCGCATCACTGTCGAAAAGCGCCGCCCCATTTCCTATGTGCTACCAATTCTCAAGCAGTGGGCCGGGTTTGGGGATGAAGCCGTAAAAGGAGGAGAGTCATGAAACATCTGATTGCCAAGCTCAAAGACCGCTTCCGCCGCCCCGACCTGCGACGCACACCCACCCTGCTGCAAATGGAAGCGGTGGAATGCGGTGCTGCCTCCCTGGGGATTATCCTGGGCTACCACGGGCGGATTGTCTCGCTGGCTGACCTGCGGCAGGCCTGCGGCGTTTCGCGCGATGGCAGCAAAGCATCGAACGTGCTGAATGCGGCGCGGCTGTACGACCTCAACGGCAAAGGCTTTAAGGTTTCTCTGGAGGCTGTGCAGCAGCTAGAGCGGCCCTACATCGTGTTTTGGAATTTCAACCACTTCTTAGTAGTAGAAGGATTCCATCGCCAAAAGGTGTACCTGAATGACCCGGCCACTGGCCCCCGCACGGTTTCCCTCGACGAATTTAGCGAGGGGTTTACTGGGGTGGTGCTGACCTTTACTCCGGATGCTGAGTTTCAAACTGGCGGGCAAAAGCGGGATTTGGTGCGATCGCTCCGTTTTCGCCTGCGCGGCTCCTTCCGCGCCTTGGCCTTTTGTCTACTGGCGGGGCTGCTGCTGGTGCTGCCGGGTCTAGCCATGCCCGCTTTTTCTCAGGTCTTTGTCGATCAGGTGTTGATCCAGGGCCGCAGTAGCTGGCTGCGACCGCTGCTGCTGGGGATGCTTATCACGTCCGTCCTCACCGGATTATTAACACGGCTCCAGCTGCAAATCCTGCGGCGGCTGCGAATTAAGCTGGCCATGGGTATGTCGAGCGGCTTCTTGTGGCACATTCTGCACCTGCCGGTGAGCTTCTACGACCAGCGGTTTGCCGGGGAAATCAGCAACCGCATCAAGCTCAACGATCGCCTCGCCAGCCTGCTCTCCGGTGAACTGGCCACCACCGCCATTTCCTGCGTAATGGTGGTTTTCTATGGCCTGGTGATGTGGCAGTACGACTGGGTGCTCACCCTAATTGGCATTGGCTCAGTGGCGGTGAACCTGATTGCTCTGCGCTGGGTCGCCCGCCAGCGGTCGGACACGAATATGCGCCTGATGCAGGAGCAGGGTAAGGTCAGCGGGGTTGCGATCGCTGGTCTGCAAAGCATTGAAACCCTCAAAGCCTCGGGCCTAGAGTCCGACTTCTTCAACCGCTGGGCCGGGTACTACGCCAAATCTCTCAACGCCCGCCAGGAGATGGATCGCATCAACCAGCGCCTCGGTATGCTCCCCGCTTTTCTCTCCGGTCTCAGCGCCATGCTGCTGCTCACCATCGGCGGCTTCCGCGTCATCGACGGTGCCCTCAGCATCGGTATGCTCGTCGCCTTTCAGTCGCTCATTCAGCAATTCATGCAGCCCGTCAACCAGTTGCTCAAGCTCGCAGGCGACTTCCAAGAACTCGGCGGCACCCTTGATCGCCTTGACGACGTACTCCAGAATCCGGTTGATCCGCTGCTGCCAAGTGGGAGTAGGGGAGATGGGGGAGATGGAGAAGTTAGAGAAATAGCAGGTAGTAGTAATGTGCGTTCTCGCAATGCAAAGTTCCAGATTCCAACTCCAACTTCCCTACCTTCCGCACCTTCCGCACCTTCCCCACCCC
>NZ_JADEXE010000029.1 GCF_015207265.1 Nodosilinea sp. LEGE 07298 | reverse complement strand
GTACGGTGGCCAGCACCAGCTTCATCTCCATCAGCGCAAAGGCCATGCCAATGCAGCTGCGGTGGCCACCCCCAAAGGGCAAAAACTCGGCGGGCGAATACTGCCGCTCCAAAAATCGCTCCGGCCTAAAGCGATCGGGTTTAGGGTAGAGATCGTCGCGGTGGTGCACCAGGTAAATGTTGAGAAACAGCACGGCCCCAGCGGGGAACTCGTAGCCCGCCACCGTCAATGGCTGGCTGAGAATGCGAATGCCCGTGGTCGGTGCCACCGGATAAATGCGCAGGGTCTCCTGGCAGAGGGCGGTGAGGTAGGGCTGACTGGCCACAGCCAGGGGGTCGGGGGCTGGGCCTAGGCGATCGAGTTCCTGGTGCAGGCGGTTGCCCACCTCCGGCAGCCAGTGCACCCAGTACAGCGCCCAGGTTAGCGCTGAAGCGGTGGTTTCGTGGCCTGCCACCAGCAGCGTCATCAGCTCGTCGTGGAGTTCGCCGTCGCTGAGGGGCTGGCCCTGGTCGTCGCGGGCGCTCATCATCAGCGACAGAATATCGGTGCGCTCTGGCTGCGGATGCTGCCGCCGATCCTCAATTTCAGCGTAGATCAGGGCGTCAATTTCGGCCTTGATGCGCACGAACCGGCCCCAGGGGCTGAGCGGCCCCAAATCTTTTTGCAGCCCGGGGAAGAAAATGAAAAAAGCGCTGAAGGGCG
The DNA here is from genome assembly GCF_015207265.1 of Nodosilinea sp. LEGE 07298. GTDB lineage: Bacteria > Cyanobacteriota > Cyanobacteriia > Phormidesmidales > Phormidesmidaceae > Nodosilinea. The sequence continues at coordinate 37,921 of NZ_JADEXE010000029.1, read as the reverse complement.
TGCCCAGCCCCTCCAGCAGGGTGCTGAGCAATTGGCGCAGGCGATCGTAGCGATCGCCATCCCCTAGCCCAAACACTGCCTTGAGAATCACCCGCAGGGTAATCTCCTGCATGGCGGCCCGCAGGTTGAAGGCCACCCCCGGCTGCCAGGTCGCCATTACCTGCTCGGTCAGATCGCAGATTACATCGCCGTAGGCCCGCATGCGATCGCCATGAAACGGCGGCATCAGCAACCGCCGGTGGCGACGGTGGCGCTCCCCATCCAGCAGCAGCAGGGATTGATCGCCCAGAATGAATGTCAACCCGCTGCCCACATTTTGGGGCGGCACGTGAAACTGGGCCGCATCTGCCTGAAAAATTCCCTGAATCACTGCCGGGTCGGCCACATAGATTGAGGGCGGCGGCCCTTCCCCCACCTGAAACACCGAGCCGTAGCGACGATAGTTGTCTTCAAAGTAGTCTAGCGGGCGCAGAATCAGCTTGGGGGCGCGCTGCCAAAAAGGCGTTTTAGAGCCGGGAAGCGTAGGCATACGTAGGGAGATGGCTAGCAGGTCTAAGCTACAGTCTAAACCGCTGTTTCAAAGCCTTGGGCCATTCGTTATCTTAGGATTTGGTATTGGCGCGATCTCACGATCGCGACTGGGCTGTGCCTTCAGCCCCCTTTTGAGCTGGGGTACCGCTATCGCCAGCCCTGGCGTCTGCTTTTGTCTGGGGGCTATCGTCAGAGTCGGCGTTGTAATACTGCCACGTCCAGTCTAAAACCTCAGGCAAATCTTTGCCGTGGGTGGTGATGTAGTGTTTGTGTTCGATCAGCTTGTCTCGAATGATTTGCTTGACGTAAGCGCCCGATTTTCTCAGCTTGGGCACGCGATCGATCACGTCCTGGGCCAGATCAAACCGATCTAAATCGTTCAGCACCACCATGTCGAAGGGGGTCGTGGTTGTGCCCTCTTCTTTGTAGCCGCGCACGTGGAAGTTGGGGTGGTTGGTGCGCCGGTAGGTGAGCCGGTGAATCAGCCAGGGGTAGCCGTGAAAGGCGAAGATGACCGGTTTATCGGCGGTGAAAATAGAGTCGAAATCTGAGTCGGAGAGGCCGTGGGGGTGTTCGCTCTGGGGTTGCAGGGTCATCAAATCGACCACATTCACCACTCGAATGTTGAGGTTGGCAAACTGCGATCGCAGAAAGTCTACCGCCGCCAGCGTTTCTAGGGTGGGCACATCGCCCGCACAGGCCATTACCACATCGGGTTCGCCGCCGCGATCGTTGCTGGCCCATTCCCAAATGCCGACGCCAGCGGTGCAGTGCTTAATCGCGCTATCCATGTCTAGCCACTGTAGCTGGGGCTGTTTACCGGCGATGATCACGTTGACGTACTGACGGCTGCGCAAACAGTGATCGGCCACCGAGAGCAGCGTGTTGGCATCGGGCGGTAGGTAGACCCGCACTACTTTCGCTTTTTTGTTGGTGACCACATCGATAAAGCCGGGGTCCTGGTGGCTAAAGCCGTTGTGGTCCTGCCGCCACACGTGGGAGGTGAGCAGGTAGTTGAGCGATGCGATTGGCCTGCGCCAGGGAATATCGATGCAGCTCTCCAGCCACTTGGCGTGCTGGTTAAACATTGAGTCAACGATGTGGATAAACGCCTCGTAACAGGAGAAAAAGCCGTGGCGACCGGTAAGCAAATAGCCTTCCAGCCAGCCCTGGCACATGTGCTCGCTCAGCACTTCCATCACCCGACCGGTGGGGGCAACGTGGTCATCGGTGGGCAAAATTTCGGCGGTGGACACGCGATCGGTGACCTCTAGCAGCGCGTTCAGCCGATTGGAGTTGTTCTCGTCGGGGCTCATCACCCGAAAGTTGCGGCTGTCCAAGTTGCGCTGCATCACGTCGCGCAAAAACTGACCCAAAATGCGGGTCGACTCAGCCGTTTCGGTGCCGGGATGGGTGATTTCTACGGCATAGTCGCGAAAGTTGGGCATGTGCAGGTCTCGCAGCAGCAGACCGCCGTTGGTGTGGGGGTTTGCGCCCATCCGCCGCTCGCCTGTGGGAGCCAGCTCGGCCAGTTCTGCCCTCAGCCGCCCCGCGTCATCAAAGCGCTCTTCGGGCTGGTAGCTCTTCATCCAGCTCTCTAGCAGCGCAATGTGGTCTGGATTGCTGGCCATTTCAGAAAAGGGCACCTGGTGCGATCGCCAGTAGTCCTCAGTCTTTTTGCCGTCGACCGACTCTGGCCCGGTCCAGCCCTTGGGCGATCGCAGAATAATCATCGGGTACAGGGGCCGCTGCTGAAACCCGTGTACCTGGGCCTCGCGCCGAATCTGCTTGATGTCGGCGATCGCCGCATCCATCGTGCTCGCCATCAGCTGGTGCATGGCTTCAGGCTCAGACCCCTCGACAAAATAGGGTTGGTAGCCGTAGCCCACAAACAGGCTTTCGAGCTGGTCATGGGGCAGCCGGGCCAGCACCGTGGGGTTGGCAATCTTGTAGCCATTCAGGTGCAAAATTGGCAGCACCGCCCCATCTCGGGCCGGGTTGAGAAACTTATTCGAGTGCCAGCTGGTGGCCAGGGGGCCAGTTTCAGCCTCGCCGTCGCCCACCACGCAGGCCACAATCAGGTCGGGGTTGTCGAAGGCGGCTCCGTAGGCGTGCACCAGGGCATAGCCCAATTCGCCACCCTCATGAATCGACCCCGGCGTTTCGGGGGCGGCGTGGCTGGGAATGCCGCCCGGAAACGAAAACTGCTTGAACAGCTGCCGCATGCCCTCGGCATCTTGAGAAATGTTGGGGTAAAGCTCGCTGTAGGTGCCTTCTAAGTAGGTGTTGGCCACCATGCCCGGCCCGCCGTGCCCCGGCCCGGCAATATAAATCATGTTCAGGTCTTGGGCTTTGATCACCCGGTTCAGGTGAGCGTAGATAAAGTTCAGCCCCGGCGTGGTGCCCCAGTGACCCAGCAGGCGGGGTTTAATGTGCTCTAGCTTCAGCGGTTCGCGCAGCAGCGGATTGTCTAACAGGTAAATTTGCCCCACCGAAAGGTAGTTAGCGGCGCACCAGTAGGCGTGTAGTTTTTCAAGTTGATCGGCACTGAGGGGCTGTTGCTTGTTGGGCGTGGCGGCGATCATGCTAAAGGCTCCTTGGGCGACGGCTATGTTCTGTAACGGCAGAAGTTTCCACCGCTAGGCCTGGGCTGTCTCTCACAGGGTACAAAGCTGAACGCCGCCTTTCCTCCCACCGATGACAGTGTTATGGCTAAAATTTCTCTATTACTAGGCAGATACGGAAAGAGTCATAACCTGAATCAGGCATCATCAGAGTCATTACAGCCGCGAACTATTCATGAAACCGCTCGAACCAGGCTATCAAATTCGTTCTGCTCGGGTTGAAGAACTGGCCCGGCTGGCTGCGATCGAACAGTCTGCCGCCGGTCTATTTCGTCATACCTGCTATTCATTTTTGGTCGATGCCGCTCCACTGCCCCTAGATTTTGTGCAGCAGCGTTTTCAGGCCGGGCAGGTGTGGGTTGCGATCGCGTTGCCAGCCGCTGTTGTAGGGTATGCCATTACGCAAGCGATCGACGGCACCCTCTACCTACAGCAAATTGATGTTGACCCGGCCCACGGGCGCAGAGGAATCGGATCTGCTTTAATCAGTGCGGTTAGTCTGTGGGCCAGCCATCAAGGGTATTGCACCCTGTCGTTATCGACCTTCCGCGACATTCCCTGGAATGCGCCTTTTTACGCAAAGCTAGGATTTCAGATGCTCGATGACTCTGAGTTGTCGGTAGGGTTTCAGCAAATTCGCCGGCAAGAGGCAATCGCAGGGTTACCCATCGCCCATCGAGTGATTATGCAGTGCTCTAAGCTGCCTATTTTGGTAAACCATTTGGCGTGATGCATTAGCCCAGCCCTAACCGCGCGTGGGCTTCGCCACACAACACAGCCTCAGCAACGGTAAAGCGATTTTGCCCCTGCCCGCCTACAGGGCACCCACTCTCGAACTGAGGCTGGCGACGCCTGCTACGGGGCAATCTCTGCGATCGCTTCCATTAGCTGGTCTAGCTCGACTGGCTTGGTAATGTGCTTTTGAAACCCAGCCGCGATCGCCTGTCGGTAGTCAATTTCGCCAGCATAGGCCGTCAGCGCGATCGCGGGCACCTGGCCACCCTGCTCGGGCGATAGCGATCTCACCTGGCGCATCAGCATATAGCCATCCATATCGGGCATACCAATATCGCTCAGCATAATATCGGGCCTAAACCGGGTGAGCACCGTGATCGCCTCCCTGGCGCTGGCGGCGGTAATCACGCGGGCACCCTGTAGCTCCAGAAAAAAGGAAATAAACTCACGGGTAGTGCTGTCATCATCGACCACTAAAATTTGAGTGCCCTTCAAATCTACCGATGGCTTAGCCGGTTGTTGCTCTCGCTCGGCAGTCAAGTGCGGCGGTAGCAGGGGAAGTTTGACGGTAAACGTCGCTCCGTGCCCTTCACCCCGGCTATCGGCCTTCACCTGGCCGCCGTGCAGCTCTACCAAGTAGCGCACCAGGGCTAGCCCTAACCCCAGGCCGCCAAACTGTCGGGTGGTCGTGGCATCTTCTTGGCGAAAGCGATCGAAGACATGGGGCAAAAAATTGGGGTGAATGCCTTTGCCCGTGTCGGTAATTGTAATCTGAGCATGGGAGTCCAGGTATTCGAGCCGTACGCTGACTTGTCCCCCCTCGGGGGTGAACTTGACCGCATTCGACAACAGGTTCCACACCACCTGCTGCAGCCGGTCTGCATCGCCTGAAACCATCCTCAACGCTGGATCAATCTCGGTGCAGATCTGAATGGATTTGGCATCTAGCGCTAGCTGCACCGTTTCTAGGGCAGATTGAATGGTTAGCCCTAAATCAACCTGAGTTTTGTTTAGGCTCAGCTTGCCGCGCAGAATGCGAGACACATCCAGCAAATCGTTGATGAGCTGAGCCTGGATTTGAGCATTGCGCTCAATGACTTCGAGAGCGTACTCTTTCTTTTGCTCACTGAGTTGGCGAGTGCGCAGCAGCTTTGACCATCCCAAAATAGGGTTGAGGGGCGACCTGAGTTCGTGTGACACCACGGCCAAAAACTCATCTTTGATGCGGTTGGCCGCTTCGGCCTGTTCGCGGGCCGTGCGTTCGCGAGCCAGCAGTTGTTCGCGCTCCTGCTCGGCCTGTTTGCGGTTGGTAATGTCGGTGGTCGAGCCCACCACCCGAACCACCTTCCCCTGCTGACTGTGAAGCAGGTAACCGCGATCCCAAACGTCAATCCATTGCCCGTTTGCATGGCGCACGCGATACTCAAATTCGTAGCGATCGCCACTGCCGTTAAGAATAGAGGCCACCTTTGCCTCAACGTCGAGCAAATCTTCGGGGTGAATGCGCGTTGCCCACCAGTCGCTGTTTGCCGGGACATCTTCAGGATGTAAATCAATCAGGCGATAGAGGCCCTCCGAGCGATAGACCTCCCCAGTTTGCAGATCCCAGTCGTAGACCATGCCATCGACGGCATAGGTCGACAGCCGAAAGCGTTCTTCGCTTTCTTGCAGCGCCGCTTCGACCCGAACCCGCTCCAGGCGCGGAAAGATTTGGTTTGATAATTCCTGAATCAGGCGAATTTCGTCAGAGTGCCAGTGGCGAGGGTAAGAGTCATAGATGTTGAGCAGAAATTTCCACTCCCCATCTTTATAAAAAGGCACGCTCACAAACGCATGGATATTGAGAGCGGCATACTTTTCAGCCACCGTGCGCAGGTCGGTCTGCGTATTGCTAACCACGATGGTTTCCTGGTTGCGAGCCGCCTGCAAAAATTCGTCGGTCACAAACTCCGAGAGGTGATAGACGTTAACCACGTTGTGCGCCTCGGGCCGATGCCAGGCATAGTCAATAACCGCGTTTTGCTCGATCGCGTCAATTTCGGCAAAGGCACAGACCGACAGATTCAAGTAAGCGCCAATTTTGGCACCGACAGTCTGCATCACTTCATCCGCCGCCGACAGCCGAGCAAAATCTGCGGCAATATCGCTCAAAAAGGCCGCGTTGGCTTCGCGGCGTTTGCGCCTGGTAATATTTTGAAAGATTACCGCAACCCGGCGGCTATCTCCGTCACCAACTTTAGAAAGATAAAAGTCGTACCATTTTTGATTGATGTCGGCATATTCTTCTAAGCGCTCGCCTCTACCCGTGCGAACCACCTTGCCAAAAATTTCGTACCAGCGGGGCTCATAGGTGGGGCTAATGTCGCTAAGCCGCCGTCCAGTGAAGTCTGCTCCGACGATTTCGATCGCGGCTGAGTTGGTTTCTAAGCAAACAACATCCACGGCCTGGTCGCTGTCATTAAACACGACATCAACCAGAAAATAGCCCTGGTCAATGGACTTAAATAGCGTGCGGTATTTTTCTTCCGACTCTCGCAGGGCCGCTTCGGCCAGCTTGCGGTGGGTGATATCGCGGGTCGAGCCAGCCACGGATAGGACAGAACCATCTGAGCCCAGCAGCGGGGTAAAAATATATTCGTAAATACCGCTGACGCCCGTGGGGCTGATATAAACCGACTCGTCTTTGAGCGTTTCGCCACTGACAAATACGTGCTCGATCTCTCGCTGATGTTTGGTCGCTAGCACGTTCGGATAGTTGAGGTCAAAAAAATTCTTGTTGACAGCCTCGTCCAGGGTCAGGCCCCACAGGTCGAGCAGGGGCTGGTTGACAAAAACAAAGCGCCCTTCGCGATTAAAAAGATAGACAAAATCGGTAATGGTCGAGAGCAAAGCCTCAAAAATACGCGATCGCCGCCCCAGTTCATCTCGACTGTTATCGAGCGCGGCCTCGGTGGCCTGAAGCTGCTGCCGCAAGCCTGCACATTCTTGGCTAGTCGTGCCCCTGGGGCTGGGCAGGGCCATCTCCAGGGCGTGCGCCAGCGTACCAGCCGTCACCTGATCGCGCACCAGATAGTCTACCGCCCCTGCCCTCAGCGCCCGTTTGGCCAGGTTGGCATCGTTGTCGCCGATCACAATTATCGGCAGGCACCGGCCCAACTGAGCTTGAAGCCAGTCGAGCACCTCAAAGCCGCGCCAATCGGGGGCATGGGTCTCTAGAATAATGCCGTCGACCGGCTGGCGTTGGCACCGGTCTAAAATAGGACCGTCATAGCCGTCGGTTAAGAAATGATAGCTAACCTCACTGGCTGATCGCAGCAAATGCTGGTAGGCGTTAGCACAGCCGCAGGCGTCGTGATCGATGACTAAAATAGTGCGGGTCCTGGGCAGATCCTCGTTCTGAGCCGGGTTTGGAACGCTATGTGAATCGGAATTTGCCATAGAAGGGGTTAACTGCCTTGGCTTCCGTGTTTTTTCAAGAGCGCTTTGTTGCCACTCTGCACGGCCAAATCAGGTGACTGCCTCAAGTCTGCTAAAACGCTTTCTACCTGTCGCACAGCCAGAGGAGACGGCTGCATATGCCCATTTTCCCAGCGGTTTAAGGTGCTAAAACTTACCCCTAAGATACCGGCAAACTGCGCTTGGGTACATCCTGCACAGTGCCGCAGGTCGCGAATGAGTTGCCCAATCTCCGGCTGATGCCGGGGCAGCGATCGCCATAAAGAAGGAGCGAGCTTAGACGGCATGAGCGCGATCGCAAATAACTCCGTCAAAAATCTTATAGCGTTTGCTATGGCGATCCAATCTACCAGAAGGTAGAAGGCGCAGCACAGCAGGCGTGCCTTAGCCCTCTAGCAGCGGCAGCCGCACCGTGAAGGTTGCCCCCTGGCCCTCACCGGGGCTATCTGCGGCGACAGTGCCACCATGCAGCGCCACCAAATTTCGTACGATCGCCAATCCTAACCCCAAGCCACCAAACTTACGAGTGGTAGTGCCATCTTCCTGGCGAAAATATTCAAAAACGTGGGGCAGAAAATTCGGATGAATGCCTTTGCCGGTGTCAACTACCTGTACCTGGGCCTGAGCATCGACCTGCGACACAGTTATAACCACCTGGCCGCCTTTGTCGGTAAATTTAATTGCATTGCTTAGCAAGTTCCAAATCACCTGCTGTAGGCGCGTAGAATCGCCCAAAACTTGCCCCAGGTGAGGCTCAAAAACTGTTTGAATCTGAATCGATTTCGCTTCTGCGGTTAACCGCACCGTTTCTAGAGCGGCCACCACAATATTGACCAGGTCAACGGGGACCATGGTCAGCCTCACTTTGCCCTGCATAATGCGGGTCACATCTAAGAGATCGTCAATCAGCTGGGTTTGTAGCTTGGCATTGCGCTCAATCGTTTCTAGGGCAAACGCTGTCTTTTCAGCATTTAGGGTACCGCTGCGCAGTAGACTGGCCCAGCCCAAAATGGGGTTAAGCGGCGTGCGCAGTTCGTGAGACAACACGGCTAAAAACTCATCTTTAATGCGATTGGCGTGCTCGGCTTCTTCTTTGGCCGCTTCGGCATGGCGCAGGTGTTCGGTTCGCTCTTGCTCGCGCTGCGACAGCAGGTTAGCGGCTAGCTCAAGCGATCGCCCCAAAAGAACAATTTCTTTGATCGATAGCGAACTGACTTGGGGGTATTGATTGTTGGCCAACGCCTCTGCCGCCAGGGCCGCCGAAGTGATGCTGCGAGACAGCTGCCGCGACAGCAAAAAAGCCCCCGTGCTGCTGATCACCAGCAGAGCTAAGCCTGAGCCGACCACCAGCCACATGGCCCGGCGGGCTGGGCCTTGAATATCCTGAATCGGCACCGTTACTGCTGCCGTCCAGGGGGTATTGCTAATGCGGCTAAAGGCCACGTAGACATCCACACCTTCTAGGGTCTGATCTTGATAGACGCCCTCGTTGGTTGCGCCAATTTGTCTTAAAAAAGACGGTGTGCCCTGCTGCCCCACAAAGCGCTGGGGATTGAGCGTGCGCGTTACCACCACACCTCGACCATCGACCACTGTGCGCGTCCACTCGCCTTCGACCGGCTGCTGCTTATCAACCACGCTAGCCAGCATTTGGGGCGTAATCACCGCAGTCAAGGCGTAGCGCAGGTTACCATTCTGGATGACAGGAATCCGAACCGGAAAAGCCAGGTTGTTTCCCTGTTTTCCTAGGCCCAGATCGCCAACAACAGGCTGCCTGGTCTCGACCAGTTTTTTAAGACTGGCGGGCTCGTTTACTGGGGGCAGCGGCACCCCTAGCTGCTGACTGCTACTTAAAAGCTGTCGACCATCCGGTGACAGCAAAATAACGGTTAGCCAGGTAGATTGGGTTTCCGCTACTCGCCTGGTGTCGCTGTAAAAACTCTCCAAGTCGTCTTCGGAAAGATTTTCAGAGGCCGCTAGGGCCTGGAGGGTGCGGGTTGTGTTTGAGAACTCGCGATCTACGGTTGCGGCCAGATTACGAGCCTCTCGCAGCATGCGTCGTTCTGCCAGGGCCTGCTCCTGATTTGACAACCTGAAAACAACTGCACCAGCGAACAACACAATGGGCAGTAGCGTTCCCGCCACCAGTAAAATCAAATACCATTTCAGCGAAAACGTGTAGCGATTAGACACAATCGAAGCAGGCTGCTTGAAGGTTGAGATCACTCGCTGAACTAGCACACCCGAAGTGTTAGATCCTACAGGCTTTTCTTCCACCGTTCATATCTCACTATGGCTCACGGGTGCACTGCGAATTGTTTTGTACGGTGTAGAAGAAGATTGCCACGGCCTCACCACCAGAAGATCTGTACCGACTTGCTCCATTACTAGTCCGCTAATCATCCTAGTTGGTATTCAATCGAGCTTTCTATGCCCTAGTGCCGATATATCATCCGGGTAATACCGCCAGACGCCAGTGCTGAGTTTGGGGCTTAGGTCATATCGTTGGCCAGCTAGTTTAAAACAGGGTCGAGCTATCTTAGCCCAGACTGAGACACCGGCTAACTCACAGCTGCCACTCCATGTATCCCGCTGCTGTCCATGTCCTAACCCAGGGGGCGATCGCTACAACAGCGATTCTAGGTCGCCTAAGCCTGTAAAGGATCAGCAAGCTTAGCGTTTCCCCAGGGGGCACGGGAGCGGACGCACCATAGTCGCCAGCAGGTGTTCGATCACAGCCGATAGATCTCTACACAGGCCGGTATGCACCCGTGAGGTTTGAATGATCGTGCTGCGGGGGGCCACCAGCCAGCCAAACCGTTCTCGCTGGGGCAGTTGACCAATGGGGCCAGCCTGGGTTTCTCCGGCGCAAATGATCGGAATGGCGTCTAAATAGCCCTGGACCGTCTCTAAATCTAGGGTGGGGTCAAGGGCGAGCAGCCGTTGAGGATTCAGTTCAATTTTGGCTTCGAGAAATTTGCGCTTCGCGCATGAAACGATCGCACCAACGTTGACAAACTCTTCTCGCTCGACCTTAGGCACCACCCGAATGATGGCGTAATCATAGGTGAGGTGATCGTGCACGAATGGCCTCCTCTAAAAAAGCGTGGGGTGGCTCTAGCCGCTTCAGCAGATACTCAATATAAGCCTCGCGATGGTGTTGGCTATTGGTAAACGGAGAGCCCTCAAGCAGCCAGGGCTCTGGAATTAGGTTGACGATGTCAGTGATAACGTCTGGCGTTAGCTGGGCCGTCATGGTGGCATCGACCTCTGGTAGCTGACTGGCAAACCGCAGCAAGACGTGATCTTTGATGCCGGGGAAGGGGGTGCGGCTGCGCTCTAGGTAGTTGTTCCAGCTGTGGTGAAAGTAGAGGGCAACGCCGTGATCAATCAGCCAGAGGCGGCGGTGCCACATCAGCATATTGGTGTTGCGGGCGGTGCGATCGATATTGGTGACGTAGGCGTCGAGCCAGACAATGGCCGAGGCTAGGGCCGCATCGGGCTGTTGGGCAACGGGGTCAAAGGTGATGGAGCTGGGCAGGTAGTCGAGGGCCAGGTTGAGGCCCACACTGGCTCGAATCAAGTCTTGAATTTCGGGGTCGGGTTCGGTACGGGCCAGTTCGGCATCGACTTCGATCAGGACAATTTCGGGCACCAGCAGGCCGACGGCCCGCGCAATTTCTCCAGCCACAAGTTCGGCAATCAGAGACTTGACTCCCTGACCGGCACCCCGAAACTTCAGCACATACATGCCGTCATCGTCAGCTTCCACAATGGCGGGGAGAGAGCCTCCCTCCCGCAGGGGAGTGACGTATCGGGTGGCAAAAACGGTTCGCAACACTGTTCGCAAACAAATTCTCGGTTACAGAGCCTCAGCCCATTTTAGTGGAACTGACCGTCGCTATCGCCCGAGGCCGGGGGCAAGCAGGGATTGAGCGATTTGCTCAGGCGGAAGGGTCACGAATGCGGGCGCTAGGGGCGATCGCCCGCTGGCTACAATCCCTACCCAGACAGCTCGATTGGGTAATGGCCGTAACCACCATCCGGAGCAAAATCAGTCATTATAAGGAGGCGTAGTAGTGTCTTTGTACCGATTGCTGACCTATGGGCGACTTCAACATTCAGGCTCCCTTTGAACCTGCGGGAGACCAGCCAAAGGCGATCGCGGGCCTAACCCAGTTTCTGCAAGACAACACCAGGTACCAAACCCTGCTGGGAGCGACGGGCACGGGCAAAACCCACACCATCGCCCGCGTTGTCGACAACATCGGCAAGCCCACCCTGGTGCTGGCCCACAACAAAACCCTGGCGGCCCAGCTCTGCAACGAACTGCGCGAGTTCTTCCCCGACAACGCCGTCGAGTACTTCATTAGCTATTACGACTACTACCAGCCCGAGGCCTACATTCCCACCACCGACACCTATATCGCCAAAACCGCCTCGATCAACGACGAAATCGATATGCTGCGGCACTCGGCAACCCGCTCTTTGTTCGAGCGCAAAGACGTGATTGTGGTGGCTTCGATTAGCTGCATCTACGGCCTCGGCATCCCGTCAGAATACCTGAAAGCCTCAATTCCGCTGAAGGTCGGCATGGAGGTCAACCAGCGCCAGGTGCTGCGCGACTTAGCCTCAATTCAGTATGCGCGCAACGATTTAGACCTGGGCCGAGGCAAGTTCCGAGTTAAGGGCGACGTGCTGGAGATCGGCCCTGCCTACGAAGACCGGATTATTCGCATCGAATTTTTTGGCGACGAAATCGATGCCGTACGCTACGTGGACCCGATTACCGGAGCCACCCTGCAAAGCATGGATGCCGTCAGCATTTACCCGGCCAAGCACTTTGTCACCCCCGACGATCGCATTGACGAAGCCTGTCAGGCGATTAAAGATGAGCTGCAAGAGCGGCTGGCGGAGCTAGAGAAAGAGGGCAAACTGCTGGAGGCCCAGCGGCTAGAGCAGCGCACCCGCTACGATCTGGAAATGATCCGCGAGGTGGGCTACTGCAACGGCGTAGAAAACTACGCCCGCCACCTGGCTGGTCGCATTGCCGGGGCACCGCCAGAGTGTCTGCTCGACTACTTCCCTAAAGACTGGCTGCTGGTGATTGACGAATCCCACGTTACCATCCCGCAGATTCACGCTATGTACAACGGCGATCGCAGCCGCAAGATGGTGCTGATCGACCACGGCTTTCGCCTGCCCAGCGCCGCCGACAACCGCCCCCTAAAAGCCGAAGAATTTTGGGAGAAGGTGAACCAGTGCATCTTTGTCTCGGCCACCCCCGGCAACTGGGAGATGGAGATCTCCGGCGGCAAGGTGGTCGAGCAGATCATTCGCCCCACCGGGGTGCTCGACCCCGAAATCTTTGTGCGCCCTACCGAGGGGCAAATCGACGACCTGCTGGGCGAAGTGCGCGAGCGGGCCGCCAAGCAAGAGCGGGTGCTGATCACCACCCTGACCAAGCGCATGGCCGAAGATTTGACCGAATACTTTGAGGAGCACGGCGTGCGGGTGCGCTACCTGCACTCCGAGATCCACTCCATCGAGCGGATTGAGATCATCCAAGACCTGCGCGAGGGGCTGTACGACGTGCTGGTGGGGGTCAACCTGCTGCGGGAGGGGCTAGATTTGCCGGAGGTTTCCCTGGTGGCGATTTTGGATGCCGACAAAGAAGGGTTTTTGCGGGCCGAGCGATCGCTGATTCAGACCATCGGCCGCGCCGCCCGCCACATCAGCGGTCAAGCCATTCTCTACGGCGACAATCTCACCGACAGCATGGCCCGAGCGATCAGCGAAACCGAGCGCCGCCGCGCCATCCAAACCGCTCACAACGAGGCCAACGGCATTACCCCGACTTCCATCATTCGGCGCAACAGCAACTCGATTTTGTCGTTCCTCGAAGTATCGCGCCGCCTCAACGCCCACGAGCTAGAGGAGGTCTACGAGCACAAAGACGAGCTGCCCCTGGAAAGCATCCCCGAATTTATTGGCCAGCTTGAAAAGCAGATGAAAGAGGCCGCCAAGAACCTCGATTTTGAGGAGGCGGCTAAATTTCGCGATCGCATCAAATCTCTGCGCGATCAGCTAATCGGCAAGCGATCGTAGGTAATTTAGATCTTAGGTTTTGGCGATTAGAAACCGGGTGTCTGCTGCTTGTAGCCTAATTTTTGGAAAACCAGCAGGCACCCGGTTTCTTGGCAAGAAGCTACTCAATCAGCAGGGTCTTGGTCAGTATCGCCATCCACGTCTCGGCTCCGCTCGATGACCGCGTCTCGACTCCGCTCGGCGACCGCGTCTCGACTCCGCTCGACGACCGGGGCTTAGCACCGCTCACTGGCGCGGGCATGGGCTCTGACCAGTCGTTGGCGTCGGCGTAGCCCAGGGAGTGGAGGATTTTGATGGTGCGGTCTATGGCAGCCAAGCTGCCGTAAAGCATGTGGCGTACTTTCTCGGGGTTTGGGGACCGGGTCCCTTTGTTAATGGTTCCAGATGGCGGCAGCGGTAGGGACTCGGTGCCTTGATCATCGTTGGCGTCGGGCTCTTGATATTCAAACATCGGTTCTGTTTCCTTGTAATGGGTTACGGAAGAAACAGAACGCGAAAACCCTAGCCACCCGCGCTTGCCGTGCAAACTGAGGGGGCTAGGGTACCATGAGCCTAGCCTCGCAATCTGCCTCTGAGATTTGCGGGGTCAGCTGTCGGTTGGTGCTGAGAACACCTTCCGACAGCGCTAAAGTTTTCGAGTTCTGTAGGTCAACCGCTCGGGTCGAACGGCTTAACGTAAAACAGTACTGATACAGACGCTCAGTGTCAACCGTGGAGGGAAGCTGTTTAGTAGAGGGAATCTGAAGGATTGCAGTCTGCAATGGGGGGAGTGGCTATACTGAATTTTTCTATCTAGTGCGCCATTAGGGCAATTAGGCTGATATTTTTCTACCTAATCACTCTTTAATAGGGGTATTGGGCCAACAAAATTTCGTTTAACCATTTGGATAGATGTGCTAGGCTGACAAAAATCTCTTTAAAGGATTTATTTAGTGAAGACAAATCCACAGCTGAATTGAAAGCGACAAAAACCCTATATATTAAATTTCATAAATACTAAAAATCTTTATGACAGAGCAAACTCATATTAGGAACTTACTTCTCAACAAGGGCTTTTTCCCTGAAGTTTTACCACCTTGCTTTGACAGTGAGAATCTAGCCGCAAGTTTCCAGGGAAAGACTCAAGATATAGAAGCGCGAAAGTTTCATAATCGAGCAGCGGATTATATTCGCTATAGCGGCACAAAGCATGATGGTCATCGGAGAGCTTATGGGACAGTAAATCCTATTCCCTATTTCAACGCTTGCCAATTTATCTTCAGTAATTGGGAAATATTTGAGACTAAGTTTAAGTCGTCGAAGCTATCCTTGGATAAAGTCAGACTAGGTCGCGGCACAGAAGATCGAGCTATTATTGTTCCTACTTTAAGTGAGCTAACAAATCGAATATCATCTCAGATCCGTTTCTCGCCTTACATATTGAAAGCCGATATTGCGCAGTTTTTCCCAAGCATCTACACTCATGCGGTGTCTTGGGTGGCTCATGGCCGCGATGTTGCCAAAGCTAATCTTAAACATAATTCCACCACTGCAACTTTCAATGCATTTGACTGGTTCACTCAGCAGTGCCAAAGCGGTCAAACTAGAGGAGTGACGGTTGGTCCTGACGCATTTAGGATTTTTGCTGAATTTATAAGCTGCGAAATTGACAATCAACTTCTCGAAAGGATAAACAACATAGACCCCAATATAATCATTGGGGGGGTCCGACACGTTGACGACTTTTATATTGGAGTAAGAAGCGAAGTCGATGCGGCAGTGGTTCTGTCAGTTCTGCGCGATATTCTACAAACATATGAACTCCAAATTAATGACACTAAGACGAAAGTAATCAGCGGTCTTGAGGCGTTCGATGATGTGTGGGCTCAAGAGCTTAGGGCGATATCGCTCGAATCGTGGTCAGGCAAATACTCGTATGCGATTGACAAAGCGCATGAAGTTGCAAAATCAGTCAAGTCACAGAGCCCGATAAAATTAATCTTACGGCGTCTTGATACAGCAAAATGCTATAGATCGGATTTATGGGAAAGCATTGAGGCTATGCTTCAGCGTGTCTTGTGGCACTATGAGCATTGTACTGACTATGTTTGCCTTCTACTAACTAAGAGAGTCGCAATACAACAAAGCTTTGATCGCTCAGGTTGGTCAGAAACAGTAGCAATGTTGATCAAAAGACATTTGGCGTTTAATCAGCATCATGAAATAGCATGGCTTTTGTGGACGGCCTTGGTATGCAATTTGCATCTTGATGAAGACCTTATATCCCAAGTGAGCAAGATGCAAAATTCACACCTGCGTGCGCTGATCATCGCTGCTTATGGAAAAGGCAAGTTAAATAAAAAACCGCCCATTACCCTTGGAAGAAGTCTCTCGACATCTGATTCAAATTGGCTCCACAACCTTGTTGGGAAGTCGTTAGACTACTCCAAAGCAAAATTCTCCGGCGACTTTGCAGATGAGTTTGAACATCTCGCAGAGAAGGAAGTTGAACTTATAAACTTTGACAAGCACATGACATCTGTCTCGCAATTCAACAAGGCAGCGATAAGTTCATCGAAGTACGGCTACGATGCTCAACAGGAGGCCGACGAAGACGAACATGCTATTCCGTTCTAGGCCTGCTTTCCGTTTTGAGGTTTGAAGTTCTAGTGATCCAAATACAGAGATGGTAGTGAACGAAGGAAGCATGTCGACTCTAAGATTTTGGCAATTCTCATTAACTCTTCTAACCGCAATGCACTAATCTCTCCGTTAGAATGCTCACAATTACCAGTGGTGCACTACGCTGCGCGATGACACATTCTACTCAGAAAACTGGTTATCATTTAGAGCGATCGCAGATCTCCTGTTGCTTGGTTGACGAAGGAAACCCAACAAGACCGAAAGGGCCTTACTCTCAAGGGAAATTCAAAAGTTGGGCTATATCCAATATTCTTAAACGTTTGAACTCATTACTTGCCGCAAAGGTGAACCTGCTCTCGTGTTACAAGCTCCTGAAGTATTTACAACGAAAAGGCTTGTTTTACGCCGTCCTCGCCTTTCAGACGCAGAGGCAATCTTTGAATACGCCAGTGATCTCAAAGTCATTCACTACATGGATTATTTCCCCCGCACAGATGTTGATGAAGTTGTGAAATTTCTTGAGGGGCAGTCTGAACGGTGGGAATCAGGGAACTTTTCGTGGGTTCTTACGGTCAAGCCAAATAATCGACCCATTGGCACGATCGCTTGTTGGTTAGAAGAGCATGCGGCTGGTTTTGGTTATCTGCTTAATCGGAAATATTGGGGACAAGGTTATGCAACAGAAGCCGCTTGTGCTGTAGTGGAATGGGCAATTAATTTGCCAGAAATTTATCGGGTTTGGGCAACTTGCGATACGGAAAACCATGCTTCAGTTAAAGTTCTGGAAAAGAGTGGTTTAGTGTGTGAAGGGAGGTTGCGTTGCTATCAAATCCGCCCTAATATTTCAGCAATTCCTAGAGATGCGTTTATGTATGCCAAGGTGCATGACGCGAGCTAACGTGTCACAGCAGTGGACATACGAGAGCCGCTGGTACTCGACGGCTGAAATATGTGCACCATTTCGAATTGCTTGGCTCCTCAGCCCCCCTGCTCCCTAGCCCCCGGAGTAATAGTATCTAAACTTGCGCCGCAGAGTACTAGTGCTGAGTTCGAGGCTATCTGCCGCCGTTGCGTTTTGCCCCGTTAGCTGGTTTTCAGCATTGTGGTAATTGTCTGGTGAAAGGCTACAAGTTGGGTGGTTTGACTATGCTCGGTGGGTGTGCGATCGCCCCCCCAGTTCAAGGTTCAGTTCATCGAAGCAATCAACTTGTGTGATGACTCCCCAATGGTGATCGGTCTGAGTCAAGGTTAAGCCTACGTATCTTATCTATTTGAGGTCAGAATCCCAGTAGATTTCTGGAAGCAGCGATCACCCCCTTGTATTTAACCCTATCCGCGTTATTCCATTGCTATGGTTGCTGCACAATCCTGGTCGCGTTATCTCATTCCTTATCGTCGAACTCACCTTGTCTTTCCTGTATCGTTGATGGAGGTAGAGCGGCGTTTCGCTTCACAGTTTCAGCAGGAGATTATGTTGACCCGTCGGTCTTATCGGCCTGTGCGTTACCAAGGGCAACTTGATGGCGATCACCTTTTATTAATTGGGCCTTGGGCAAACAAGCGGTGGCGGCTTCGCACAGCAGGAACTCTAGAAGCGGCAGGGCAAGAGACCCGGATTCACCTCACTCTACAGCTATCAATGGAAAATATTCTGGTATTGTTGCCAGTGCTAATTGTCTTTTGTATCATTCTTGCAGGCATAGGGATTGTGGGATTGTGGCCACTAAGTTGGCTTTATTTTGCGACCATCTATTCGTTTCACTATGAGGCCAACAAAGTGCAAGAACTGCTGACTCGAATCGTACTCGATCAATCCCTTGAAGGCTTACTCTGATTTTCCCGAAGAAAAGCGATCGCAGATTTCCTGTTGGTTGGGTTGACGAAGGAAACCCAACAAGCCCAAAAGGGCCTTACTCTCAAACCATTGTGTCTTGAGGGATAATATCTTAATCAGTTCCTGCATTATTCTTGGCTGAATGGTTGCGCCGTTTTTTTAGGTTGGGTTTTGCAAACTCAACCCAATCTAACCAACTCTGTTTGCAGCATAGGTTATCTAAGTTCGGTGATTGCAACCGTTAAGTAGTTCAATTCGATCGCAGCATGCACTTTTTCATCACCAGATAGATCACGAGGCGGCGAAGCCCTTGCAGGCTAACTTGGTTGACTTCGATGATGTTGAAGCAAACTTGAGAATATCCGGTTTGGGCTTGGAGCGGTGCTGTTTGTTGACCTCATACCGCTCGTTGATTTCAATATGTCTGCGACAAAACTCATATTCATCCTGAAAGTCCTGATAAACCTCCTCGTAGGATAAGTGAATATCAAAATGCAACTCTTCGGATTCTAATGCGTTCAGCGTCTCTTCCAGCACTAATGTTCTGGCTTTGATGTGATCGAGCTTGGATTCTCCATACGAATCAAGCAGCTCAAGATGCCACGCCATCGGCGCAAAAGACTTGACGTTAATAGCAAAATCTTTGGTGCCATTACTCCGGATATAGCTGACTACTTTTCCAACCGCTCCGTATGCGTTGAGCCGTTCGAGCTTGGTGTTGGCATGGGCTTCTTTGGGTGAATACAACCAAATATGATCCAGCGTTCTTATTTGCTTCTCACACCCTTTGTAAGGCACCACCTTGACATGTTGCAGTAGAAACGCTGTATCGTCAGTTCTATTAGCCGTTTCCCAGTAGTTCAGGTATCCCTGAAAGCGAACGGTTTGCCCTACCCAGTCGGCAAGCGGTCGACATGCGATCGGTGATGTCTGCATTTTGATACTCCCTTGACCGAGTTTCTTATACGGTTGAAGGGCAACTCGGCTATTTTTCCAGATTGCCCAATTTTAGGGGAGCTATCTTAATAGCGACGGTAGAACTCTACGGCAGAGTCCAAGGTTTTCCCTCGGCTCCAAGGGTGGGATCGAGGTATTCTTTAGGGCCATCCCTCTAGGAAGTCGAGTTCAACAAATTCTGCATCCAAACCTGATCATCCTCCGAAAACGGTGGCGGCGGCGGCGACTGGCTGTAGTCGATGCGGAGGTCATAGCTGGCGCGGTCATAAACGCCTCCGACAATAGCCGATAAGTCTACCAAAACCGAACCATCCGCCGCCTGCAACGGCAGCGGAAAGCAGGGCAACGCCTCCCGCACCGTCACAGCATAAAGTTCAGCGTGGGGACGAGTCTCGGCTCGACTGACTAAAATCCGGTAGTGAGCCAGATTAATCTGCCCCTCCATCGGCAAGGGCGAGTCGCCCCGCAGCAAATCAATTTCCACCAGATGAGAGGCGCTGCCCAAAATAGCTTGGCGTTTCTCTTGATAGACAGTGCGTCCTTTGCCTGAGCGCTTCTTTTTGGGCGAAAGCACTTCGATTACGGTGATTACCGCGTTGCTGCCTACCTCCCGAATCTCAAGGTACCGCTCTTTTACTTCCGTCGGTATGGGCAGGGTCACCGGCTGAACCGCCATAGAACCTGAGGATTGAGCCAAAGGTGAGGGTATGGCCTGCCGAGACAAAACCACCGCATCGGGAATGCCTACCAGCACCTCGCCCCCGTCAGGGGTATCGGTATAGGTGCGAGTCTCAACTTCGACGTAGTAGCGAGGCCGCAGCTGAGGAGCCAGGGCATCTGCCAATGCCACAATCAAACGGCTATGGAACGACGACCAAAACGTCGCCTGCTCCAAGTAGGGATCCATCCCAGGAAAAGGAGAAGGCATAGGCATACACCGTGAACCTGGCGACAAGACTATTTCCTATTGTGGCAAATCAGCTAAAGCCGTAGCCTACCCGCTCAGCCCCGATCAGGCTCGCTGGCCGCACATCAGCCGCTGCTCCGCCGTCACCTCACTGTAGAGGGCTTCTAGGGCAGAAATATTGTCCCGCAGGGTGTAGCGCAGCAGCACCCGCTCGCGAGCCTTGTGTCCCAAAAGCTGAGTAATTTCAGGGTGATCGCGCAAAATGGGCAAAATGGTTTGCAGCTGCGCCGACACCCGCTGGGTATCGAGCACAATGCCCGCCCCTTCGGCCAGCACCTCGCCATCGGCCCCGGCATCGGTGGCAATGCAGGCCGTGCCGCAGGCCATCGCCTCCAGCAGCGACAGCGACAGCCCTTCGACTAAAGACGGCAGTATAAACCCATCCGCCGCCCGCAGAATATCGATGCGGCGCTGCTCGTTGGCCAGGTAGCCTAGCCAGATAATGTCGTTCTCATCGCCGTAAAACCGCTTTAAAGAGGCTTCTAGCGGGCCGCTGCCGACGATCGCTAGCTTGCAGCGGTGGCCCATATCGGCCTGCCGCCAGCCCCGCAGCAGAGCCTCCACATTTTTTTCAAGGGAAATACGCCCTTGATAGACAAATAGCTGCTGGGCGTACAGGTCGGCCTTCACCGCCGATGGCCCCGGCGAGTAGCGACGGGTATCCACCCCGTTGGGAATCACCACCAGCGTAGAGGCGGGTACCCCCAGCTTGCTCAGCAGGTCGCGCTGGAGATCAGAAAAGACAATCACGCGATCGTAGTGGGCCAGACAGGGAGCATAGAGCTGGTAGGTGAGGTGTTGGGTGCCCGAAGTCAGACTCCGCACCCGGCGATCGAAGGCGGGGTGAAAGGTGGCCACCAGAGGAATATTCAGCTCGGCGCAAATCTCTGGCAGCCGAAAGTCTAGGGGCGACAGGGTCAGCGACGCATGGACTAGGTCAGGCTGTAATCGTTCCAGGGCCTCAGCCAGCAATTTGCCCGACTTGAGCGAGGGGATAGTCAGAATCTGAGACTTGAACAGAAAGGGTAATGGCACCTCCTCTGAACGCGGTAGGTGGTCGGCAGCGTGCCCCTCCTGAGGTTGAGCGAAGTGCAAAAAGGTAACTCGATAGCCCCGCTCAAGCAGGGCGTTAGTAACCTCTCTGCCATAGGTAACGTTGCCACAAAAGGGCGTTTTTTTGCCTAGCCACGCGATGTGCATGCCGTGTAGCGATATCCCATTAAACAACCGAAACAAGCGCCAGCGGAACACTGACGCGATCGCGCAGTGCTCAGGGACCGACTCAGGATGAGCATCCGTTACCGAATCGCCTCAATGGGCCGTTTTCTAGCTATCGCCCGGGTCGCTGCACCAATTCGCTAGCCGTTCTAAGGTAAAAAAACGGTGCCTAGCGTGGAACCTAGACCTTTCTCATAGCCGTATCGGCAATATACCAGGTTACAACTCCCCCTAAGCCCACCAAAGCGCCCATACCCATAAAAACGTTTGCCAAACCGAGGCGTGCTTCTACCACGCTAGCCAGGGCCAGAGGCAAGCTAAGGGCAATGTTTATCAAATTGTTTTGCAAGCCAAATACTTTGCCCCGCATGGCTTCTGGCGTTTTTTCTTGAATCAGGGTCTGCATGGGTATACCCACAAAGGCACCACACAAGCCAAGGACGGCAATAATAGCCATTGAGGCCCATAGCTGCTTTGTTGTCCAGGCCAGAGCGACGAGGCATACCGCGATGCCAATCGCTCCCCACAGGCTCAGAAAGCGCCTGGGAAAGCGCGGGCCAAAGTTACCGACCAGCACCGCCCCTAACCCTAGACCCAGCCCGCCCGCCGCCAGCAAAAAGCCAAACTGCGAGGCCTTGATCGCCGGAATCATTTCTGCCAGCCGCACCGCCAGCACCGCCAGCGCCGCAAACACCGATGACAGCAGCACCAGCTGAATAATCGCGACCCGCACCTGCACCTGCTGGCCTAAATAGCGCAAGCCGTCTTTAATGTCAGCCCAAAACTGAGACAAATCTTCATGGGCGGCAGAGAGGGTTTCTTGACCAGGGGCCATTGTCATCAGGCACAGGCCTGCCACCAGGTAGCTGAGGCCGACCAAAATAGCCGGGCCGTTATCAGCAATGCCCAGCATGAGCATGAGCTTATCGGCCAGGGCCAGCAGCGGTTCACCCACCGCAAACCCAACAATGACCGAGGCCATCATGGTAGTGGTGTAGAGGGAGTTAGCCGAGAGTAAATCGCCCTCAGCCACAATCAGCGGAATAATAGACTGCTCCGCAGGCGCAAAAAACTGGGTCAGGGTAGAAATTAGAAACGTCACGATCAGCAGCAGCCAAAAGGCCACCGGCAACCCCAGTACAGTGCCCCAGCCTAAGGTGAGCCAAATGCCGAGGGGCAGCACCATCACCAGCCCGCCGCGCAGCAGATTAGACCAAATGAGCACCGGGCGCTTGGGCCAGCGATCGACAAATACCCCCGCCAGCGCCCCAAACAGCACGGCTGGCACGGTAAAGGCGATCATCACCGCCGCGACCCAGCCGCTAATGGTTTGGCCAGGGGTTTCAAACCGAGCCGCGATGATCGCGATCATCAACACCAGATAGACTTTGTCGGCTAGCTGAGAAAAGAGCTGCCCCGCCCACAAAATTAAAAAATTTCGGTTTTTAAATACAGCCCCAAAACCATTTTCTGTCTTTGGAGGCCCGTCTTCAGCACTCAGCGCCGCCCCCTGATGGTCTGGGGCAGAGTCTATATCTGGGGCAGATTTGTCAGACTCGGCCTGAGGCAAACAGTTTGCCTCAGCAGTATCAGTATCAGCATCGAACTCGCGGAGCATGGGTTAACCAACGAACCAGGGCACTAGGTAGCTCACTACCCAGCAGTTTAAACGGTAGCAAAACAGACATCAACTAAAGTTGCCGACCGGATAGGACGTTCAAAGTAGTCTTGAGTATACTCTCGCAGCAGTCGCTCAACTCGTGACCACAGCTGCTGGCTTTTCTCAGACCCAGCAGAATCTAAGCCGGTGGACAGGCCCACAGGTAGGCCAGTGGGCAGAGTAGAAACAATGTCAGGCTTGCTCAACTGCTGGAGCAAAGCGACATCGGTGGCGGTCAGCAGGGTAGGCCCCTTTTGGCCCTGGCCGTAGCGCCCTGATGCCTCCGCAAGCTGGGGGGAAACGGCAAGCTGCACCAGCCCTCCAGCTTCGGCGCTAAACTCGACTCGCCAGGCGGGGTCGAGCAGGTTGGGCACAATATCGACCCGGCTGCGGGTACAGCGGTGCACCTCGGGGGCCACCCCATCTAGGGCTAGCAGGTGGTACAGCCCGTGGCAAAGAGCCGCCAGCAGCGCTCCAGGAGCAGCGGCTTCAAGGCGCTCTAGGTGCTCTACTAGTACAGTATACAAATCGCTCTGGGCACAGTCGCTCAGGGCCATCAACAGGGCCACCTCTGCCAGGTACTGGCTGGCGGTCAGCCGGCCCAGGTGCTGGCTTAGCTTTGGAAAGGTGCGCAGGGTTTCGGCCTGAATGAGTTTGTCGAGGCGCTTGCCTTTGACCACCAGGCATTCGTTAATGACAAAGAGACCGCTACGCCCCCCCAGCCGCGACTGGTGCTTCCGCGCCCCCGGTGCCACCGCCCGCACCAAACCAAGATCGGGGGTAAGAATGGTGAGCAGGCGATCGCTCTCGCCCAGAGGCATGGCCTTGAGATTGATGCCAATAGTTTTGTAGGTTTGACTCATGGGGCAGCTACAGGGCTAGAGCCTTAGCATAGCGCTCTTAGTAAGGACGGCTTGAGCTTGGCTGGCCAGGCGGCGGACAGAGCCTTTACATTGTATAGAAAATTGAGTCCATTGGACGGACTAAAACACCGAGGCGATCGCTATTTTCCAGCCAAAAAACTCCCCAAATCAGAAATTTGCATTACACTCGAAAAAATTATTTTAGAACTTTATTCTGAAAAATAATTTGAATTTAAAAATACGATAAAATCGATTTTACACTCTAACTTTAAGCGCTCTATGGACTCGACTCGATACACGCGCGGTCAGGACGCCCTAGCTCGAATTCACGGCCATATTGGTGAAGGCGTTATGAACGCACTGGGGGATATTGCCCCCGACTTTGCTCGCCTGATTATTGAGTTTCCCTACGGAGATATTTACTCGCGGCAGGGGTTAACGCCTAAAGAGCGGCAAATTGCCACGATCGCATCCCTGGTTACCCTCGGCAATGCCCCTACCGAATTAAAGGCGCATATTCAGGGCAGTCTCAATGTGGGCTGCACTAGAGAAGAAATTGTTGAGGTGATCATGCAAATGGCAATATATGCTGGTTTCCCGGCGGCGGTTAATGGGCTACTGGTCGCCAAAGATGTTTTTGCAGAGTTAGACAAAGTCTCCCGACCTCAATAGCCCAAAAGATACAACGCCTCTTTTCAAAAAGCACAGCAGCAATCAAACGCTGTAAATATGTCAAAAATTCTCATTTTATTGTCGCCAACAGTTTATTTCAGTCCTCTTTTTTGAGAAGATAAGAGCCATTTCTAAAAGCGCTCTATTATTGAGAAATTCTTCATTGACTTCAACTATGAATCAGGTCTTGATTGTGACCGGCGGCAGCCGAGGCATTGGGGCGGCGACGGCCCGGTTGGCAGCGGAGCAAGGGTACGCGGTGTGCGTCAACTATCGGCATAACCAGGCGGCGGCCAGTACTGTCGTCGAGGCCATTACCCAGTCGGGCGGACGGGCGATGGTCGGAGACCGGCCTCGGGCGATCGCGGTGGCTGCCGATGTCGCCGTCGAGAGCGATGTGGTGCGCCTGTTTCAAACGGTAGATGAGCAGCTGGGCCAGGTAACCGCTCTAGTCAACAACGCTGGCATTTTAGAGCAGCAGCGGCGGGTCGAAGACATCGATGCTGCCCGCCTTGCCCGCGTTTTGGCCGCCAATGTAATCGGTAGCTTTTTGTGCGCGCGCGAAGCGATTCGGCGGATGTCAACTCAGCGGGGCGGGGCAGGCGGAGCGATTGTGAATGTCTCGTCGGTGGCGGCTCGGCTGGGTTCCCCCGGTGAATATGTTGACTATGCTGCCGCTAAGGGCGCGATCGATACGTTCACGATTGGGCTCGCCAAGGAAGTGGCCGATGCAGGCATTCGCGTCAATGCGGTGCGGCCGGGGTTTATTGATACCGATATTCATGCCAGCGGCGGCGAGCCCAATCGAATCGAGCGAGTCAAAGCGTCGATTCCGCTGGGGCGGGGTGGACAAGCGATCGAGGTGGCCAGGGCAATTTTGTGGCTACTCTCAGCGGAGGCATCCTATACAACCGGTTCATTTATTGATGTGGCGGGGGGAAAATAAGCGCAGGCTCTCGGGGGGCGATCGCTCCCACGGGAGCCAGAGTTATAGCCAGAGACACCTGAGTTAGGACATCGATAAGCCTGAAAACGTTCAAACGTTTGAACGCCAGTCTGACAGATGTCCTAACCTGATTGGCTACAGCTATACTGATTAGACGCCGATTCGCCAGTACCAAAAACTTGCCTAACTCCCTGCGCAAAGGCGAGACGAATGCGGTAAGTTTAGGCCTGTGGTTTGGCCTGAAGGTGTCATGGGTTATCAGCGTTTCTTTACAGGGATTGGCCTGGGTTTAGTGCTCAGTGTTTGCCTGGCCTGCTCTCAGCGAGTGCTGCTGTCTGAGCCAGCGGTGCCAACTCCGCCCGATGCTGTAGCTGAGAACATTTCCCCTGAACAGGCCCGCGAAGGTACAGCGGTGGCCGCAGAACTATCTGCCCCTGCTGCCCCAGAACTATCTGCCGTCGCCCAAGAGTGGATAGCGAATGCGACCGGGGGCATGGTGAACCCACCTCGCAAAGACGTGCGGCTAATCGCAATTAGTGACCTCAACAGCGCCTACGGATCCACAGATTACGACCCTGAGGTCGATAAAGCGATCGCCCTGCTGCCCTACTGGCAACCCGATCTGGTGGTGTGCAGCGGCGACATGGTCGCTGGGCAAAAGGCATCCCTCACGCCTGAGCAGATTAAGGCCATGTGGCAGGCCTTTGACGACCACGTAGCGGCTCCTTTACGCGAGCAAAACATCCCCTTTGGCTTCACCATCGGTAACCACGATGCCTCCGGAGCTAGGGGGCCTAACAATACGTTCTTATTTCAGCAGGAACGCGACCTGGCCACAGCCTACTGGACGGCCCCAGAACACAGCTCTGGAGTCAACTTCATCGATCGCACCGACTTTCCCTTTTTCTACACCTTCGAGCAACAGGGCATTTTCTATATGGCCTGGGATGGGTCGTCGAGCCGCATTCCGGCAGACAAACTGGCCTGGGTGAAGCAGGCACTGGCTAGCGATGCCGCTCAACAGGCCAAAGCCCGTATTTTGATCAGCCATCTGCCCCTCTATGGCGTAGCGGTAGGGCGTGACCGACCCGGCGAAGTCATGGAGAACGCCGATCAGCTGCGGACCATGCTAGAGCGCTACAACGTACATACCTACATCAGCGGCCATCAGCACGCCTACTACCCCGGCCACCGAGGCCAGCTACAGCTGCTGCACACGGGTATTTTGGGGTCTGGCCCCCGCCTGCTCATCGACAGCAGTCTGCCCGCTTGGAAGGTGCTGACGGTGATCGACATTGACTTCAACGATCCCGAACTGACCACTTATACGACCTACGACATTCAAACCCTACGCACCATCGAATACGACGAGTTACCGAGGTTTTTAGCCGGGCACAACGGCGTTGTGCTGCGCCGAGACATTAGCTACGACGAATTAGCCCCCGACGAAAAATCCTTCTGCGAACAGCGCCTAGGAAAAACTCTCTGCACCGGAAATCTGCCCTTTCCTAGACCCAGAACCTATGCCGCTTAGGCGTTAGTAGGCCAGTCAGGCAGCGGTCACTGAGCTAATTTTGTGCTATGGTGTGAGTGATATTTGGGCAGTTATGCCCAAGCTTTGCTGTCTGTATATTCGTATGCTGGCAGTTTTTTAATAACTGTGCTGCTATGCAGCCTTAACGACTTTGCCTGGGACAATGGGAGGTGGCTCAAGCGTTCCAGGGCAACCCAACCCAATTTTTGCGGGTCTAGCGGCCTGCCAGATGATTGGTTCACTAGTTCATACCCAAGGAGTAAAGAAGCAATTTCGTATGACTCAAGTCGTTGTAGGTGAAAACGAGGGCATTGAATCGGCCCTGCGCCGCTTTAAGCGGCAGGTCTCTAAGGCAGGGGTTTTTTCAGAAGTTAAGCGTCGTCGCCACTTCGAGACGCCCCAGGAAAAGCGCAAGCGCAAAGCTGTTGCCCGTCGTAAGAAGCGCTACCGCTAAGCTGCCTTGAAGCCGTTTCTAGGCGCTACTGCCAGTGCGGTTACTGATCTTGGCCTGATTTTGGTTTAGTCAAGATCCTGCCTAGAAACCCAAATCAATACCACAAACAGGGGATGCCACTTATCGGTATCCCTTTCGTTTTGCCCTTTTATTTGAGGAGATTACTCCTCAATGTTGGCATTGACCAGGGTGAGCAGGGGGCCAATTTGCTCTTGACCACTGACGGCCAAATCACTGTGGCATAGCACCACCCGTTCAGTCACTCGACCTAACAAATCGCGCAAAATTCGCTCCGGGCGATCGCGGTGCAGATCCTCCAGGTCTTCGGTACGCCAGGGTCGCCCTGTGTAGGTGTTCAAAAATAGGGGATAACCAAACAACAAATCCTCAGTGCCGCCCAGCCAACGGGGCGATCCGGCGTCGATCCAAAAGTGCCAGCGGTGGCGCAGTCGCTGTAGCCGGTACTGATACACAGTGGCGATCGTAATCACCCGCTGGCTGGGGTCAGCCGACTCAACCGGATAGGGATCGGCGGTGACGGTGCCCTGGCGCAGCAGCAGAATGAACCGTTCGAGCGCAGGTTTGAGCAGGTGGGCTGGAGTTGTCCCTAAAGTCGGCGGAATCTGGCGCAGCCGATCTTCGATCGCCCAGTACTGCTGGGCGGTTTCCATCAGTTCCCGCAGGGCGGATAGCTGGTCGGGGGGCAGGTGGCTACCGCCCCAGTAAAAGGTCTGAATGGCCCGATCTAACACGCTGACTACCCCTAGGGTCAGGCGGCGCTGGCGCTGCTGGCGCTGTTGCTCAATCCACTGGCGCAGGCGAGTATAGGCTTCGGTGGCTTTGTAGCCCAGCCGATCCCAGCGATCGAAGCGCTCGACGGGCAGCAGCTCGGGCTGCTCTAAGCCGGGCTCAAAGCAGTGGTCGACCAGCAGCTCGGCCCGCACCGGGTCAATCTGAACCGACTCAAACCAGGGGCCAGCCTCTGGGGCCTGGGGAATTTGGCTGAGTACCAGCAGCATTTCAGCCACGGTTTCAGCATCGGCCAGCCGACCCAGCCCAGGGTAAACAAAGCTCAGCAGCGTGAGTAAGGCCCGCACCAGCGGCGAGTGAATCACCGGGCGCTGGTCGTTGAGCGAGGCCACGGGCAGCCCGCGACTGGTCAAAATTTCAGCTAGGGTGTAGCGGGCGATCGCATCTAATCCTGGGCCAATAATCGCCACCTCGTGGGGGGCCGCCTGCCCGGTCTTAACCACCTCAGCCACCCGTTCTGCCGTCTGCCGCAGCAGCTCTCCCCGCGACACCGTTTGCAGGGTTTGAAAACAGGGCAGGGGTTCGGGTAGGGCCATGGGGTCCATGACCCACTGCACCACCTGGTCGCCCCAGCGATACCCCAGGGAGTCAGCCGCCGGTTCGGGTCGCTGCACTACCTGGCACTGAGGCTTGATCTGCTGCTCCAGGGTGTCGGGGTTGGCCCCCATGCCCAGCCGCCCTTTGCCGTAGCGGTTCCAGGTGATCGCCACCGGTCGGGCCTGGTCGATAAAGACCTGAAGCCACTGGGCTGCGATCGCCGGGTACTCGTCTAGGTCATCGACAAAGACGCCGCCGTAGCGAGCCAGCAGCTTTTCCTGGTAAAGCGGATGGGGCAGCAAATGCCGCCAGTACAGCTCGGTCATGACCCCGTAGGTCAGCAGGCTGCGTGCCAGGCACCAGTCACGCCAGTCCACCACGGCCTCACCGATCGCCTGCCACACCGCTTCGGGGGCATACCCCGAGGGAATCCCTTTGGGCAGCAGCACCGGCAAATCTTCGGCGGGGATACCCGATGCTGCCGCCATTTGCAAAAAATCGAGCGATCGCCGCACCGTTTGGGCTTCCCGCCAGCCCTCGACGGTCATGGTGCCATCGAGCATTTTCTCTTGCCACAGCCCGGTGGTTAGTTCTTGCTCATTTTCAGGCCGCAACCGCAGCGGAAACTGCGGTAATAGCCCCAGGCTATTGACCAGCAGCGGCCAAAACAGCGTTACTTCGTCTTGAATAAATCCGTTAGGGGTGGTGGTAACCACAGCATACTCGGGAGCCGAATCGGCTAGACGGGCTGCTAGTCGCAAGCGATTATCACCATTAGCCGCAAAAATTAAGTAGCTCTGCCCCAGTTCCAGGGGTGGTCCCAAGTCGCCGCGAGTCCCAGGTGCAGCGACAACCTGGTCGAGCAACCAGGCGGTTTTGCCGCTGCCTGTTGCACCTTCAAGCCACCGGGGCCAGTCTGCCATATCACCCCAAAAGAAGCACTCTGCCTACTCTAGCTCTGAGTTTCACCCAAAAGTGACCTGAGACTCCCAAAGCAGCTGTCTCAGGTCACTTAATTCCTGGCTGACTCAACAAGTCAACGAGGGATCAGGCTACGAAACCGAGACTGCCACCACCATCAGCCCGGCTACTAGCGCCAGCCCTAGACCACCCAAAATCAAGTAGTTGCGCTTTTGAGATGCGCTAGGCGGCTCAGCCTCGTACATCTTAGGCTCGGTGGCAAAGTTGTTAAGGCGACCGCCCTCTTCGGTGGTGTAAGGCATGACTAAAAGTCCTTCTTAAAAATTGACTAACCTTAAAAGAAGGTTACCTGATGAGGGTACCAACTGGGTACCCCTCGTGATCCCCAATCGGCCCAGAGGAATAACTCTAGGGAGATAGGCCGAAGGAAATAGGCCAATTTAGGCCACAATCGGCTGGCGAGGAGCTAAATTGAGGGCGATCGGCTGTCCTACCTCAGGACTTAGAACCTGAGTCGCTAAGCCCTTTTGGGCGATCGCAGCCTGTAGCGCCTGAGGATTACCAATTGCCTTTAGCCAGTTAATTAAGACGCCGCTGTAGGTTACTGCACCAGCATCGGCGGTGGGCAGCACCACCTGCGGCTGTAGCCAGTCCACCAGTTCCAACGCGCCCTTTTGACCCCGAATAATAGGGCCAACCAGCGGCAGGGCTAGGTCAAGCACCGGTGTAATCACCACATCTACCGGGCCTTCTTGCTTGAGTTCTGGCTGGTGAAAGCCGTGGGGCTCATAGAACAACGACGTTCCGGTAATTCGATCGCGCAAGATGTAGCCGTTTTCAGTCCTCATAGGCCCCATCGGGGTACCGGGCACAGCTTTGATCGTAACTTGATCAGACAGAGTAAAAGTTTCGCCATGGTTTAGGGCGGTGACCTGGCTGTAGCCCAACTCTTCAGCCACCTTGGCCGCGCTGGGAGACCCGACGACTGGTATGGCGCGATCGAGCGCCTTTAGGGTCGGCGGGTGAGCGTGGTCTTCCAGCCCCTGGCTCAGCAAGATCAGATCAATGGCCTCGGGTAGAGGTCTGGGCTGGGGGTGCTCACCCTTAAATAGCCAGGTCTGCTGCCCAAATACCAGTTCACCCACCAGCCAGGGGTCAACCAAAATACGCTGCCCTCCCAGGGTCAGCAGCCAAGAATTACTGTCGAGCCAAGTCACATCCATGGGCAGGGCCTTTATAAGAGCAGCTTCTGGCATTGTAACGGATTCTTTACATAGGTAGAATTGACGGCTGTGAGGGGGCATTCGCTCAGCTACCAATTGCAGAATTGTGCTTTGACCCAGTCTCAGTTCTATGTTCTATTCTGCAAATATCTCCTGAAATTGTACAAATGCGCTGATCCCCGTATAATCCATTTTGGTTTGAGGGTTAACATTCACTGCCGTTCTGCCACCGTCTAGTTCTGCCTATGGCCCGTCTTTGCATCAAGCCCTACACCGTTCTGATTACGGCAACCGGCAAGGCCCCGATTACGCTGAGACTGCGTCCGGTGCCGCTAGTGATGAGTTTAGGGGTGCTGGTGGGGCTACCAATCGCCTGGATTGGAGCCCTGCTGTACCAAAACGTGCAGCTTGCCCAGCGCAACCAAAATTTGTCGGAAACCGCCAGCGAAGTGCTGACCGAGCTAAACGCCATTGGCAACGAAATTGAGGTGCTTAAGACCCGGGCCGGATTGCCCGACGAACAGTCTGAGAACACGCGTCTGCCCAGCGCTGATAAAATCCCACCTCGGGGTGGCGTTGCTGAAGCGGCCCCGGCCGAACTGATGTTGGATGAGGCTCGGCGGCAGTTGCCAGGGATAGAGAAGATGCTCTCGATCGCCGTCAAGCCTGCCCTGGAGCAAACCCTGGAGTCTGAGGCGGAACAGGCCGCCGCCTTTCCCAATGGCCAACCCATTGCTGGCAAGGCCGATGTTTCGTCGGAGTTTGGTCTGCGCCCCAACCCCTTTGGCACTCGCAGCTACGAAATGCACGAGGGCATCGACTTTTCCGGGCCGGTGGGCAAACCCATCTTGGCCACCGCCGAGGGAGTTGTCGTCAGAGCCGACTACAACGGCGGCTACGGCAACCACGTCAAAATTGACCACGGCTACAACTACGAAACTCTCTACGCCCATATGTCAGAGATCGAGGTCAAAATCGGCGATCGCATCCAGCGGGGCGACGTAGTGGGCTACTTGGGCAGCACCGGCCGGTCGTCGGGACCGCATCTGCACTACAGCATCTACCGCAACGGGCAGGCGGTGAATCCTCGCTATTATTTGAAGCTTGAGGAAACTAAATAAACCAAATCCAAGTCCAGAAGTGGAGTTTTGCCGGTGGAAAACCCCAGATCCTGAGCTGGACTTGGCATAGTAGGATCGGTAAAACTACCTGGGCCAGCGCTGGCATTACCGAATCTATGGGCAACACCTTTGGGCACTTATTTCGCATTACCACCTTTGGCGAATCTCACGGCGGTGGGGTAGGGGTGGTAATAGACGGCTGCCCCCCGCGCCTGGCCATCTCTGCCGAAGAGATTCAGGCCGAGCTAGACCGCCGCCGCCCCGGCCAGAGCAAAATTACCACCCCGCGCAAAGAGAGCGATCGCTGCGAAATTCTCTCTGGGGTGTTTGAGGGCCAAACCCTGGGCACGCCCATCTCCATTCTGGTCCGCAACGAGAACACTCGCCCTCAGGACTACAGCGAGATGGTGACTACCTACCGGCCCTCCCACGCCGATGCCACCTACGATGCCAAGTACGGCCTGCGCAACTACCAGGGCGGCGGGCGATCGTCGGCGCGAGAAACGATTGGGCGGGTGGCAGCAGGGGCGATCGCCAAAAAGATTCTCCAGCAAGTCGCAGGCACCGAAATCATCGGCTACGTCAAGCGCATTCAAGACCTAGAAGGCACCATTGACCCGGCCACCGTCACCCTGGAGCAGGTCGAAAGTAATATCGTGCGCTGCCCCGACCCCGTTGCGGCCGAGCGCATGATCGACCGAGTTGAAGCCATTCGTGACCAGGGCGACTCAATTGGTGGTGTGGTGGAATGTGTGGCCCGAGGCGTTCGCATCGGCTTGGGTTCTCCCGTGTTTGACAAACTGGAGGCCGACTTGGCCAAGGGCGTCATGTCCTTACCCGCCAGCAAGGGTTTTGAAATTGGCTCTGGCTTTGCCGGTACGCTGCTCACCGGCAGCCAGCACAACGACGAATTTTATACCGACGAAACCGGCACCCTGCGCACCCGCACCAACCGCTCGGGCGGCACCCAGGGCGGCATTTCCAATGGTGAAAATATCATCATTCGCGTCGCCTTCAAGCCCACCGCTACCATTCGCAAAGCCCAAAATACCGTCACCAACACGGGCGAAGCCACTGTGCTAGCCGCCCGAGGTCGCCACGACCCCTGCGTGCTGCCCCGGGCCGTGCCCATGGTCGAAGCGATGATGGCTCTGGTGCTGTGCGACCACCTGCTGCGCCACCACGGCCAGTGCGAGCTGTTCTAGCAAAACCACCGGCATGAAGATCACCGGCTTAAACCAGGTTCCCGAAGAGGCTGTCTCCCACAACCCGGCGATTAAAAAGCGGGTGCTGCTGCGATCGCACGATCTGCCCCACCTGACAAATTTTGCCCAGGCCCGCTTTGCCCCTGGTCAAGTCGCCAACGGCCATAGCCATACCGATATGGCCGAGGTCTTTTTTGTCGAATCGGGCCACGGCACCATCACCATCGACGGCCAACCCTACCCCCTCACCCCCGGCACCTGCATTGCGGTAGAACCCACCGAATACCACGAAGTCGCCAACACCGGCACCAAAGACCTCGTTCTGACCTACTTCGGTCTCCAAATTTAGGGACAAACCTAGATTTTGAATTGGCGATTCATACAAACCTTGAGTACCTACCCCCAATTGACTAAGGACAAACGACCGTTTGCCCCTACGGGATACCTGTTTTGCGCTGGGGTTGTTGAACTCGGACTTGGCATCAGCCTGAGCCGTATTCCCAGAGCATAGGTTTCACTTTCTCATCTTCCTCACACCCTCACCTACCTATTCACTCACCGCTCCCGCTGCAAATACTCGCCCAATCACTTCCTCTACGGGCGGGTCGCTAACGGTTAAATCCTGCACGTCCAATTCTCCCAAGAGCTGGCTTACGGTCTGAGTCAGCGCTTCGCGGCGCACGATCAATCGGGCGGTGCAGCCCTCCAGCGACTCTAGCTCACCGTAACGGCTGAGGGTAGCGGCATCACAGTTCGTAGCCAGGTCTACGGTTACTTCTCGGTAGGGGGCAAAGCGATCGAGCAGTCCATCCAGGCTGCCGTCATAGATTAGCCGCCCCTGGTAAATCAGCAGCACCCGCCGACACAGGGCAGTAATGTCGGTCATGTAGTGGCTGGTCAGCAGAATGGTGGCCTGGTAGCGGCGGTTGTAGTCGCGCAAAAACTCGCGCACCGCCACCTGGGCATTGACGTCTAAGCCCAGGGTAGGTTCATCGAGAAAGAGCACCTGGGGGCGGTGTAGTAGAGCCGCCATCATTTCGGCCTTCATGCGTTCGCCCAGGGAAAGCTTGCGCACCGGCTGATTGAGCTTGCCTTGAAGGGAGAGCATCTCGGTCAGCTCATCTACCCGATAGCGAAATTCTTTGTCGGAGAGGCCATAGATGGCCGCATTGATGCGCAGGGAATCGAGGGCCGGTAGATCCCACAGCAGCTGCTGTTTCTGCCCCATCACCAGAGTAATATCCTGCAAAAAATCGGCTTGCCGCTGAAAAGGCACCTGATCGCCCACCCGCACAGTACCGTCGGAAGGGTGAATAAGCCCAGTTAGCATCTTGAGTGTGGTCGTTTTGCCAGCCCCGTTCGGCCCCAAAAACCCCACCATTTCCCCTGGCTCAATGTGAAACGATATTTTTTGGACCGCTTCTACCATGCGGTACTGGCGGCGAAAAAAGTGCCGCAGGGTGCCCCCCAACCCCGATTCTTTCACGGCTACGGGGTAACGCTTGCTGAGCTGGTTGACATCGATGCTGGGCATAAAAACCGGGCGAAGGTTGACGGCAGATAGATCACGAGACCGGTGAGGGCCATAAATTTAACTTTACCGCCAACCACTTCTTCCAGGTATTTCCGTTACCTAATCGCTTTATCAGCCCCCGCGCTTTATCGGACTGAGGCTGACAGCTCACAAATTAACGCAAGCCGTCAATCAGTTACTTAGTCCAGTCACTTAGTAATGAGGGGGAGGAGGTAGCTATATCTAGCCTCAGCCATTTCGTTAAGGCCTAGCTAACAACCCGGCGCAAAAAGTGAAGGCGCTCATTCAGCCCCATGGTGTTTAGACGGGTCAGTAACGTCTGGGTTCTAACAGATCCGTCTTGGCAGGTGGCCAGGGGCAGACGACTGGCCGGCATCAGGTGAAACAGGCGATGCCAGAAGGCCAGCTTCATGTTGATATTGAGCGCTTGGTAGGCGACCGTAAAGCGAGTATCTGCCCCGGCCAGAATGTCGCGCAAGACCGCAGCTTGATCGTTGCGATCGAGCTGCTGAATCTGGCTGAGCAACTGCTGCACCGCCTGAGAAAAGAGTGCTACTGGGGCGATCGCCGCAAAGGCCTGGCCCAGCGTGTCGTAGGTCTGCCAGAGCACGGCTATTTTGCAGTCTACATCAACCGCTTCAAAGGATTGAACGGTTTGCTCAAACTGAAGGCGAACATCAATAGCAGTCATGGTGGGTTCCTCAAGGGGTTTGTTATAGGTGGAAGTAGAAATGCGACAGCACGAGCCAAGGCCTGCTGTCGAACTCGTTGCGATCGCGGGTAGTAAAACTATCCGCTCTTAGTTTTTGGAGCTAAAACAATGTCTTTAAGGTTTCGAAGCGAAAAAAGAAGAGGGAAGGGGGATCAATATAATCAGTTTTGTCGTCTGTTTATATTGATCCCTGCCCTTTTTGAATAAAGAGCGTTTCTTCCAAGTTTCTTTTGATTTAAAGCTTAGCCAGGACAAACGGCAGTGCGTATCCTCCCCAAGATAAGAAAATTTCGACCAGCTAGTGGATTGTTGACCAAGCCGCAGCCATTGTCTTTTAAGATTTAGTTACATAGATAGGCTGTCAGACTGACAGATGCGGTTACTGTAAGGTCAATCTCGCTCAGGCCATTGGTGGAAGTGCTGTTCTCTAGAGGTATGAGGGCAATTCTGATGTTCAAACGTAAACCGGCTCCGTTATTGACCTATCTGAGTCAAAAAACCGAGTTTGAAGGGGTGCTCCACGCCGAAGGAATGCTGCGGGTAGACGGCGTTATCCACGGCACCGTCGATATCAAAGGCGATCTCGAGATCTCCTCTTCTGGGCTAATCGAAGGGCCAGAAGTCAGGGCTCAAAATATCGTGGTTCAGGGGGTGCTTAAAGCGCGGGTCTATGCCGAAGGCAAGCTCACGCTCAGCCGCACGGCCCGCTTAGAGGGCGACGTAGTGGCTGGTGCCCTAGAAATCGAGCCAGGAGCCTACTACACGGGCTATATCGAGACCCGTGATGCTAAATCGCTGCCCCCAGCCCGAGAGGTGCCCGAACTCTACGGCACTACCGATCTCTAGACCGAGCGTGAGGCCCAAGGCCGTCAGTCGCGCATAAGCCAGGTGACGACTACCAGGGCTATGCCTCCCAGCAGCCAGGGCGACGGCACCAGCAAATTGCCCAGATGCGTCAAGCTATCGACCGTCTGGGCGATCGCCCAGGTGCCCGCTATACAAATCAGCAGCAGGATCAGTTCCATCGCTGGTGCCTCCTTCGGCCATCATTTGACCATCACTAGATGAGCTGCAACCGATCGATTGGTGTCGCTAGAGACAGTTTCAACTTCTGTCTATTATGTCGGTCAGTTATGGTGGTTACCCAGCACCATAGAACTGAACTG
Source organism: Nodosilinea sp. LEGE 07298 (assembly GCF_015207265.1). GTDB lineage: Bacteria > Cyanobacteriota > Cyanobacteriia > Phormidesmidales > Phormidesmidaceae > Nodosilinea. The sequence goes on along the minus strand of NZ_JADEXE010000029.1, from coordinate 1,511 downwards.
TAGAAGACGGGGCACGACGATGAAGACTCAACGGCAGGGGGCAATGGCCCTAGCAGTAAGCTTAGCAATGGGCGCTGTGGTAGCTCTACCGACCCTGGCTCAGCAGGTCAATTTTGAGTCGTTTACGCTATCTGAGTCTGCCCCTGCAGCCAGTGTTAGCGGCTTCACCAACGGCATTTCTGCGCTGTCTAATATAGCTGGACGCGATCGCAATGGCATGATTTGCGCTGGCTTTGCCGACACCAATCCCGACCACACTATGGACCTACAGCAAGACCTCGCGGCCCTCACCCTTCAGGTCAACAGCGGCGGTAACGACACCAGTTTGCTGGTGCAGGGGCCAGATGGCAGCGTCCGCTGTGGTGAAGACAGCGATCGCCGCAACCCCGATGCCCGTATTCAAGACCAAAGCTGGCCAGCCGGCACCTATCGCATCTGGGTAGGGTCTCACAACCAGGGGCAGCGCTACAGCTATTCCCTCAGCGTCAGCCCGTAGTTAGGGAAAAGATTTCACCCAAGCAATCTCGCCTGAGAGTAGATGTTAGCCGAGGGCAAGCCCACGCTACGATGGTAAAGCTGCCATTAACCTCATTGCCCGTGTTCAAGACTCTGCTTGCCGACTTCCGCATCGTTTTCGAGCGTGACCCAGCGGCCCGCAATTGGCTAGAGGTCTTAACCTGCTACCCCGGCTTCCATGCCCTGGCGCTGCATCGTTTCAGCCACTGGCTTTGGCACCTGGGCCTGCCGTTAGTTCCTCGCTTAATTTCCCACTTGGCTCGATTTTTAACCGGTATAGAAATTCATCCTGGCGCAACTATCGGCAGGGCGGTCTTCATTGACCATGGTATGGGCGTGGTGATTGGCGAGACTGCCATTATTGGCGACTATGCCCTGATCTATCAAGGCGTTACCCTGGGCGGCACCGGGAAAGAAATCGGCAAGCGTCACCCTACCCTGGGGGATAACGTCGTGGTAGGAGCTGGCGCAAAAGTACTCGGCAACATCTACGTAGGCCACAACGTGCGGATTGGGGCTGGCTCTGTAGTGTTGCGAGAGGTGCCTTCCGACTGCACCGTAGTTGGGGTACCTGGGCGGGTTGTATACCGCGCCGGAGAACGGGTCGACCCCCTAGAGCACGGCAGCCTGCCCGATTCTGAGGCCCAGGTCATTCGGGCACTCCTCGATCGCATAGAGTCCTTAGAAAAAGAGGTACAAGCGATTGGTCAAGCTCGCCTTCAGCCAGTACTGGTCGGGGCAATAGACGTTAAAGACAACACCTATTGCCGTCTGCAAGATCGAGTCATTGAAGAATTTCTCGATGGCAGCGGCATCTAGCCCATCACAGCGCAAAGGGAAATGGGCACATCCGCTTAGGGATATGCCTTACCCCTGTTAAGGTGATCATTCGTACTAGTGCGGTCAATTGGATAAGCTAAAGACGTTACCCCTGGCCGCTTAGAGTCAATGAGTTAGCGTCCCATGATAAACGCGCTATTCGAGCAATTTGTTGA
>NZ_JADEXE010000294.1 GCF_015207265.1 Nodosilinea sp. LEGE 07298 | reverse complement strand
GACCCTCCTCGGTCTCGTCGTACGACTCAACATCAATACCGGGTAAACCCAAGAGCTCTGTCAGTAGAGGCACCATAGCCATAACGTATAGTAACGGCTACTTCAGCATACTCATTCCAGGAGAGCCAAACTCTTTCACACCGCGCAGCAAAGGATTCACGTCACGCCAGCAGAAGATTTCACCATCATCGTCAAGGTAACGATACTCTAAAATACAACGATTAAATAGCAGCTCACGATGGGCTTCATCGTTGAGAATTCCCTTTGTCTGCCAAACGTTAGCCAGCAAACCCCACTGATCGTCGTATACCGCATTGCGATAGGTATTACGGGCTTTGGTAATTGCTAGCCGCACCGCTTTCTTACTAATGGGTAGCGCGCTGGTTTGCGCGATCGCCTCCTGGGCCATCAACATCAGGTTGCGCATGTGGCCACCGCTCATGAGGCAGAGCTGGTCAAGGGTTTCAGCTTGGTCAAAAATATCGTTTACCAATTGCGCCTCATCACTTATTGCTGAGGCGTGGAACACTCGCTGGCGAACTAGCTCGCGCATAGTGTTTAGCCCGTCTTCGCACACGTTACCTTCCTGGTCATGCACCATCACCATCGGCAACACCTGAATTTCAGCATCGTAGATGTCGCGCAGGTCGGGCGCGCGGCCCGAATACACTAGCGAAATAGGTACGGTATAAATGACGTGGCAGTTCAGCAGCTTGAGCTGTTCGCTGCGATCAACAAAGATTTGCTCATGATTGCTAATTTCGTTCTCCTGGAAAGTAGGCGAAATGTGATCAAGGCTATCTACAATCAGCACTAACTTGTCAGTGCTGTGTTGAGGAGTTTGAGCCATTGCCTCAGTAATAAAAGTATTCAGTGCTTCAATTAATGAGGGAGCGTAAGATTCTACAACTCTTCGAATCTTAGCACGAGCCTCAGGGCTAGCCTTAAGGGTCAGCGTGAGTTTTGAGAACGGCACCTCAGCATCAAAGTTGCCAAAACTGAGTGCGCCTTCTACAACATCATGAAAATCTGTTCTCCGAGACTGTAGCCAATTTCGGATGGAATCTTGATTGCCATCTAAACTTTTTATCAAATTATGCGTGCATGCTAGCAAAATGTCAGGATACCGAGCATCTGCAAAATCGATATCTTCTTCGGCGGCAAAGTAGACAACGCGGTAGCCGTCTTTCTCTAGGGCATCCTTGAGCCGCAGCAGTTCGGTCGATTTGCCTGCGCCGCGATGGCCGGTGTAAAGCTGGTGGGTGATGCGATCGCTCAATGTGATCTGCCGCCCCACATCCACCAAAATATTTTCTTCGCCCCGCACCGCGCTGCAATTTACATATACTGGGTCGCCAGGGTGCAGCGGCTCAAAGGGGTCGAAGGCATTGTAAATGCTGCGCAGAATCTCAAAATCGCTGGGCATGGCCGGGGCGCAAGAAGGGCTAGCCCCTATGGTAATGCCATTGCCGCAGCCGGTTTCGCTAGAACCACTGACCGCAATGCCATATCATCCTCTGGTATTGCCATATCATCCTCTGGTATTGGCATGTCATCGCTCTGCAATGCCATATCACCGGGTGGATAAGCTATATCACCCCGCTGCAACGCCATGTCACTGGGTGGTTACGGCAAGTCAAGCTGCTGCTATGCGATGTTATGGGGTGGATATAGCAAGTCAAGCTGCTGCTATGCCAATGCGGTTGAACGAATCAGTCGCGCTAGCGCTGACTGGCGTTGAGAATGGTTGAGCCCACAATGGCATCAGCATTGTTGTAACGAATGACAATATCGTCGTCGGTGATCTCGCTGTCTTCCGCAGATTGGGGCGGATTGTTGAAGTCGATGTAGAGTACGTCAGCTCCTAAGTCGTAAACGATGAAAAAGGGCTGCTATGGCAAATCATGCAGCAGCGGCAGAAACCTAAGATAGCTCTGAGCTTCTTGATAATTGGCTACGGCCATAGCTGCTGCCTCCGATTGAGTGAGTTTGCCTTACGAGTTGAGAACGCAGTTACCACAAAGCCATCCCGCTGAGTTTCTTTATAGACGACTACTACGCCACTTTCCCAGCTCCAACGATTGAACGGCCATCAGCGCCCCCTCATTGCCTTGCAGTAAACGCTCTGGGGCTGCGATCGCTCCTAAAACCAAGTCTTTCCGGTCAGCAATATCGGCATGGCGTTGAACAATGTGTTGCCACCGCTCGTCAGGCAGGCGAATGGGAATGCCATTGAGAGAATTGGCCGTGTCACCCATGGCAAAGCATATAGATATTTACTCTGCCGCCAGAAACGCCAGGTAGTCGCTGGTCAGCTCTTTCACCGCCGCCTCATAGAGCTGCTGACCGTGCTCCGGGGTCGCCAGCGCCGGGTTCGACCCCATGCGGCCATCGGGGTAGTGCTGCCGAAAGTCGGTGGGGCTGTAGATGGCGTGCCCTCGGGGGGCGACCTGCGGCTCTAGCGGTGCGTGCTTGATGAAATCGGGGTAGGCGTACTGCGTTAGCGCCACTTCGCTAGGGGTAGCGTGGGAACCCTCCTGATCGCCGTAGAGTTCCTTCGCCAGGGTATACACCGACCGGGCCATAAACCAGTTGGCCGTGGTGCAGCGCACCCGCTCGGCGTTGGGAATGCGATCGCTGGCCAGAGCCGTGTAGGTTTCGGCAAAGGCAGCCTTGAGGGTGGCAATGTTGCCGCCGTGGCCGTTGATAAAGAAGAAGCGGGTAAAGCCGTAGCGCACCAGCGGCGTCAGATAGTCCTGAATGACGGCAATCAAGGTGCTGGGCCGCAGGGTCATGGAACCGGGGAAGGCGGTGTGGTGCAGGGCCATGCCGACGTTAATCGTGGGGCCAACCAGGGCGTTAGCGGCCTCGCCTACACCTTTGGCAACCACTTCAGCACAAATCGCATCGGTGCCAATCAATCCGGTGGGGCCGTGCTGTTCTGTCGAGCCAATCGGCAGAATGATGCCGGTCGAGTCATTCAGGTAGGCCTCAACTTCTGGCCAGGTGCAGAGGTGCAGCAGCATAGGGCATGGGGGGAAGAACAGGGCTGGGTTCCACTATAGCGTTCGCCTCGGGGCCGTTGTGGGCAAGCAGATGTATGACTTGCTACACTGCTAGACCAGCTTCATTGATAAGAGAAAGGAGTGGTTGCTGGGGGAATGCTGAGGAGCAGACCCACGATTGGCTAGAATCTATAGCGAGTGATCATCTACCTAGACTGCTAATGCATCCCCATAGGGAGCGAGAGTTAAAAAGCTGGCCCCAGGGGCTAACGCCAGATCCCAGAGCAAAGGCCAGGTCTGCAATCTCAGATAGTTTTCCTGCTTGTTGGCAGCACTTCCCCTGCACCAACCAGGCTAACGAGCGTTGATGTTACCTGTAAAGGAGCCGCGACTATGCTACACCGCAAGATCTATCAACTCTGTTGTGATGGTCAAGATGTGTGGATTTTTCTACGGGATCAACAGCGTTGGATTGAGCGGGCGAAGATTTTAGACATCGAAGGCGATCTGGTTACCTTTCGCTACGAAACCGAAGAAGAAGACGAGATTTGCTCATGGGAAGAGATGGTGCGCGTTGAGAGCATTGGCGCTGTGACCAAGCGCCTGGCGGCTGTCCCCCGTGGCGATGTCGAGATCAATGTGTCTGAGGACTGCCCCGAAACCGAGCAGCTCAGCGACCCCTACCCCGAGTCGAACGCAGACTAGCGCATCTGAGACGTGTCATCCGCTTTGGTCAAAGGCCGGAGGGATGACACGCCCGATTCAACAGACTCGTTCCTGCTTTTCCTAGTTTGCGGGCGGTCCGGTGGGGTCTGAAAAGGTGTTGATATAGCCGTTGCCGCTGTAAACGCCCGGTGGCCTGGGGGCCGAGAAGGGCGGCGGTGCGGGCTGGGGCAGCGGCGTGCTGACGCTGTTGTTGAGCTGGCCGGGCTGCGATCGCACCTGCCCACTCCCTACTGGTGCCGTCGCTGGAGAACCAAAATCTAGATTTAGCGTTGCTGGCGCGATCGCCCCCCGCTCGGGTGCCGGTACCGCCAGGCTAGGCGACAACCCTGGCGGTTGGGTATAGCCCGTGGTCCCCGGCGGCGGCGACATCTGCGGCGTGGTGCGAATAAAGCGCTGGTCAACCCCAGGCAAACTGCCTTCTACCATCCAGGGTGGAGGTGTCAAACCGCTGGTGAGTGCTTCGGTAGGGCCGTTCGCGGCTGCACCAGGTTCCGTGGATGACTCGGCATCGACGGATTGTGTCGGACGCGAATTTAGCCTTTCGCTTAGAGCTTGCTGTAGAGAGCTGGGGGGCAGCGCCTCGGTAGATGCTGCCGCCGAGGGCTGGCGCTGGCCAGGGGCGATGGTTGACGATCGGTTTTCAACGGCGATCGCAGATTCCCCCTCATCTGCCACTCCGCTAGGTGCAGGACTGAACCGAAAGCGGCTGCGCTCCAGGTATTGGGCGAAGGGGCTAGCGCTTATTTCCGCTGGCGTAGCTTGGGGCAGCGCTAAACGGTCTGAGGCGGTAGGTAAGTCTAGTGCTGTAGATGTAGTGGGCTGTAGCTCGTTGAGCAGCAGCGCCAGGTTATCAATCTCGGCTAAGTCGGCCAGGTCTTCGCTCGATAAAGTGCCCAAATCGGTGTCAGGGTTGACCGCCGGGCTGTCGACAGCGGGATTGTACTGACTGCGCCACTCCGGATGGCGTAGATACTGGGGCACTACCACCGCCACCAGCCCCAGCCCAACTAAGCTGCCCCACACTACCGGACGACGGAGGGGGCGACTGATGGCCTGGATGCGTACCAGGCGATAGCGCACAGCAGGGGGAAGGGGCATGGAGGTAGACTCTAGGTCGGCGATATTTTCTATTTTAGAACCCAAATCAGTGGCTAGGGTTTAGTGCTGGTGAGTATTGCTCGTTGACTCCCCTTCGACTCCGCTCAGGGTTCGACTCCGCTCAGGGTTAGGCTCTGCTTAGGGTTCGAGTCCACTCACTACTACCCAGTCCCCCTCTACAATCGCGATCGCCCCGCCCGGAAACGGATCGCTCTGGCTGCCGTTGGGGGCGCTCAGCAGGGCTACCAGTTTTTCTACATGCTCAAAGCTCACCTGGACCAGCGTTACCTGCTGTAGTACCCGGCGCAGCACTCGCCGCTGTAGGGCCAGGGGGGATGCTCTGAGGGGCGATCGCTCGATTCTCCAGGTCGCTGTCGCTGTCGTAGCACTAGCAACGGTTTGCTCGTATAGATCCCCCGCCAGCGTCTCCAGCAATTCCACTTCGGCTGTCAGCAGTTCGGCGGTATTGGCCAGGGTAGATTCTGCCCCTGGGTTAAAGTGCGATCGCAGGTAGGGCAGCAGCTCCAGGCGAATGCGATTGCGGGCGTAGCGAGTGTCCTGGTTGGTGGAATCTTCCCAAACGGGGAGATTGAACTGGCGGCAAAACTCCCCCGTCTGCTGGCGGGTCAGGTCGAGCAGGGGGCGCACCACTGAAACAGTGCCATCGAGCGTTAGGGAACGCTGCCGGACCAGGGCTTGCAGACCATCGGTGCCGCTGCCTCGCAGCAGGTTGTAAAGCAGGGTTTCGGCGCGATCGCTCGCCGTATGCCCAGTCGCCACTTGGGTACAGTGCTCTTGAGTCGCTATCTCCTCAAAGACCCGGTAGCGCCACTGGCGGGCGGCGGCTTCGGTAGGGTAGTCAGTCCCGGCTGTAACCACCTGGCAGGGGATGCCCCAGTCTTGACAAAGCTGCTGCACAAAATCGGCGTTGGCGGCAGAGTCGGCCCGCCACTGGTGGTCGCAGTGCACCGCCCGCAGCGACCAGCCCCACTTGGGCTGCAAATCAACCAGCAGCTTGAGTAGACAGACCGAATCTTGCCCACCCGAAACCGCCGCCAAAACCGCTGTCCCCTGAGGCAGCATCGGACGTACTTTTAGCCGCCGATGCACCCCAGCGTGGATGGTACTCCAGGCAACCTTGCCCATACTCAACTTGTAAACTCCAAGGCAAATCTCAGGGATTGCCGCCTGTCTCTCAGACTACCTCACCCCTGCTCTTTGACCGAGGTTTAGCGCCCCCTGCCCAGCCTGATTGGGGCTGAATCTCTGAAAAATCTATGGCACACTTGGGCAACGGCACCTTTTCTTGGCACCCCTGTTTCTCTGTACCCTTTGAACGGCATGGCGACCTATGGCTCAACCATACCAAACGCTCATCGATGACATTGTTGCCGCTACCCTCAAGGGCAAAATTCAGTCGAAGCAGCAGGTCTACCGCATACTGCAGGCCGGGGTAGAGCCCGGCAGTGGCGAGTTATTTGAGCGGGCTTTAGAAGCTACTCTGGCGGCCCTAGAGCCTGACCTGGCTCCCGGTGATGACGAATTTAAACATGCAAAAGCTGTTCGTAAGCACCGGGCGCTGCGCACAATACAGAGCGAGTGGCAGCGCTGGCAGGCCGACAACCAGGCTACAGCGGTCATTACAGGGGTAGAGGCCGAAATTCTAAATACGCCTCCCGAAGAACGTCTCTTTCAGCTGGTGGCGGCCCTCGACCCCAACCGCGACCACCCTCTATCGAGAGAACAGCTGGTGCAGCTGGCTCGGGCACTGAAGCAGGCTCCTGCACCGTCAGAGACGGCCCCCGCCACTGAGGCCGAACCCGCCCTGGCTACTCTGGCCAATGGCCTGGAGCAGGGCCTAGCTGCCTGGCAACAGCTTGAAGGCGATGTAGTCGGCTGGATTTACGCTCAGGGGCAGCAGATTGGCTTCAGCCAGCCGGGCGATCGCCCCAGCCCCTGGCAGCACTGGGGCCGCATCGTCAGCTCGCCCGCCCTCAAGCGCCTGTTTGAAGACCTGGCCCTGCACCAAACCGTGACCACCGCTGGTGTCACAGTGCCTTTGCGGGTAGCCGACTGGGTGGCCTGGGGCGTAGTCTTGCAGCGGCTCCAGCTGGCCCTGGTGAACTGGTTCGATCGCCAGCCCTACGACCCCCAGGCCGGTAAGCGCCTCTCCATCGCCACCTTCCTCACCTTTGCCGTGGTCTGGGGCCAAATTTCCAGTCGTCTGGGCGAACAAGGCCAGCGCACATTGGCTAGGGGTTCATTCCAGCTGGCGCTACAGGGGCTGCGACAGTTTGCCAACCAGAGCTACTTTCCCCTCTACGGCGGCCTGTTCACCGCGCTGTCTGGAGAACCCCTACGCGCCCTGCTCGACTATCTCGATCAACCGCTTCAAGAAGTGGCCAATACCGCCGTCAAGGCCCGCATTCTGACGCTGCTGGGCTACTCGCAGCGAGCGCTGGGCAACTACCGCCAGGCTCAGCGTTTTCACCAGCAGGCACTAGAGGTAGCCCGCGAAGCCAAAGACGTGCCCTGCGAAATTGCCAGCCTCAATCACCTCAGCCGTACCTGCGTCGCTCAGCAAGACTTTGAAACCGCCCAGGGCCACAGCCAGCGAGCGCTGATCTTGGCTCGTCAGAGCGGCGATCGCATTGGCCAAGCCAACGCCCTGGCCAACCTCGGCTACAGCCAGGTCGCCCAGGGCCAGTCGCAGCTGCTAGAAGCCGAACAGTACGAGACCGTGCTCAGCTACCTCGAACAGGGGCTAGCGCTCTCAGAACAGGTGGGCGATCGCCCCAGCCAGGCCCTCTGCGCCAACAGCCTCGGCATCGCCCAGCTCAAGCTCGGCCAGTACAGGGAGGCGATCGCCTCCCTTCAGCAGGGATTGCAGGTGGCGCAGGCGATCGGCGATCGCTTCCTGATGGCCTCTAACTTCGCCAATATGGCCGCCGCCCACCAGGGCGATGGCAACCTCGAACAGGCCGTTCTCACCGGCTGCCTGGGCATGTACTTGCTGCACCAAATCGATTCTCCCGAATGGCGACAGCCCGCCGCTCTGCTCAGCATTCTCTACGGCCAGCTTGGCCCCGACACCTTCGAGAGCATTCTCGCCGACCACCGCCGCCAGTTCCTCGCCGTCATCGGCGTCGATGGCTACGACTTCCTGCAGCCGCTTCTAGCGCGCTATCGGGAATCATTAGAGTAGGGGAGTGCGTGGGTGAATGGGTAGATGGGTGAATGGGTGGATGGGTGGATGGG
>NZ_JADEXE010000293.1 GCF_015207265.1 Nodosilinea sp. LEGE 07298 | reverse complement strand
GGGTTTGGGGGCGGTGAAGTCATAGCGGGCGGCAGCTGGCAAGGACGGGCTGACAAAACTAGATGGAACCCCTGACGTCAATACAGCACGGGGCAGGCTATCTGGCTTTATTTAAGCACCTTAACCCTGGAACGATGGCCCCTGGAGCGCGTTTGCCCCCGCCCTGACGCTGAGAACTCTACTGAAACGCGGCGAAGAGGCGTCTAAAGTCGCCCCTGGCTGGCCGCCCTAGCCTATCAACGGTAGACTGATGGGGGTTTTGTGCGCCTGCTAAGGCGAGTTGAGAAGGTTAGGGATAGCGGCACTATGGTGATTACTGGGTTGATTTTGCTGGCCGCGATCGCAATTCTCGTTTGGGGCTACCGTCGCGCCCAGCCCTACGGCAGCGTGGGCATTTTGGCCTGGCTCCAGTCGGTGGTGCTGATGGGACCATGGCTGCTGTTTTTTGGCCTGTTTGCTCTGGGTATTTACATCAACCTGGTTGGCGTGCTGGTGCTGGTGCTGGGGTCGACCGGCCTCTATATCTATCTGGGTCGACGGCTGCGCGACCTGGGTCAAGACATGCTCTCCACCCAGCGCTCGGTTTCGGTGGCGACGGTAGATGCCAAGCATGAAAACAACGAGAGCCTGGAAAAGACCGACCAGCCTACCCCCACGCCGACCGAGAGCCCAGCGGGCATCTCCATTCCGGCTGAAGATCTGGCCCAAATTGAGGGTATTTTTGGCCTCGACACCTACTTTCGCACCGAGACGATCCCCTACGACCAGGGGGCTATTTTTCGCGGCAACCTGCGGGGCGAACCGGCGGCCACCCAGACCCAGCTTGCTAAAGCGCTGGAAGATCGGCTGGGCGATCGCTATCGCCTGTTCTTAGTCGAAAACCTGGAGCAAAAGCCCACCGTCGTCGTGCTGCCCGCCACCGCCGACCCGGTCAAAACGACCCCGGCCCAGTGGTCGCTGGCGGGGGTATTGGCGATCGCAACCCTCTTCACCGGGCTAGAGGCGGGGGCCATTTTGCAGGGCTTTGACCTGCTGCAAGACTTTTCTCGCTGGCGGGCCGCCCTGCCCTTTTTAGTCGCCCTATTAATAATCCTCGTCGCCCACGAAGCCGGGCATTGGGTTGCCGCCCGCCGCTACAACATTCGCCTCAGCCCGCCCTTTCTGATCCCGGCCTGGCAAATTGGAGCCTTTGGCAGCCTCACCCGATTCGAGTCACTGCTGCCCAACCGCAGCGTGCTGTTCGACATTGCCCTGGCTGGCCCCGCCGCTGGCGGCCTGGTCTCCCTGGCTATGCTGCTAGGCGGGCTGATGCTATCGCACCCCGGCAGCGCCTTTCAAATTCCCTCTGGCTTCTTTCAGGGATCAATATTAATCGGGGCGCTGGCCCGAGTCGTGCTGGGCTCGGCCCTGCAAGCACCGCTGGTCGATATTCATCCGCTGACCATCATGGGCTGGCTAGGGCTGGTGATTACGGCCCTCAACTTGATGCCCGCCGGGCAGCTTGACGGTGGCCGTATGGTGCAGGCTATCTACGGGCGCAAAACCCTAAATCGCACCACGCTATTCACCCTAGTGGTGCTAGTCCTGGTATCGCTGGCCAATCCTCTGGCGCTCTACTGGGCAGGGGTAATTTTGATTTTGCAGCGCACCCCCGAGCGCCCCTGCCTCAACGATATTTCTGAACCCAACGACGCCCGTGCGGCCTTGAGTCTGCTGGCCCTGTTCCTGGCTTTGACGGTGCTATTGCCCCTTACCCCTAGTCTCGCTGGTCGTCTCGGCATCGGCGCTTAACCCCTTTGCCTACCGCCTAATCTTCCCGCCGCGCACCCACTCACGGCCCTAGTTACATCAACGCCCCCACCCGAATCTCCTCCAGCCGCTGGGTCAGATAAGCTGCTGCCGTAATCGGCGGAAACTGGGGCACGCCCCCGGTGCGATCGATCAAACTCTCCACCGGAGTCAAGTCAACCTCCGGACGAGGATGCACAAAAAATGGCATCGATAGACGAGCCTGGTTGCTCGACTGGGGGTTAACGACTCGGTGGGTCGTACTCCTAAACAAACCATTTGTCAGGCTTTGCAGCATATCGCCGGTATCGACCACAATTTGGCCGGGGGTAGTTTGAATAGGCAGCCACTTGCCCTGCTGGGTCAAAATTTCGAGTCCTGGGGCGGTGGCTTCGCAGAGCAGGGTAATCAGGTTGATATCTTCGTGGGGGGCAGCCCGCAGACTGCCAGCAGGGGTCACCCCCACCGCTGGATAGTGGGCCAGACGCAGCACAGTATTACCTCCGGTAGCCATGGACACTAGCCAATCTTGGGGCTGCCCTAAATAGTCAGCGCAAGCGACCAACAGCACCTCAGCACAGGCCATCAGCTGTTGGTAAAGGCGTGTCATCACTGGGCGAAAGGAAGGCACCTCCTGAGGCCAGGGAGAGTCAGGAGCATTGAGACTCTGGCGATTGATGTGCCAGAACTCTTTGAGATCGGGGACAGTATGCCCCTTGGCCTGCTCGCTGCCCAAGCTAGAAAAGCCCCCCTCGTCCCGGCGCTGGGACAGCATGTACTGGGTCTTGGCCGCCTCGGGCAGAGCAAATACCTCTGCCGCCACCTGATAGGCCCGCCGCACCACCTCTGGCGAAATAGGGTGCGGTTCGAGAATGAAAAAACCCACCGACTCAAGCGCTTCACCTAAGGTTGCGATCGCCCGCTGCCGCGCCATCGTGGTACTCAGTAAATCGGGGTAAGACACCACAGGGATGGTGGGCCGGGTCATAACATTGTCCTTAGGGACGATAAAACAGTTGGGTGGATTGTAGCAGCCTGGTCAACTGTAGACAGCCCATGGCTGAACTCTACTAGATAGAAGCTTGCAGAACCCTCCATCCGCCCCAATCTTCCCAATCCCCTCAGAATGCCTTGGCATAATGCGATAAGGTTGAGCTATATGGCTTATTGCGCCCCTTCTTCCTGTGACTACGTCTCCGCCCCCCGATTTTAGTCCAGTACTGCACGTTGGCCCTCAAGCGTTAGCGGCTGCCGACATAGTACCTCTGCTCCGGCGCTATGGCCTGCTGCCCGCTCTGGCGAAAGAACTCATTATTGACCAGGCTACCGCTGCCGTTGCCCTCACCCCTGAGCAAGCCGCCCAGGCCGTAGACCAGTTTTTGCAGATTAACCAGATCGCCAGCCCTGAGCAGCGCCAGAGCTTTTTAACTCAGCGAGGGCTGAGCGAAGCCGATTTGGCCTTTTTAGGTGAACGGACTCAAAAGCTAAAGCAGTACAAGCGCGACACCTGGGGACCCCAGGTTGAATCTTACTTTTTGCAGCGCAAGAGCCACCTCGACCGGGTGTTGTATTCCCTCGTTCGCACCCGCGAGGCGGGTCTGGCCCAGGAGCTTTTCTTCCGCATTCAAGACGATGGCCAGCCCTTTGCCGACCTGGCCCGGCAGTACTCCGAAGGGCAGGAAGCCCAAACCGGCGGGCTAATTGGCCCGGTTGAGCTGTCGGTGCCGCATCCGGCCCTGTCAAGAATTCTCGTCATGAGCCAGCCGGGTCAGCTGTGGCCGCCCACCCGAGTTGGTGAATGGTTTGTAGTAGTACGCCTGGAAAAGTTTTTGCCCGCTCGCCTCGATGACACTACCCGCCAACGGCTGATCGACGAACTGTTTAATACCTGGCTACAGGAGCAGGTGCAAACCACGCTAAAAGATAATTCTCTTGTAGAAACAGAAACCGAGTAGCCGGTGAACTAAACCTAGTGATCTGCCAGGCTTTAATCTGACAGATCACTAGGTTGGCTGGTCGGTTCACCCTATGCTTGGGCTAGGCAGTCTACTGACGCTCTAGAACGGAATGTCGTCGTAGCTAGGGGCTGGTTCGGCGGGGCCGCTAGGAGCTTTTGCTGCCGGGCGCGAAGCAGCAGCGGGGCTGGGGGTTGCAGCGGGAGTCGCTACTGCGGCCGGAGGGGCCATGGGCATCGTACTCAGGTCACCCACGCTGTAGATCCGCTGTACCGTCATTTCTACCTGCTTTTCTTTATAGCCCTGGGGATTGTCCAGAACGTTCATAGACAGGCGACCCTCCAGCAGCACCCGCTGGCCTGCCTGGTACTGGGACTGAATGTCTTGGGCCAGGTTGCCCCAGCCCACCACCTTCATTTGGGAAGACGGATCGCCTTCTTTTAGACCCGGAAACTGCACGACAAACTCGGCTACGGGGGTTTGATTGTCGGAGGTATAGCGCAGCTGGGGCGACTGCACAATTTCGGCCATCAGCAGGCAGTTGTTCATAGCGACACGGTCTCCTTGATAATCCCCTGCTCTTTCTCGATGAAGTTTTGGACATGCTGCTGATACTTGTCCAGGGTGCTGTCGAGCCATTCGCGGCTCTGGCTGTTGCCGTAGATGTGTACCAGGGGCTCACCGGCATCGGGCAGCACCAGAATCCAATCGTCAGGGTTGTCGCCTAAAATTTTAACGCCATCAATCAGCTCCAGTCGCTCGGGCGGGTTTTCTTCGACCAGGTAGCGCATCAGGGCACCCTTCACTGTCCAGGGGCAGCGCAGGGTTTGCATGCGGTAGGCCATCCGGGGCAGCTCAGACCAGACCTGCTCTAGCGATCGCTGCTGTAGGCTCAATAGCTCGATCAGCTTGGCAATACAGAACATGGCGTCGAAGCCGGGGTGCAGTTCGGGGAAGATAAAGCCCATCTCGCCGCTGCCGCCGAGCACTACGTTGGGATTGGTCTGGCAGGCTTCCATCAGCGCCGTTGGGTTAGCTTTGGTGCGAATCACGTGACCGTCGTGGCGGCGGGCAATGTGCTCGATCGCCCCAGAGGTGTGTACAGGCACCACAATCGTGCCGCGCGGGTGGGTGGTCAGCATCATGTGCGACATCAGGGCTGTGAGCACCTCGCCGCGAATGCAGGTGCCCACCTCGTCGACTAAGATGAGCTGCTCACCGTTGGCTGATACCTGAGCCCCGAAGGTGGCTCGCAGCGCCTGCACCACCTGACCCAGCTGGCTCAGCATCACCTCGCGCTCGTCGTTAGAGAGGGCCATCTGCCGCAGGCTGGCGTTGAGCACGACCGCATCACAGTCAAACTTGCCCAGAATCTGGGGCAGCACTGCCCCCGACACCGCATAGAGGTAATCGATGACGATCTTGGCCTGACTGTTGGTCACCGCATCGACATTGACGTGCTTCTCAAAGGCGGTGGTGTAAGTGGAAACCACCCCCGTGGGGTATGCGACGGTGCCAATCTCGTGAATGGGCGATCGCCTCAGGTCTTCTTTAAAGTAGGCACCCTCGATCTTTTTCTCTTTGCCTTTGGGAATGTCGATGCCGTGTTCATCGAAGAACTCAATTAATACATAGTCGGGGCGATCGGGGTGCAAGCGCACGTGAATGCCCCCCGCTACGCCCATTTGGGCCAGCACGCTGCGGGCCACCGGAATTGCCGTCGCCTCCAGGTTTTGAATGTTGATGCCGACAGACATGAGGCCCGCAATCAGCGATCGCGACACCATGCGCGAAATACTGCGCTGATCGCGCGACACCGTCACGTGGGAGCCTTGCTTGAGGGTCGAACCGTAGGCCGCCCCCAGCTTGACCGCAAACTCGGGGGTGATATCAATATTGGCTAGCCCAGCCACCCCTCGCTGGCCAAATAGATTGCGCTGGGCCGTATTGCCCCAGATTAGGTTAATGTTCAACGTTGCACCTGACTCGATTTGTTTACTCGGCCAGACTCTTACTCCGGGGCTAATTTGCGCTTCTTCGCCCACTGTAGATAGAGGGCCAATCACCGCTCCCTCCAGCACGTGAGAGCGACGGTCAACCCGCGCCCCTCGCGCAATAGAGCAAGCCCTTAGGTGTACCTCATCGCCCACAATGGCACCGTTCCAAACGATTGGGCGTTTGAGGTCGGCATCGCTGCCGATAGTGACGTTGTCACCAATCACCGTGCCGGGTTCGAGGACAGTGCGGGGGCCAATGCGGCAGTTGTTGCCAATCATCACTGGCGGATGAATCTGAACCGTTGGATCTATCTGAGTATTGTCACCGATCCAGACGTCGTCAGATGTCTCAGGGTAAGCATAATCGACTACAACTTTGCGGTGCAGGGCATCGTACTGAGCCTCGCGGTAAGCCTCCAGGTGGCCCACATCGCACCAGTAGCCGTCGGCCACATAGCCAAACATGGGTTCGCCCTTCTCCAGCAGCAGCGGGAAGAGGTCTTTGGAGAAGTCAGACTCCTCGTTGGCGGGCAGGTAGTCGAGCACCTCGGGTTCGAGAATGTAGGTGCCGGTGTTGACGGTATCTGAAAAAATTTCGCTGGTGGAGGGCTTTTCTAAAAACCGCTTAATCCGCCCCTCATCATCCGTAATCACCACCCCAAACTCAATCGGGTTGGGCACTCGGGTCAGCACCAGGGTGGCCTTTGAACCCTTTTGCTTGTGGTACTCAATGGCGGCTTTGAGGTCGAAATCGGTAACGCTGTCACCGCTGATCACCAAAAAGGTCTCGGTTAGCAGGTCAGCAATATTTTTGACGCAGCCAGCCGTACCCAGAGGCTGGTCTTCTTCCACGGCATAGGTCATCTGCACGCCAAAGTCGCGACCGTCGCTAAAGTAGTTGCGCATCACATCAGGCAAGTAGAAGAGGGTCGCGATCACCTCAGTAATGCCGTTGCGCTTGAGCAGGTTAACAATGTGTTCAGCAATGGGGCGATTGAGGATGGGCACCATTGGCTTGGGCAAGTCACAGGTCAGTGGCCTCAGACGAGTCCCTGAACCACCAGCCATAAGCACTGCACGCATATTGTCTCCTTCCTGCTTGAAAACATCTTCCCAATGGGGGCCTCCGCACGATGGCGGGGCATCAGCTCAATATCGAATAGATAGAGAGCGCAAAGACAGAGTGATCTGCCTTTGGACATATCTATTACTTTACCCCGGCCCTGACCTGCCCGAGGATAGATTAGAGTAAATATACCCAATCTATCTCTATCTCAGGTGGGATCTGTGCTGCGCCGCTGTATGCCTACCTTTCTCTAGCGTTGGAGGCCAATGCTAAGAAAATAGAGGCCATGGCGGACAACCAACCGGGAGGCAACGTTGGTATTGTAGAAGCATAGGCGACCCGGGTAGAAAGGAGCAGTGACTATGAGTACATTGATCGCGCTTTTGTTGGCTGGCATCTACGGCGGCGGGGCCTTTAAGTTTTGGACGGGGTTTAACCGCACCAACTTTACCCAGGGCAAGGTTAAATTCACGTTGCTGTGGCCGCTGTTTTTGGCCCTCAATAAGTCGTACCGCGAAAACTTTAGCCGAGCCCTTAAAGGATGAAAAGCGAAGGGACAAGCCGCTTGCCCGCTGACCCCTCCCCATGGGGAGCGCAGATTCAGGCCGTGGCCCGACGTTATGACCAGGAGTTTAGCGGCAAAGCCTTTGACCTGCCCCCCGAGGTCGAAGAAATGCCCGTGTTCCAAGACTGGATTGCCGGTACCCTAACGCCCCGGATCTCGACGCCCTTTTGGGAATCGGTAAAGCCCCGCAGGCGCGATCGCTGCCTTGATATCGGCTGCGGCATTAGCTTTTTGATCTATCCCTGGCGCGACTGGGAGGCCCTCTTCCACGGCCATGAAATTAGCCCAGTAGCCTGCCAGGCCTTGACCTCTCGCGGCCCTCAGCTCAATTCCAAGCTGTTTAAAGGGGTTACCCAAGCCCCTGCCCACCGGCTAGAGTACGAGCCGCATTCCTTTGATATGGCGATCGCCACCGGAGTGAGCTGCTACTACCCCGCCGACTACTGGGCCACGGTGCTACAGCAGGTCAAAAAAATTCTCAAACCCGGCGGCTGGTTTCTCTTTGATGCCCTCAACCCTGAGGCTGAGCTGGCCGAACCCTGGGCCATTCTCGAAACCTACCTGGGGGCCGAGGTGTATCTAGAAGACCTCGATCGCTGGCCGGCCCTGGTCAAGGCCGAAGGGGCGCGGGTGGTCTCTAGCCGCGACTATGAGCTGTTTCGCCTGTTTAAGGTGAAGTGGGATGGGTAGATGGGTGGATGGGTGGATGGGTGGATGGG